>JBIILS010000083.1:0-5179 GCA_044232585.1 Ilumatobacteraceae bacterium
ACACGTCGAATTGAAAATGGCGAACAAACTGTTGTTGGCGTGAACTCATATGTTGAATCTGCCGAAAGCCCATTAGGTGGCACAGACAACATCATGATTGTTGACCCAGCAGTCGAAGCCGAAATGACTGCAGACGTCAACGCATGGCGCACTTCGCGTGACAACGCACGCGTTGAAGCTGCACTTGCACACCTGCGCAGTGCTGCCGAATCTGATGAGAACATTATGGAAGCATCCATCGAGTTGGCCATTGCTGGTGGCACAACCGGCGAATGGTCACAAGTTCTCCGTGATGTCTTCGGTGAATTCCGTGCACCAACTGGTGTTGCAGCAGCAGTTGGTCGTCGTACTAACGCTCTTGCAGCAGTTGCTGATTACGTTCGCACCATTCCTGGTGGCCCACCACGTTTCCTTGTTGCAAAGCCAGGGCTTGATGGCCATTCAAGTGGTGCAGAACAGATCGCAGTGGCCGCTCGTGATGCAGGTATGGAAGTTGTGTACAGCGGTATTCGCCTTACGCCCGCCCAGATTGCGGCAAGCGCCCGAGACGAAGACCCTGATGTTGTGGGCCTTTCCATCTTGTCTGGCTCTCATATGAAGCTGGTGCCTGATGTTGTTGCTCGTCTGCGTGCTGAAGGCTGTGAAGCCCCAGTAATTGTCGGCGGCATCATTCCGGAAGAAGATCGGGCGTGGCTCACCGGCCACGGAGTCGCTGCTGTGTACACACCAAAAGACTTCGACATTGCACGAATCATGCAAGAAGTGGCCGAACTGGCCGCAGCACACCGTAATTAATTTCCCAAATAGGGAATCTCAACGCAGAAGCGTTGGTTGACTATGGCTATGAGCATTTACGCAACATCTATCTCCACCCTTGACGGCCAGCCAAATGCATTGGCAAACGCCGCTGGCAAAGTCACATTGGTTGTCAACGTGGCAAGCAAGTGCGGACTCACTCCGCAATACGAACAACTCGAAGCACTTCAGAAGCAGTACGCAGCAAAAGGTTTCACAGTCATCGGAGTTCCCTGCAACCAGTTCATGGGTCAAGAGCCTGGAACATCAGAAGAGATCGCAAGTTTCTGCAGCACTACATACGGAGTTACTTTCCCACTGACAGAAAAAATCGATGTCAATGGCGATGCACGTCACGCTCTGTACTCAGCACTCACACCAGTTGCAGATGCTGAAGGTGTTGATGGCGACATTCGCTGGAACTTCGAAAAGTTCCTTGTCAACCGTGATGGTGCAGTTGTTGCACGCTTTCACCCAAAGACATCACCCGATGCGCCCGAAGTAATTTCGGCCATCGAATCAGCGCTGTAAAAATCAATCTTCAAGAAGGGCGCTCAGGCCCCCGAAACGAATGATGCGGAATTCTTCTGCGGCCTCAAGATCGTAACGCGCACCTGTTCCTTGCGAACCACGTCGTATGAACAGATCAATCATTCGTGAAGGATCTCCCGAACGAAGTGCGTCCTCTGCAAGCGGTGCTTTCTTTCCGCCTGTACGTGCCTGCATCACTAATTGGTTTGCATAGTTCAACATCATCGTCACGTGGCATTGTGCTGCCCGTACCTTTTTGTCTAAGACTGAGGAAACATCCACCACATGAGTTATCTCTGTCAGCCTTCGCCCGAAGTACCACCGCTCAAAACATCCGTGCGGTTCAAGCCCGTTTGCAAAGTGCTCCGGATGATGCAGATCGAACTGACTTGTCCAGAATGCTTCGTTGCAGGCTTTGGCAACTACCAAATGATCTTCATTATCCTCGCCGTACATTGAGAACGGATCAAAACTCACTAGTGCGTACGGCTTATATGTACGAATCATTCGAATGATCTTCTCGCGTAGTGCTACTTCACTGACATCACCGAGAACATCAGTGTTGTACCCCAATTCAACAATTTCACTGATTCCCAAGACTGACGCCGCTGCCTGAAACTGTTCCGTGTTGTTCATTATCGTTTGTGCTTCAGTGAGCCCATGTGAATCCCAGCGATCGTCAGTAACTCGCACACAAACAACTCGCCACCCCATTTCAGCCCACAAAGCAATGGTTCCTCCGAGAAAGAAAGCTGGGTCATCCGCATGAGGAGACACGAGAAGAATTGTGCGGCCCTCGCCTTTTTCAATTTTCATCGTTTCAATTTGCACAGTGTGATTGTAAACCCGCTTAATCTGCACAACAGTTACTGAGTTAGACTTTTTGACTATGGAGCAACTTGGTATCAATGGTGGTGCACCCGTTCGTACAGCACCTTTCCCTGCATGGCCGGAATTTGATGACACTGAGCGACAGCTTGTACTTGAAGTTCTCGACAGCCGTCAATGGTGGGCTACGCAAGGAACCAAAGTAAAAGAGTTTGAGCGCCAGTGGGGAGACTTTCATGGCACCGGACCCGCAATTGCAGTAACTAACGGCTCACATACTCTTGAACTCGCTCTATTGGGACTTGACGTTGGCGCAGGTGACGAAGTGATCGTCCCAAACTGGACATTCGTTGCTACAGCGGCAGCGGTGCTGATGGTTAACGCAGTTCCTGTTTTGGTTGACGTGGAGTTTGGTACCGGCTGTATTGATCCAGCGGCTGTGGAAGCCGCGATCACACCGCGAACTCGAGCAGTCATTGCGGTACATATCGCCGGTCATCCAGCAGACATGGATGCTTTGTCAACAATCTGCAAGAAGCATGGGTTGGCCCTGATTGAAGACTGTGCGCACGCTCATGGAAGTTCTTGGAACAACCAACCTGTCGGAACCCTTGGCGATGCAGGTTCGTATTCTTTTCAGTCATCAAAACTTATGACTGGTGGCGAAGGTGGTGCAGTTGTTGCGAAAGATCCAGACATTGCAGCAAAAGTGCGCTCATTTTCTGACTGTGGAAGACGCCCCGGTGAATGGTTTTACAGTCATTACGCACTTGGCGGAAACTACAGAATGACCGAATGGCAGGGTGCAATCCTGTTGGCACAACTCAGCCGCTTTGGTGCGCAACAAAGTGTTCGTGCAAGTAATGCAAACCTCTTGAACGAAGAGCTAGCTCTGATTCCTGGAGTGCACCCTCAATCAAGAGACCCACGGTGCACATCCCAGGGCAACTATTGCTATGTCGTTCGGATTGACGAAAATGAATTTGGCGCTTCGCGCGAGGCGGTGCGCAAGGCATTACTCGCAGAAGGCATCAGCCTCACTATGGCGTATCCAACCATTAACACACTCGATCTCTTTACAGATCCAGCCGGATTCTTGCCACGAGTGAAGTCAAGAGAAGGAATGCAAGATTTTGCGAATCTATCTCTTCCGGTTTCTCAACGACTTGCTGATGAAACTCTTTGGTTCACAACGTCAGTTCTGATGGGCTCAAGTGACGATACACGAGACGTCATTTCTGCCGTTCAAAAAGTGCAGCGACTTGCTCACACTCTTGATTCAGGGTTGTAACAATGAGTGAAGATCTGACACCGACTATCTCGGTACAAGAGATATCAATTCAAGAACTCTTCAGCGAAATCAGTGATGTCACCGTTGTGTACAACGATCCGCCGTGGGAAGCGCTCTCTCAAATTCTTCCAACTCCAACACAGGCAATTTCTGCATGGAACATGGACATTGAACATTTAGAGGAGATAGCTTCCACGACTCATGCAGCTTCCACGGTTGTTGGTGTTGGTGGTGGAACTGCGTTAGACACCGCCAAGTTTTTGGCCTGGAAACACGGTTCAACTCTTATACAAGTGCCCACCATTACCAGTGTTGACGCTGGCTTTACCGACGCAATCGGCGTGCGAGTCAATGGCAACGTTCAATACATCGGAAAGATCATGCCGAAGATGGTCGTTCTTGATATCCCACTTATTCGCAGCGCACCCAAACATCTGAATCGTGCCGGAGTCGGAGACATACTCTCCTGCCACACCGGACTATTTGACTGGAAACTTGCGATTGATGCCAAACAAGAAGATCGATGGAGTGAAAATCTCTACGCATTAGGAAGCTCACTGCTTGATGAACTCGAGGCTGCAATTGGCGATATCGGTGCAGTTACCGAATCTGGTGTTCGTTTTGTTGCTGATGCATATCGACGAATTGGTGCAGCATGCGCCGTTGCTGGACATAGTCGCTTTGAAGAAGGCTCTGAACACTTCCTGGTCTACGCCCTTGAACATGCAACTGGCGACCATTATGTGCACGGTGAAGTAGTGGCTATGGGAGTGACCGCCATGGCTTTGGTGCAAGGAAATGATGTGGATCGAGTGCGAAAGATTGTTTCACTTTCCGGTGTTCGTGCGAACCCGCTCGATATCGGAGTCAGTCAACAGCAGTTCTTCGAATCACTGAAGTCTCTAGCTGAATACACAACCAGAGAACGACTTGATTATTCAATTGTCAATACACATGACATTACTGAACTTGAAATTTCTGCGGCCTGGAACACGGTGACTTCATTGCCAAGAGTGAATATATGAAGAGCCCAGAGATTGTCACACTCGGTTACGGGTTTATTGCCGACATGCACATCAAGGCTGCCCGCGAAGTAGGTATCCAGACCGTTGGAGTATCGGGCCATAACGGCGACAAGGCTGCTCAATTTGCTAGTAAACATGGCATCTCTCACACCACCGATGATTGGAAGCAACTCATTGACACCACAACGGCAGACATTGTGGTTGTGTGCACGCCAAATTATTTGCACTATGAACAAACCATCTATGCACTTCAAATGGGTAAGCATGTCTTAGTAGAAAAACCTGCTGCAATGGACACGACCCAGATGATTGAAATGATGTCGGTTGCTCGCGCACAAGATCGACTACTCGCTGTTGGTCATATGTGGCGATACCACCCAGAAGTAATTTCATTTCGAGACTCGATTCGTGCTGGTGAACTTGGAAACATCATTCGCACACACGGATACGGAGTTCACGCTCACTGGGGCCCATCAGGATGGTTCATTGACAAATCACTTGCAGGCGGCGGAGCACTTATTGACATGGGAATCCATGCCATAGATACAGCACGTTTTCTACTCGACGATCCCCAGCCAGTTCGCGTGCAAGCAACAATTGGATTCGGAAAATATGGTGATTACGAAGTCGATGACGACGGCATCATCACTGTCGATTGGGACAACGGAGTGTGCTCAGTTATCGAATCAGGTTGGTGGCAACCAAAACT
>JBIILS010000020.1:0-17191 GCA_044232585.1 Ilumatobacteraceae bacterium
CTGCGGTCTTGTGGTCCTGGTTCAGCTGAACCGATTTGAATTTTGATTTCTTCAGCTGTGCGTTCACCAATTGCAACACCGTGTTCACGTCGCACATAATTTTGAATAGCAGCGTCAATATCAAAACTACCAACGCGAATAGCTTCAAGCGCAACGACGCCACCCAAACTAATAACAGCAGTTTCAGTTGTGCCGCCACCGATATCGATCACCATGTTGCCAACTGGTTCATCAATAGGAAGGTTGGCACCAATGGCTGCTGCCATCGGTTGTTCAATCAATTGAGCATCAGATGCACCCGCACGACGTGTGGCATCAGTGACCGCACGACGTTCCACTTCTGTAATTGCAGACGGAACGCAGATAACAACTTTGGGTCGGGTAAACCGAGAAACACCAACACGCTGCAACAGCAAACGAATCATTCGTTCAGTGATGTCAAAGTCTGTGATTGCACCACCGCGCAACGGGCGAACAGCAACGATGTAACTAGGGGTGCGACCAATCATGTCCCATGCGTCGTGACCAGTGGCCAAAACCTCGCCAGATTGGCGATTTACCGCAATAACTGAAGGCTCATTGAGCACAATGCCCTTGCCCTTCATGTACACCAAAGTGTTGGCAGTACCGAGGTCAATTGCGAGGTCACGAGCCATGGTTAGGTCCTTCTATGGAAATACGAGAGGTGCTCATTGATTGCGCCGGTCTTCTTGGTTGTTGCGATGCACTGACGACTGTCTCGCTTCGGGAGACAGTGCATCAATGTGTCGACGGAAGTTTGCAATACCGTCATCAATGCGCACATTGCGATTATCAAGATAAATCAGCACAAGCAATGTTGCGCCAGACACGATTGCTATGAAAGAGAAAAGAGCAGTGAAAAAGGAAAGACCAATCATGATGGGTTGCTCGTCACTTGTTGTGGTGAAGTGATGTTGTGGGCACCAGTTCCCCAATCAGAACCGCCATCCCAATTTTCCTTCTTCCAAATTGGAGCTGACTCTTTCAACGCATCAATAAGAAACCGTGCAGCATCAAATGCAACGGGGCGATGTGCCGATGACACGGCAACAACAACTGATGATTCTCCTAATGACAATTCTCCGGTGCGATGCAATATTGCAATTCTCCGGGAATCAGCAAAACGAACTCGCGCTTCATTAGCAATCTTTGCAAACGATGGGATCACCGCATCTTCGTATGCCTCGTATTCAAGCGAGGTGACATCTGTACGGCCATCAGCATGGTCTCGCACTGTGCCGGAAAACAGAACCACGGCGCCACAGTCTGGCCGCACTGCCCACTGATAGATGTCGGCGATGGGAAGTTCTGAGGCGGTCAATTCGAACCACTCTTCTCCGAGCAACGGTGCAGGCATGGGTCAATCGTACTCTCACAGCACTGGGTAGGACTTGCGATGGCGCCAACACTTGAGTACCCATCGCGATTAGTGTCTGACACTTGTGAGTGCCGATGAATTTGAGAACCAAGATCAGGCACCGGTGCCCGCATACGAACGTACGTGGCGCCACCCAGCCGAGATGGCAGATGCAGTTCGTACAGACTTCTTAACAACGCCTCCAAAAATCAGTCGGCGCCTGACTGCTTTTGCGGCGGGGCTCAGCTTGGTTGCTTCGGGTGCAGTTCTCGCCATCGCCATTCCAAAGGGCATCTCGTCATACCGAGAAGAAATAGAGGCCGTGTTTCAAGTGTCACCAAGCAGCACCGTGTCGCTAGTCAAGAACTACTCGCCAAAGGAGATGACTGTCATCAAAAGCAATGCAGGCACAACGTCGGCATTGTCGCTTGGAAACGGCGTCTGGGTTACAGCCATTGACAACATCGCCCTAGCAACGTCTCTATGGGTCACGTCCGAGAGTGGACGAAGTTCACCAGTCAAAATCGTCGCGACAGATCCTTCCACCGGACTCGCTCTCGTTCATTGCAAGGAAAAATCAGCGTGGGGACCTGCACCAGATCTGAGTCACCTGATTGACCCCACTCAAATCTCAGATCTTTCGCAGTATCAAGTTGTTGACACCGCCAGATCAGTTTCGTTTGTTCCCGAGCCCAGTTTGTTGACTAACAGAGATTCAACTGATCTTCCCATCAATTCGACTGACATCATTCATGGGCTTGCAACTGTTCGTAATTCTCAAGGCCAACTGGTAGGAATTGTGGTCCGGCGTAATCACTCTGCATGGATATTGAACAAGGCCTCAATAGTCAGCATGATTCGCTCTCTGTTACTACAACCCTGACGATGTATCCCACGTCGCTCCTCCTATCATGAGGGCATGGCCGACGGCGACATGAATGCTTCAAATCCTTTCGGCGGTATCCCCTTCTTTAACGACATGATGCGGGCAATGGCCGGTCAAGGGCCACTCAATTGGGACCTCGCGCAACAGTTCGCACAACTTGGCGCTGTCGGTGATTCACCAGACCCAGAACCAGATACAGCTACGCGCCTAGCGTTCAATTCGCTTGCAGACATTGCCGATATGCATGTTCGGGCGATCACGTCTCTCTCCACCGGATCAAACGACACACATACCGAAATTCTGACAACAACGCGAGCACGGTGGGCGCATCGCACCTTGACAGACCTACGGCCGTTGTTCACAAACCTTGCTACAGCGCTTCAGCCACACAACACAGATGGTGATGTTCCTGATGATCCGATGTCAGCGATGATGGCCAACCTTTCCACCATGATGGCCCCTGCCATGATGGGGATGTCTGTCGGCTCAATGATCGGCGCGCTTGCTAGCCATGCTCTCGGGCAATATGAAATTCCGCTGGCACGCCCACACACATCGGAAATTCTCATCGTTGCATCTTCTGTTGACGCGTTTGCAACTGAATGGGAAATTCCTACGGATGACTTACGCATGTGGGTCCTCATTCACGAGCTCGCATCACATGCAGTTCTTGCGGCACCAGCAATCGCAGAAGGACTCACCACTTTGGTGCAGGCACATGTCTCTGCTTTTCGACCAAACCCTGATGCTTTAATGTCGTCTCTCACAGATCTTGACCCATCCGATACCAATGCGATGGCTGCAGTACAAAACTTGTTCTCCAACCCAATGGTCATGATGGGCGCCTCACGCACGGCTGAACAAGAAGCACTAGCCCCTGTTCTTGATGCTCACGTGGCTGCAATTTCTGGTTATATCGATTATGTCGTTGATGCTGTCAGTGCACGTCTTTTGGGTGGGGCGTCACCAATTGCAGAAGCAGTCCGTCGGCGTCGAGTGCAGAACGGCACAAACTCTCATCTTGTGGAACAACTTCTTGGAATCTCTCAGACACGTTCTCAACAACAACGAGGCCGAGCGTTTGTTAATGGGATAATCGAGCGAGATGGCGCGGCATTGCTGCCGTCTCTTGTCTCAGCGCCAGGAAACCTACCGACGCCTAGTGAGATCGACGCCCCCGGGCTGTGGCTCGCCCGATTGGAAATCCAATAGACGTTCCGCGCATTCGCGCGTACATCACTGCTCCAGTAAGACCAACAACACCGACCACCGCAAATCCCACCCATCCGGCGGGTGCAAATATTACGGGCACTAGCCCGCCAGCAACCCACGCCATTTGGTTCTGAGTCTCAAAGCGTGAAAAGGCACGGCCCCTGTTTGCATCTGGCGCACCACTTTGCACTGTGGCCTCAAAGGCGAGTCGTCCAATTGCAGCAGCCGCGTTGACAACGGCTGCCAACAAAATTCCGCCAGTAATGCGTCCGTACCATGCGGTACCAACGCCGACTATTCCGACAGAAAGAAGAGCGAACAGAAGCATCGTCTCAACACGCATTTTTTTTCGTAGAGACGGGCCAGCAAAGTTTGCGCCCAGCGTCGCAAGTCCGGACAAACCAATCGCCAGTCCGAACCATGCAGTGCCAGCTATTTCACGACGCAACCAGAAAGCCAAATGAAAGAACATGAATCCGACTATCCCACGCAAGACTCGCATTGCATTTGCTGCTGCTACAACGCTGTCAGAATGCAGTTCTTCTGTCTCCAAGACATCTGCTGGAGTTGCAGCAACCACACTTTTTGGTAAGCGATTGGCATTTAGTGCAGCTGCAAGAAATGCAAGAACACCGAAGCCAAGAGCAGCTTGAGAACTAAGCAACTGCAAAAGCCCAACAGGCACGACGACGACAAAACCAGTAATGCCCGCTATCTGACCCAGTTTGCTGTTTGCCGTCACCAAACCATCAGGATCAGGAATCGTGGTTGGTACTAACGAAGATTTTGCAATTGAATATGTTTTTGCAAGAACAAGTGATGCAAACGCCAATGGGAAAAGAGCAAGCGAATCAAGTGATTGCATCATGCCAATCAGCACAAGCGCACGCAGAATGGCAACCATCAACACCACCATGCGTTGCCCACCGCGCATACGGTCAACGAGAGGGCCGACAAACGGCGCCACAATGGCGAACGGCGCCATGCTGACGGCAAGGAACAACATGACTTTGGTACGAGCCGCATCAGGGCTAATCGACAAAAAGAGCGAGTCAGCTAGCGCTACAGTCATGGCCGTCTCGCCTGCCACCATGAGCGAATGAGTACGCGACAACCTCTGAAAAGCAGTGACTGGCGGCAAGCCTCCGTTCTCTAGAGGTTCTGTTTTACGCCGCGTGACCACGCAGCGATACTACGCCGTACGTTGTTTGTCGTACTTGTATCCGAGACCACGAATCGTGACAATGCGCGTGGGGTTGGCCGGATCATCTTCAATTTTTGAACGTAAACGCTTCACATGGACATCAAGGGTCTTCGTGTCACCCACATAGTCACTGCCCCACACACGGTCAATCAGAGTTTCACGGGGCAACACTCGCCCCGCATTAGCGAGCAAGATATGTAGCAGTTCAAATTCCTTCAGAGGTAACGCTTGAGCTTCTCCGCGAATGATTACTTCATGTTGATCGGGGTCAAGCGCCACATCGCCGACTTCGATTGAAGCTCCGGAAAGTTCGCCACCGCGATCATTTGGCACGCGACGCATCACTGCGCGCATACGTGCTGTTAATTCACGAAGACGATAGGGCTTTGTTACGTAATCATCTGCTCCGACTTCAAGACCAACAACTGTGTCAATCTCGGCGCCCTTAGCCGTAACCATGATGATGGGCGTTGTGGTCTTCTTGCGCAATTGGCGACATACATCAATGCCAGACATTTTTGGCAACATGACATCAAGAAGAACGAGATCTGGCTGAACAAGATCGAACATTTCAAGAGCCTGCAAACCATCACGTGCAACCTCGACGCGGAATCCTTCGCGCTTTAAACCGACCTGCAACGCCTCAATGAATGACTCTTCGTCTTCTACTACCAACACCGTTGGTATACCTGTTGCTGTCTTTGAGTTCACCATGCCCTCCCATAGTGGCTCATACTGACCTCAAAACACGAGGTATCTGGAGGATAAACGTCGAACCTTCACCTTCCCGAGACCGTACGTTCACCTCCCCGCCATGATTGGTGGCCACATGGCGCACAATGGAGAGCCCAAGGCCTGTGCCCCCGGTGGCTCTGTTTCGTGCTCTATCGACCCGATAGAAGCGTTCAAAAATGCGATCAATGCTGTCAGCAGGAATTCCGATACCCCTATCTTCCACTTCTACAGACACGGTGTCATCAGTGGTGATAACTCGAACATCAACCTGATGGGTTTGATCGCTGTACTTCACAGCGTTCTCCACCAGGTTTGCAACAGCTGATACCAACTGAAAGAAATCGCCGGAAACTATTGCGATTCCTTTTTCAGATTTGAGTAACAACGGAACGCCTTTGCGCATAGCGATAGGGCTGACCCGTTCAATAGCTTCTGCCGCTATATCTGCCATGTCGATATCGACTGTCAGCATTTCGCCACCCAGTTCAATTCGGGATAGTTCAAGTAGATCATCAATTGTGCGTGACATACGTTGAGCTTCAATCACCATGCGGCCTGTAAGGCGCAAAACCAATTCATCATCGGTCTCACCTTCAATAGTCTCTGCCAACACCGATATCGCACCAATCGGAGTTTTCAGTTCATGGCTGACGTTTGCAACAAAATCCGTACGAACTTGGTCAATGCGCCACCTCTCAGTGACATCATCCATAATCGCAATTGCACCACCATCTGTCAGAGGAATTGCACGTACTTCAATCACTCGTTGCGGTGGCCCAGCCAAATGAATCTGCTCACGACTTTCAAGTCCTCGCAATGCCAATACAAGTAATCTCTCAGCAGCAGCTTCAACTAGAACGTCTGCATGGCGAGCGCCTGCGATTGACATCGCAACGGTATTGCGAAAACGCTCTTGCCCATCTGGAAGAAGCACAACGACGCCCATGGGAAGCGCATCAAGTAGTACCTTGATTTCTGCTTCTGAATCTGGCGGCGCCTCTTGTTCAGTGACAGCAGGTACAAGTGAAATCTGAGGCGTGCGAGTGCGGTCACGAATGAAAAAACCGACAGCTATTCCACAAACGATGCCGACAATCAACCACCACATATCGATGCCGAGCTAGCGGATCTAACTTTCTTTGGGGGTGATGAAAGGAATTCCGTCGGTGTCATCGTCGCCAGATTTTTGGCGAAAGCGAGCTGCACCTTTATGTTCGGGCAACCAACCGGTTACCAAGTACCGAACGCGCTCACCAATGTTGACTGCGTGGTCGCCAATGCGTTCGTAGAAGCGGGCTACAACGGCTAGCTGAATTGCAACCTGGAGGTCAATTGAGTTTTCCGAATGGCTTTCAAGAATCGCCTGAACGAATTCGCGCTGCAAACTGTCGAGATACGAGTCCATGTCATCAATGGCAGCTGCTTTAGCCGCATCATTTTCTTCAAAAGATTCAAGAGCTGATTCCCACAGCTGTTCTGCCTGCTCGCCCATACGCGCAATCAACCCACGCAGGCGGGGATCAAGTTCGTGGCCATATATGCGTCGTGCCGCTTTGCAAATATTCACCGCAAGGTCTGCAGACCGTTCTATTTCGGCAATCATCTTTACAACTGACACAACCTGGCGAAGGTCACCGGCTACCGGAGCCTGTAATGCGAGAATTTGATAACAACGTTCCTCGAGTTCCAACGAGAGTGAATCAATCTCATCGTCAAACTGGATTAGGGCATCAGCACCATCCAGATCTCCATTAAGAATCACTGCTGTAGCACGAGGGATTGCTTCGATAACGGAGGCGGCCAAACGTACTAATTCAGTTCGGACGTCATCAAGTTGCTGGTGAAAACCTTTACGTAGCTCGTCCATGATTCCTCCTAAGAAAAAAAGTTATATGAGTGTCTCCACGATAGGAAATAACGCGTGAACAATAGTCTGTCATATTGTGAACGAAAAGTGAACTTGTTGTACCTGATTACAGGGAAACAGTGAAATCGGGTACACCCAGTTTCAACTGTGATTCCGAGTCCCTTTGGTGAATTCGATACTGAGCATCATTAACTGGCACATAGTCAACAGGTCCGACACGACGCCAGTCACCTTCACGATTCATTTCGAATGCCACAACGTCATCTGCAAGAAGAGTAGAAAAGACTTCTTCAATCCATGCACGATGTTTCGGATGTTCAACAGGAATGAGCACCTCAACTCGCTTGTCAAGATTACGTGGCATTAAGTCTGCTGAGCCGATGTAATACACGGGCTCATTGTTTTGACCACCATGCCCAAAGTGATACATACGAGAATGCTCAAGATACCTGCCCAGAACCGACCTAATTCGGACATTCTTTTCGTGATCTGAACTTGGTCGCATGCAACAAATACCACGAACAATGAGATCGATACGAACACCCGCTTCACTTGCTTGATACAGCAATTCAATCATTTCAGCATCGGCAAGGCCATTGATCTTGATGACCATGTGCCCTTCTGAACCAAACGTAATTTCGTTCTTGATGAGGTCAATCATCTTGTTACGCAGATAACGAGGAGCCACGATGAGGCGCTTGTAATCATGATCGCGATCAAAGCCAGTCAACGAATTAAACAGGTGCGAAACATCATCACCAATGCTCTCGTCGCACGTGAAGAGACCGATGTCTTCGTATGTACGAGCAGTCTTTGAGTTGTAGTTACCAGTACCGACATGTACATATCGGCGTAGTCCGGATTCTTCCTGGCGAACCACCAATACACACTTGCAGTGTGTCTTTAAGCCGACAACGCCGTACACCACATGAACTCCGGCACGCTCAAGTTCTTTAGCCCAGGTGACATTCACTGCTTCATCAAAGCGAGCAGTGAGTTCAATGAGTGCCACCACTTGTTTTCCTAGTTCAGCAGCCTTAATGAGGCTGCGCGCAATGGGCGAATCTCCTGATGTGCGGTACAAAGTGATTTTGATTCCTTGCACGCGAGGATCATTGGCAGCTTGCTCAAGAAACTCTTCAGTAGAAGATGAAAACGATTCATATGGGTGGTGCACCAAAAGGTCACGTTGACGCAACACGCTAAACATTGACTGATCGTTGCCATCTGCGGCAGCTAGGCGACCTGCAGTGACAGAACGCCACGGAGTGTCTTTCAGCGTTGGTTCGTCCAGCCCGTGTAATTCCCATAAGCAAGATAAAGCAAGTGGGGCTGTATGAAATGAAACATCAGTTCTTTCCAGATCAAGTTCTTCCAACAACATGTCAAGAACATCTGGGTTGATGTGGTGATCAACTTCAAGCCGAACTGCACGACCAAAACGTCGGCGGCGCAATTCCATCTCGACTGCTACAAGCAGATCATCTGCATCTTCGTCGTCAAGCGTGAGGTCTGCGTTACGTGTAACCCTGAATGCGCTGACGTGGATGATGTCCATTCCGACGAAAAGCTCGGAGATGTATGCCGCAATAATGTCTTCAATCAGTACATATCGACCTTCAGACATTTTGTGAAATCTCTTGAGAAACGTGGGTATTTTGACTCGAGCAAAACGTTGCTCACCCGTGCTCGGATCACGCACCAAGACCCCAAGACTGATTGCCATGTTTGAGATATATGGAAATGGGTGTGACGGGTCAACGGCTAAAGGCGTGAGCACCGGAAACAATTGCCGCTCAAAGAACTTCTGCATTTTTTCGCGCTCTTCTTGCGTGAGGTCTTCCCACCGACAAATGACTACACCATGATTTTCAAGTGACGGAAATAGTTCGTTGAGTAGCAGGTTTTCATGCTCGGATACCAAGTAATCAACCCGATGCGCAATTTCGTTTAGCTGACGAGTTGGCGAGAGTCCATCCGAGGATGACGATTGAACACCTGCAGCAACTTGACCCTTCAGTGCCGCAACTCGTACCTGGAAAAACTCATCAAGGTTGGAACAAAAGATGGCACAGAACTTGATGCGCTCAAGCAGTGGCACTGAGGTTTCACGGGCAAGCGAAAGCACACGCTCATTGAAATCAAGCCAGCTCAATTCACGATTGCCAATGAGACGACTCATGAGAGACAAGGGTAGTGAAAGGAGTGTCGCTGAAGCATTCGGCAAACCACAGAGTTCGCCGTATGTTTACCCTGCTGTGGCGTAGGTGTTACCCACGACTTCGAATCAGAACTCGTAGTCAGGGTCACCCATGTCCCATTCAATGGAAATGAGTTCACGCTCCGCATCGCGAACGATGCGAGCCATGTTGCGGCGAAATTGTGGGTCATCACGAGGAAGCAAAACAAGACGGGCAAGAACACGCGAACGAAATTCGTCGATGATTGTCTGATCGCCCCAGTCTGAGTAGACCTCCCAGTGAGGAGACACCGCGCCAAGAAAGGCAATGCGGGCGTGGGCTTTCGGAGCCTGGGGAATCTGAATATCTGTCATGGTGTCTCCGGACTGCAATGCGTGGGTTGCGAGTATGAATCAATAGCGAACTCTAAAGAGCCTATCGGGGCACTTGCACGACGACTTCTGGGTGTTTTTGGCGTTTTTTGTGGCCTTTTTATGGTGACGCCTGTGGATAAGTGACATCTTTACCAAACCTTTACCCAAAAAACCGGCCTGCTGGCGCCCCCGTCTGCTTGACTGGTTTTGCGGGAACTTCCCGCCATGACTCGGCGTCATACAGATACCGACCAAGAACACCTGATACAGGTGAAGCGAGGACAGCCATGAAAGTACAACTTCAAGTTACGAGTGCACCAGTCACGAACCTTCCGTTCGATGACTCCCCAACATCGTGGATGGGTGAAGGCAACTGCCGCAATTATCCGCCTGCCACCTTCTTTCCGTCAGACGGAGTTGGCGTCGATCGGGCCCGTGCCATTTGCAAGGGGTGCCCAGTGAGCAACACGTGTCTTGAATATGCCCTTACAGAACGCATCGATCATGGCGTGTGGGGCGGTTGTAGCGAGCGTGAGCGTCGCAGAATTTTGAAGAGGCGCCGCGGAATCGCGGTCTGACCTACTTACTTTGAATCAGACGAAGAGTCATCAGACTTGCCTTCGTCCATTGCCTTCTTGAACTCTTTCTGAGCCGAACCGAGGTTCTTGGCAAGCTTTGGCAACTGTGCACCACCAAAAAGCACCAGCACGACAATTGCAACGATAAAGAGCTCTTGGCCTTGAAGAAACGAAATCATGTTCCTGACGGTAGCAGGAAGGGGCGCTTCTTTGGTATGCACGAGGGGTGCTCGAATGCGTCATCAACATCAGCGAGGGGCGTAGCCACGCCATCATCGACTCACTTGCTCAATCATGTGCGGGCGACCTTCTTGATATCCATTCAGACCCCGATCACAATCGCAGCGTGTTCACCCTGGTTGGTGTTGATGCCGCTCGATCACTCGCTCGTGCTGCAGTTTCGGCAATAAGTCTCAGTGATCATTCCGGAGTACATCCACGCATTGGCGTTGTTGACGTTGTTCCGTTTGTGCCACTTGTTGATTCCACAATGAATGATGCACGCATCGCACGCGATGAATTTGCAGCATGGGCTGCCGTTGAATTGAACGTGCCAAGTTTTCTGTACGGCCATGAACGCACACTGCCTGACATTCGAAAAAATGCTTGGACTTCGTTAATGCCCAATGTTGGATCACATTCCCCTCACCCCACTGCCGGTGCAATGTGTGTCGGTGTGCGTGAACCTTTAGTTGCGTACAACTTGTGGTTAGAGAATGTTGATCTTGCAACAACGCGACGAATTGCATCAGCGGTTCGTTCAGCACATATTCGCACTTTGGGTCTGCAAGTAGGGGCGTTTACGCAGGTAAGCGTGAACCTAATTCAGCCAATGATTGCGGGCCCAAATGATGTGTACAAGGCAGTCTCACAACACGCGAAAGTGCACCGTGCAGAACTAGTCGGGCTACTTCCCGCCTCTGTTCTTGCAACAATTCCACGTGCCCGGTGGGAGGACCTAGATCTGTCCGTGGAACAAACGATTGAGTGGCGTGTAACTAACCGTTGATTATGACGCGACGGCCATCTTGTGCGCGTTGACGACGCAAGCGACGACGCTCGCGCTCTGACAAGCCGCCCCAGATTCCGAACTTCTCACCATTAGCAAGCGCGTACTCGAGACAATCTCCGCGAACTACGCATCCTTTGCACACTTCTTTTGCTTCGCGGGTGCTTGCACCACGCTCTGGAAAAAACAAATCAGGGTCGACGCCAAGGCAGTTGGCCTGGTCTTGCCAGCCACGTTCTTGGCTTAATGAATCAGAATCTCCGTGCATGCTTTTGCCTCCCAGCTACAGCCATATCCGAGTCCCAAGGGATCTTGGAATGTGGCTTGTAATTACAGCGGTGTAATTGTGGCAAATATTTACACAAAATGCAAATGGGATATGGGAAATCCTCTATGAACAGTCAGCATCTGTCCCATTTCAGGGCCGTTGAGTACCCCGGATGGTCAGCGAGCTCGACTGGTTCTACGACGATTTTCGAGGAAATCGACCAATACGTAATCGCCCAATGTTTCTGGGGTTGTGAAGAAGGCTCGTCCATGATTGACCTGCGCCATTTGCTCGATGAAGTGGCGTAATGGGCCTGTTGCATCAAGCACGAATGTGTTGATGGTGATGTTGTCCTTTGTGCACCGCATTGCTTCGCGCAATGTGGCTTCCACGGTCTCTCGCACCGGCGGATAGTTGAAATACACGTCGCCTGATTGAGTGATATGAGCTGTTGGTTCACCATCAGTGATCATGATGATTTGTTTGGTGCCGGTTTGGCGAGCAAGTAACTGACGAGCCAAGCGAAGACCATGCTGCATGTTGGTTCCGTACGCAAGATCCCAACTGACTTCAGGCAACTGCTCGTGGGTCATGATGTGTGCCGTTTCGCTGAAGCCAACGAGGCCCAAATAGTCACGCGGGAACTGCGAACTAATCAATGAATGCAGGGCCATTGCCACTTTCTTGGCCGGAACAAAGTTGCCGCGCATTGGCATTGACATGGAAAGGTCGATCATGAGCACCGTGGAGGAACGCGTGTTGTGTTCTGTGCGCTCAATTTCGAAATCTTCTGGTGACAACTTCACTGGTGTGCCACTGCCGTTGCGTGAAATGGCATTGCGGATTGTGCGCTGAAGGTCAAGACGGAATGGGTCACCAAATTCGTAGGGCTTCGAGTCGTATGTTCGCTCGTGGCCACTACCGTCGCGCGCAATGCGGTGTTGTCCGAATTTGTCTTTGGACAGGTTGTTGAACAACTGACGAAGAGCATTGTTGCCAATGGCACGAAGTCCACGAGGAGTGAGTTCCATCTTTCCCTCTTTGAGATTGATGAGCCCTGCGTCCTCCAGCATTTTGGTCATCTCAGCGAGCCGTTCCATGGAGTTAGCGGCCTCTTCTCCGAGCATTTGGCGAACCTTGTCGATGTCGACTTCAGCCAGTTGGGCAGGGTTTGTGGCCTGGCGCAACATTCCTTCCATTTCGTTCAGTTCGCCCATTTCCTGCATGGCATCCATGGCCTGTTGCATGTCCATCGAAGGTTCTCCGCGGAAGTTGTAGCCCTGACCTTCACCCTGACCTGGTTGCGGGAACATGCTCTGTAATTTTTCGCTGAGTTGTTGCACTTGCCAATTGAGATCCATGTCTTCCATGAGTTGCTCGGACAGTTGTTGCATTTGTGAGCGCTGTTCTGGCGTGAGTGAATCCATAAGTGCCTGCATTGCCTGCATTCGCTTTGCCATGTTCTCGAGAAGTTCGTCAAGTGTTTGCGGATTCTCTGGAAAGAAATCACCGAACTGTTCCATGAACTTTTCAAACTGCGGATCTTCGCCTTGTTCGCGTGCTTCAATCATGCCGTTTAACGCAGCCATCATGTCTTTCATGCGCGCCATATCTTCTGGCGACATGTTCTGCATTCCTTCAGACATTTGGTCAACGAACTGCTGCATCATTTCTTGACGCAGTTTGTCCATAAGTTCTTCAAAACGTTGTTGTGCTTCGCTTGATTCAAAGTCGTAACTTTGCATCTCGCGAACCATGCCAGCAAGGTCATTTGGCATCATGTCGAGACGGAAATTGCGTTCCATTGCCGCATCTCGAGCGGTATCTGCGCGCCGTTCATCACCAGATGCTTCTGCTTCACGAACAGAATTCTCGACTGCATGTCGTTCTTCATCAATGATGTCTTTGAGTGCATCAGCAATTTCTGAATACACACCACCAAGGTCGCCGCTCTCTTCAAGTTCCTTCTTGCGATCACGAATGCGTTGCATCATGTCTCGCAAGCCCTCGATTTGGTTTCCGTCGGGGTCAGTCATCCCGTCACGCATTAAACGACGCAATGCTGCGTTCAAATCTCCGTGATAGAGCAAATCATCGGTTAACTCGTCGAGAATTCCCTCTGCATCGAGGCTGAATCCCGTCTGGGTGCCGTCCCAACGTGAATAAGTGAACCGTGCAGGCATATCCGCAACCTAGTTGCTCTAAGGTGTTGGGGACTATGCGAGTGCCACGGACTTTTGTATTCGTCGATATTTCGGGGTTTACCAATTTCACAAACGAGAACGGAGATGATGCCGCAGGGCGTCTTCTTGCCTCGTGGCGAGCCGTCACGCGTGATGTGGCCTCTGAGACCGGTGTCCGTATTGCCAAGTGGCTGGGCGATGGCTGCATGATCGTGGCTGTTGACCAGCGAGATGCCATTACGTTCGCTCTCGAGCTTCAGAAGCGCTCTGGAGCCGCCTGTGCGCCTCTCTCCATACGCGTTGGCATGGCTTCTGGGCTTGCATTGCTGTTTGAGGGCGACGACTACATCGGAACAGCTGTGAACATGGCTGCCCGCCTCTGTGACGCCGCTGGGTCGTTTGAGGTCATTATCCCAAGCGAGCAGATTGAGAATCTGCCAGACGGCGTTGTCGTGACCCCTCATGAACCTATGTCGCTGCGCGGACTCAATGAAGCGATTCCAGTGGTGTTGCTGACGGGCGAGGCTACAAATGCAGCCCGCAACGACACCGGCGAACTGTGGACCCGTTCGCCGTTCGTTCTGTAACTACTAGCTACGCGAGCGATATGTGGCTTTTGAGCCTGATGCGTCTTTATTGAGACGTCGTGTGAGATGCAATCCCTCAAGGATGAACTCAACTGCGCTTGCCAACATTGCTGGAGAATCGTCACCGCCTGTAAGAACTTTCACTGGTGGCATCAGCGCCGGAATCTGAGTAAGAAGCGCAATCAATTCACCAGATGAAATGTCTTCGCCAGCATGAGCAACTGCACCTTCTTCGAATGCAGTGAGAACATCACGCATCATTTCACCAGGAGCCAGTTCCTTATACACAGTGAGAACTGCACCAGAAATGAGCTGCTGAAGAATGCCGTTTTCGCGGCCTTCTTCAAGTGCTTCGATTTCAACTTTTCCGCCTGTAGACGATGCCAAAGCATCAAGGTCACTAATGCGTGGCGCTACTTCGCGCTCCCCTGCTCGTAATGCACGACGTACTGCATTTGCACTAAGAATTTCGAAGTTAGACACAGACAAACGAACGCTGACACCGCTGCGTTGGTTGACATGGCTGCTGACGCGAGCCTGATGAGAGAATGTAGCGATAATGCGCTCCATGAACTCGGGCATGGTGACTGTGACATCACCAATTGAGGCTGCCCGCGATTCTTGGCGCATGATGGCAATTTCCGTATCGACTTCCAGCGGATAATGCGTGCGGATTTGGCTACCAAAACGGTCTTTCAGCGGAGTAATGATGCGACCACGGTTTGTGTAGTCCTCTGGGTTTGCAGACGCAACCAACATGACATCAAGCGGAAGACGAATCTTGTAGCCACGAATTTGCACGTCGCGCTCTTCGAGAACGTTCAGCAAACCAACTTGAATTCGCTCTGCAAGGTCTGGCAGTTCGTTGATTGCAAAAATTCCACGGTTGGTGCGTGGCACTAAGCCGTAATGCAATGTGAGTTCGTCACTGAGGTAACGGCCTTCTGCAACTTTGATGGGGTCAACTTCACCAATGAGGTCAGCAATTGACGTGTCTGGTGTTGCAAGTTTTTCACCGAATCGTTCGCTGCGATGCACCCAAGAAATAGGAGCATTCTCGCCTTCTGCTGCGATGAGGTCACGTGCGTGACGTGACACCGGGTTGTACGGGTCATCATTGATTTCACTGCCAGCGATGATTGGCATCCACTCATCGAGAAGATCAGTGAGCGAACGAATCATTCGAGTCTTTGCTTGACCGCGTTCACCGAGGAATACAACGTCGTGCCCTGCGAGCAACGCGTTTTCCAGTTGGGGCATCACAGTGTTTTCGTATCCCATGACACCTTCAAACAAGGGAAGGCCGGCGGAGATATTGCGTACGGCGTTGGCGCGCAATTCTTCCTTAACAGGAATGGATTTCCAGCCTGAGGCACGAAGTGCCGCCAGAGTGACAGGAAGAGATGCGGGGACAGCAGGAATTGTCATGGAAATGACAGTACCCCGAGAGCGCTAGTGAGCCCTCAGCCGAACCAATTTATTTGCGAGCAAGATCCTTGCGGTTTGCAAACTTGGCCTTGCGGAAGTCCTTGTTCATGAGGGCAATGACGTCGATGGAAATTTCCTTCGGGCATGCTGCTTCACATTCGCCATGGTTTGTGCACGAACCGAATTTCTCGTCCATGGTTTCCACCATGGCCTCAACGCGTGAGTAACGCTCGGCCTGACCTTGTGGCAGACGGCTGAGGTGGGCAATTTTTGCTCCGGTGAACAAGTTGGCTGCGCCGTTCGGGCACGCAGCAACGCATGCTCCGCAACCGATGCAGGCAGCAGAGTCCATCGCAGCATCAGCCACAATTTTGGAAATTGGAATCAAGTTTGCATCTGGTGCACCACCGGTATCGGCTGTGATGTACCCACCCGATTCAATGATGCGGTCAAACGCAGAACGATCAACCATGAGGTCTTTGATGATGGGGAATGCTGATGCACGCCACGGCTCAATTGTGATGGTGTCGTTGCTCTTGAACTGACGCATGTGCAACTGACATGTAGCTGTTCCGCGTTGTGGTCCGTGTGCTTGTCCGTCAATCATGAGTGAACATGTGCCGCAGATGCCTTCGCGACAGTCATGGTCAAACACCACTGCCTCTTTGCCTTCTGTGACGAGTTTGTCATTCAAGATGTCGAGCATCTCGAGGAACGAGGCTTCGTCTGTGATTTCGTCGACCACATGGGTTTCGAAATTGCCCTTTGCTGCAGGACCAGCCTGACGCCAAATGCGCAATGTGATGTTCTTGAGGTGATTGCTCATTTGTAGCTCCGAGTCGCGAGGTGAACAGCTTCGAATTCGAGCGGTTCAACGTTCAGGTTTGGTGTCATTGGGTCGCCGCCCCATTGCCATGCGGCAACGTGGCAGTAGTTCTCATCATCGCGAAGTGCTTCGCCATCGTCTGTCTGATATTCAGAACGGAAGTGACCGCCGCAGCTTTCGTTGCGATCAAGCGCATCGCGACACATCAGCATTCCCAACTGGAAGAAGTCGTCGACACGGCCTGCTTTTTCAAGTGTTTGATTCATGTTGTCGCCATCACCGGTTACGCGAAGGTCCGTCTTGAATTCTTGATAGAGCGCAGGAAGAAGTTCCAAAGCTTTTTTCAATCCTTCTTCAGTACGTTCCATTCCGCAGTAATCCCAAATGATTTTTCCGAGTTCACGATGAAAGTAATCAGGTGACTTTGTGCCGTTAATTGCAAGGTACGCATTGAAGCGCTCGCGAGCAGCTTCTTC
>JBIILS010000003.1:0-60895 GCA_044232585.1 Ilumatobacteraceae bacterium
CACAACGACTAAACCGCTAGGGAACGCCTGTCTACGGACTAGGTTGTCCCTTGTAACGAATCTCTAACAACTAAACCACAAGGAGAAATCACATGACACAGGAACTACGAATTCTTGCCCCAGATAGTTTTCGCGAGAAGTTAAATCGTCGCGCGTTTATCAAAGCGGGTACAGCAACTGCTGGTATGGCAGTCGTGTTGATGGCATGTGGCGGATCAGATTCTGATTCACCTGATACCACTGCTGCAGCAGGTGAGGGTGCTACACAAGCAACAGGCGACTGGAGCCGCGTTATCAATAAGTCATCGGGAACTCTTGCCATGTACACGTGGGGTGACTATGACGACCCAGAATTGGTAGGCGCACTTGCTGAATCAAGCCTTGGCGTGAAGATGAAAGTTGACTACTTCGCAAGCAACGAAGACCTCATCACTAAGTTGTCAGCAGGCGGCGGTACAAGCAGCGGTTTCGACATCGTTGTTCCGACCGGCCCGTACGTCGTGCAAATGGTGCAAAAGGGACTCATTCAGAAGTTCGACAAGACCCTTCTTCCGAACGTTGTGAACGTTGATCCTGCATTCCTCGGACAAGCATGGGACAAGGACAACGAGTACTCAGTGTGCAAGAACTGGGGCACTGCTGGTTTCTTTTATGACACCACCAAAATCAAAAAGGAACTCAACACGTGGCAGGACTTCCTCGACGCATGTATGGGCGAGGCAAGTGGACAGTGTGCAGTAATCGATGCTCCACCCAACTTCGTAGGTCCATATTTCTGGGCAAACGGAATCGACTGGAACACAGAAGACAAAGCCAGCATCGATGCTGCCGAAGATTTCTTAGTGAACAAGCTTGCGCCGCACATCAAGGCGTTCGACAGCTATCCAAGTACAAAGCTCGCTGAAGGTGCGTATACCTTGGCGATGGCTTGGAACGGCGATGCGCGTCAGGCCTACTTCCGCATTAAAGATGCTGGCGGCACACCAGAAAATTGGCGTTGGGTTCTCGGGGCTCCAGATACCGAGCTTTTCATGGATACCTTCTGTATCGCGGCAGGTGCGCCAAACGCGGAAGCAGCACATGCGTGGATCAACTGGATCATGATTCCTGAGAACTCCATCAAGGATCTTGAATACCACGGCTATAACACCGGTATGAAAGATATGGAACAACTCATCACTGAACTGGCTCCAGATCTTGTGAAGGGTGACATGATTTTCTTCAAGCCAGAAGAAGTAAAGACCATGCATACGCAAATCTTGAACTCTTCGATTGATCGCTACGTGGACATCTTGAACAAAGCAAAAGCTAAGGCTGGAGCCTGATTCTGTGACCGCTTCGGTCGCAACTACTTATCGCAAACGGCTGCGGGCCCCAAAGTTCGCACTCGCCTTACCGTCGATTATCTGGTACCTGCTCTTTTTCGCTGTACCAATTGCCTTCATCGTCGTCTACAGCTTTGCTGCAAAGGACGGGTCAAAACTAATACCCGTTGATTACAGCAATTTGTCTGGTGCCAACTATTCCAATGTTTTCGATGAAACCTTTTTCAAGGTCTTTAGGTCGACGTTGCGAATATCAACCATTGCGACAATTGGTTGCTTGGTAATTGGCTTACCGGTTGCGTATTTTGCAGCCTTTAAGGTGCCAGAAAAATGGAAAGCAATCATCTTGGCGTTGGTGGTGGTTCCTAGTTTTACTAGCTTTCTGATTCGCACGGTGGCTTGGCGCATCCCGCTTGCACCAAACGGTTTCTTTTCGAAGTGGCTGGTTGACATGGGCTGGATTGGTACGCAAGGAATTCAAATTCTTGAGACACCTTTAGCGGTGCAAGTTGCGATCATTTACAACTATCTCGGTTTCATGATCCTGCCGTTGTTTGTAGCGCTTGATCGCATTGATGTTCGAATGCGAGAAGCAAGTAAAGACTTGGGCGCTGGACGTGTGGCGACTTTCTTCGGCGTTACATTGCCGTTGGCTGGCCCCGGAATCATTGCTGGTGTTTTATTGACGTTCATTCCTATGTGTGGCGACTACGTCACCGCCACAGTTCTTGGCGGAGCAAAAGGGAACATGATTGGGTCAATGATCGCGTCGCAATTCAGTGGTGCTCAAAACTGGCCACTTGGATCTGCAATGGCGATTCTTATGATCGGTGCAGTTCTGTTGTCCATGGTTGTTGGGGCAGCAATTGTGTGGCTCATCACTTGGGTTCTGAAACATCCGACTCCTATTTCAACACGAATCAAACATTCGTTTCATGAACGTTCTGTTGCTCGCACACGTGAAGGCAAAGGAGCGATTTTCAACTTTGATTTGCTGCCAATTGCGTTGACTATCTGGACGGTTCTTGTTCTGGTTTTCTTGTTTATACCCATCGTGCTTGTCGTTCTTCACTCATTCAACGGTGGAACTTCCTTCACCATATGGTCCGGCACGCCAGGCGTGAAGTGGTGGGATGAACTGTTTGACGGTTCAGTTGCCTGGGCAGTATTGATTCGCTTTGCAGTCTTGTTTGTTGTATCAGTCGTCCTTCGTAACGTGCTGATGCGCACTACGAAGATCTCTCGCCGGTTGCTGAATTGGTCTGGACCAGCCGCCTTCGTTCTGGCTTTTGTAGTCAACGGACTTTCAACAGATTGGTATGAAACCGTGTTCGGCTTTGCCAGCATTGGTGACGCTATTCGCAACTCATTCATCGCAGCATTCGGCGCAACAATCTTGGCTGTAATTCTTGGTGGATTTGCAGGTATTGCCCTTGCGCGTCGCCCTGGCGTGTGGACCAAAGTGTTTATGGCCACGGTGTTTCTCATTCTCGTGACACCTGAAATCATGGATGCAATTGCGCTTGCCACATGGTTCCCGCGCGTCGCAGATTTCCCCATCATCGGATATCCATTCAAGAACGGCTGGGGGCCCTTTAATGGCGGTATGAACAAACTGTGGGTTGGGCAATCTCTGTATGCCAGTGCAGTTGTGACTCTCATTGTTCGTGCTCGACTAGCTGGTCTCGATGAATCGCTAGAAGAAGCTGCAGCTGATCTTGGAGCGACTCCTGCTCGTGCATTCAGACAAATCACCTTGCCACTGATATCTTCGGCTCTCATTGCTGGTGGTCTCTTATCGTTCACGCTGTGTCTTGACAACGCTGTTATCTCAACACTGATCAGTGAGGCCGGTTCCACCACGTTCCCAGTCGCTCTACTTGGGGCAACTCGCAGCACCATCAAGCCGTTCTGGGGAGTAGGGGCAGTAATTCTGTTCTGTGTGACTCTTGGTGCGTTGTGGTTTGTCACAGTTGTTTTGCGCAGGTCTGGCAGTTCTTCAAGTGAGATCGCTGCCACCATTGCTGGTAGTTGACGCAGCGTTATTCGTGTATGGAACCTCCGAGTAGTCGCGCAATAGCCGTTCAGCCGGCCAACTCTCCGGAGTGGGTGCGACACGCAGTCATTGCTGGTGGCGGTCACATTGTGGAACCCGCTGATGCGTCAGCAATTGTGTGGACAGCAGCTCGTAACGCATCTGGCTTGCGAGAAGTTCTCGACGCGAATGCTCATCTTGAATGGGTACAAGTTCCCTTTGCAGGAATCGAAAACTTTGTTCCGATTCTCGACGACAATCGCATTTGGACATGCGGTAAAGGTGTCTATGCAGAGCCAGTAGCAGAACATGCTCTGGCGTTAGCTCTTGCTGGCATGAGGCACATATCGGGTTATTCACGAGCCACGCAATGGACTGGACCTGCTGGTCGCAACTTGTTGGGCGCCTCGGTCACCATCGTTGGCGGGGGAGGAATCACTGAATCTCTCATTCGGTTGCTGTTGCCATTCAACTGCGACATCACTGTTGTACGCAGAACCGTGGAACATATCGATGGTGCTGACACGGTTGTTGGGCAAGAGAATCTTGTTGATGCACTGGCAGGAGCTGACATTGTCTTCTTAGCCCTTTCCCTGACGCGAGAGACGATCGGTTTGATTGGTAAATCCGAACTTGAAGTAATGGAACCACACGCATGGATAATCAATGTTGCGCGTGGTGGGCATATCGTCACAGATGACTTGGTGTGGGCGTTACAGAACAACATCATCGGGGGAGCAGCTCTCGACGTAACAGATCCTGAACCTCTGCCAGAGAATCATCCGTTATGGACTCTTCCTAATTGCATCATTACGCCACATGTGGGAAATACTCCGGAGATGGCTGTTCCGTTATTGTCTGCTCGCATAACAGAGAACGTCAAACGTTTCATAAACGATGAGGCCCTGATTGGTCTCGTTGATGTTCGTCATGGGTACTAAACGAACGCACTACCAAGTTCTCGGTGTGTCTGCAGAAGCAAGTACCGATGAAATTCGTCGCGCGTATCGGGCACGAATGCGCACTGTTCACCCTGATGTCAATGTGAACTCAACTGATAAATCACAGCAAATAACTGAGATCAACTTGGCGTGGAAAACTTTGTCGAGTCCTCAATTGCGTCGTGCCTATGACTCGTCCGTTCTGACCACGAGTTATACATCTGTCAGTAGCGGCACCAGGAATGCCGAGACCTTCATTACGTATTCGCCCGCTAAATTCCCGTGGCGGGGAATGATCATTGCTTGTGCCATTGGTGCAGCCTTGGTGTTGGTCGCGCATGCAATGACAACACCAAGTGTCCCTCGTCCTGTTGATCAATTGTTGTCCTCTGGGTCATGTGTCAACATCGATTCTTCGCTTTCCGCAGTGGAGGTCGATTGCGCACAGCCCCACGATGCAGTTGTGGAACAGTTGATTGCAATTGACCGCACATGTCCTCTGGACATGGGTCAGTTCAACGATCGGCAAGGCATGGGCGTTGTTTGTGTCTTGCCCGCTCGGCCAGTGCCAGGTGTTCAATTGCCCGGGGTTCCTGGATAACTACAGAAAACCGAACTGATGGTTCCTTAGGCAATGGTCATGCTGCAGGACATTAGGAACTATCGTTGGGCTAGTGCGAAAGTTATGTGAAAGACCTGGATGTGCGGGTCTCGCTGAAGTCTCATATGGCATAGACAAAGCACAACTTTTGGTGTGGGTAGATAACCGTGCTGTTCCGGAACGTGAATTGGCGGGTCGTCTGTGCCGTCGTCATGCAAATGCGCTCAGTGTGCCGCGAGGCTGGACCATTGATGATCGGCGTGATGCTGTTCCTAAATTGTTTCGAGTAAACGATGATCCGCAACCACCTCCGGTTACGCGTACAAAACGTGTTTCTCCGAAGAAAACAGAACGCGAGCGCCCTTCACTCTTCGAAGGAAATCCAGACCCTGACGAAACCCAGGCAATTCCATGGTCGCCGAGACTGGCGAAATCTGTTCAACCAGATGATGACCAACCGACATTTGGTCGATTGTTAGGTCGAGCATTTGGTCAGCAGCCCAAAGATGAAGAATAAATTTTATGCAGTATTCCTCTGATGTGATGGTGGCCGCGGAGCCATCCGTAGTGCACCCGTATGTCGCAGACCTAGATCGATACATCGAGTGGATGCCGATGGTGCATGACGTTGAAGCCACAGGCGACGGAGTGTGGAATGTTGAACTGCGCGCAAAGGTTGGAGTGTTTGCTCGATCAAAGCGATTGCGCATGAAACGAACTGTGAACACACCGCAGCAGATTGTTTTTGAACGCGACGAGATTGACGGAAGGCGACATTCTCCGTGGAAAATGTCTGTAGTGCTTCAGACTGCAGAAGCAGGCTGTGTTGTAACGGTTGATCTTTCCTATGGCGGAAACTTATGGACTGCCGGAATTCTCGACAGAGTTCTTGCGGCTCAAGTTGATGCAGGCAAGACCGGATTAGCTCGCCTCGTTCAGGGCGCGTAAGCAGTTAAACGGCCGTTTGCTCGTTGTTCGAGCAACAGTGAAGTGCCAAAGCATTCAGACAAAGAATCTGAAGTCAAGGTTTCGTGTAACGGGCCAGACGCAATGATTTTTCCGTCTCTCATTAGTGCGCAATGCGTTGTGCTGATTGGAATCTCGTCAACATGATGGGTAACTACGACAGAGGGTAGTTGTGGGTTATCGATTGCAAAGGCGTGAAGCAGTGTGATGAGATTTTCACGCCCACCAAGGTCAAGTCGAGCAGTTGGCTCGTCGAGAAGTAGGGCAATAGGGTCAGTCATCAATGCGCGCGCAAGAAGAACCCGCTGCTGCTCGCCAGATGACAAAGCTCCGAGTTCTCGATCTGCGCACCATGCAACACCGAGTCGGTCGAGACATTCGACAGCACGTTGGGTGTCTTGTTCGGAGTATGAGTGCCACCAGGTCTCTAGTGCGCCATTTTTTGCAGACATGACGATTTGAGTGGCTGTTAAGACTGGTCGAATCTCAGAAGCAAGGGATGCTGACATGTATGCAATGCGGGGCCGAACTGGCCGAATATCGAATGTTCCTAATGCTCGACCCTGCACATAGATATCTCCGGACGATGGGTGTAAGTACAGCGACAGAACACGAAGCAGCGTGGTTTTACCGCAGCCATTAGGCCCAAGAATTACCCATCTGTCAGTAGGCGACACGGAGAGAGACACTGAATCGAGAATGTGACGACCTTCTCTGACAATGCTGACATTGCTGGTCCGTAGAACTGGCGAAACATCAGGGTCGTTGGGCACGAAGACACGGTATCGGGCGTGACAGAGTAGAGGCATGGTCGGCTCTGCACACGAGGAACTTGAGCAAGGGTTGGCTCGCGTCATGAACGCTGCCAACATCACAAATCTTCAACGGTTGTCGGGTGGGGCTTCACGCGAGACATGGCGCTTCTCAGCCGACGGAGCCGATTTTGTTCTTCAACGGGTGCGGGCGGGCACCATCGGTGGCTTCCAAGTTGAACCAAAGGTTTTGACTGCAGCACACCGGGCAGGCGTGCCAGTTGCAGAGTTGGTGGTGGACGGCGCTGACAGAACTGAACTGAATTCTCCCTTCATGATTGTGCGCGCGGTGGAAGGCGAAACGATTGCTCGCAAGATTCTCAGAGATGACACATTTGATACAACGCGGAAAGTCTTGACTTCACAATTGGGTGTGGCTGCGGCCCACCTACATCAGATAGACGGCACTTCAATTCCAGGTCTTGTGGCAGACGACCAGGTGAAGAGATACCAGACAGTGTTGCAAGACCTCGGAGAACCTCATCCGGTCTTTGAAGCTACTTTTCGCTGGCTAGACATAAACAAGCCCGAGTCGACATCGGCATGTTTGGTTCATGGGGATTATCGACTCGGCAACATCATGGTCAATGAAAATGGTTTGGCGGCCATTCTTGACTGGGAACTTGCTCACATCGGAGATCCGATGGAAGACCTTGGGTGGCTATGCGTTCGTGCATGGCGATTCGGAGGGGCCTTTCCTGCAGCAGGCCTCGGCACATATGACGAGTTGTTTGATGCATATGCATCTGTTACCGGAGTGCGTCCAGACCCTGAAGTTGTGCGTTGGTGGGAAATACTCGGCACCTTGAAGTGGGGGATTATCTGTATCTCTCAAGCTGCAACACATCTGATGGGCATTGCACGCAGTCATGAATTGGCCGCCATTGGTCGTCGTGTGTGTGAAAACGAATATGACCTCATTGAACTACTCACCGAAAGAACGCAATGACAGCCCCACATGATCGGCCGACAGCCACTGAACTTCTTGAAGCTCTTCATGAATGGATGGAACGCGACTTGTTGCCCGGTGTGAATGGTCGATTGCAATTCCATACACGAGTAGCAATCAACATGATTGACATTGTCCGTCGTGAACTTGAACTTGGTTCTGATCAAGAAGCCCGACACCAAGAGGTTTTGTCGTCGTTCGGAATGACTGATGACGCAGAACTAGCGGCCGCAATTCGTAGTGGCGAGTTTGATTCACATCTTGCGGAAGTTCTGAATCGCTTGCGTCCGGTAGTTGAAGACAAAGTGCGAGTAGCGAATCCGCGTTATTTGCTCTGACCGCGAGACGCGTTCAGGGTCACTGGTTGACCAGCAGCAAGCTGTCCGCAAGCCGCAGCAATTTCAGTGCCACGGTTTTGCCGCGTTGTGGCGTTGACGCCAAGGTCGCGCAGTAATCGTTGAAACGCTGCAACACGTCCTGGTGAACTTCCAACCGTTGGCCAGCCTGGTGTGGGGTTCAACGGAATCAGGTTCACATGTGCTGCTGGAGTGAGTTGTAAACACAATTCTGCTAACTCGCGCGCATCTCGATCTGTGTCATTCACAGCGTCGATAAGAGCCCATTCAAATGTGATGCGGCGACCCTTGGTGAACAGATACTCACGACATGTTTCCATCAGCATCTTGAGCGGATAGCGCTCATTAATCGGTACAAGTTCTGTGCGCAGTTGGTCACGTGCTGCGTGCAATGACACTGCAAGGTTCACTGGCAAAGGGCGTTGAGTTAGGGCTTTGATGCCTGGCACAATGCCAACGGTTGAGATGGTGAGATGACGAGCAGAAATACCGATGTCGCCATGGATTCGTTCAACAGCAGCCCATACATTTGGTTCGTTGGCTAGGGGTTCGCCCATTCCCATGAAGACAATGTTGTCGATGCGGCGATTTTTAGTTGCTGCTTCGCGAGCGCTTCGTACAACTTGCTCGACAATTTCACCAGGGGATAGTTGACGGTTGAATCCGGCTTGGCCTGTTGCGCAAAACCCGCATGCCATTGCGCAACCGGCTTGAGTACTAACGCACACTGTTGCGCGCTCGTCGTAATACATAAGAACAGTCTCGATGGGGTGGTTGCCCTCAAGAAGGTGCCACAAGAACTTCACGGTGTCGCCGTTTTCTGATGTCTCACGACGAATCTCGATGAGTCCTTCTGGCAACTGTGCATCTAGTTTGGCGCGCAACGCTGCAGGAAGAGTTTGAATATCAGACGGTTTCTTAAAGTGTGTGTACATGCCAGACCACAGTTGGTCGAGCCGATATGACGCTTCGCCTTCAAGAATTGCTGCGATTTCTTCGCGAGTGGGGTCGTAGAGAGTTGTCATTGTTTACTTTGCTGCCACGTCGCCGACAAAGGCGAGTTCGCGATGATGAGGGGTGAATCCGAGCGAAGTGTATACAGACATCGCTGCTGCGTTGTCGGCGTCGACATACAACATTGCAAGAGGCACGTTTTGTTTGGCCAGGTATGCAAGGCCTGCAATAGTCATTCGTCGGCCTAGGCCCTTGCCACCATGCGCAGGGTCAACAGCGATGACATAAATTTCACCCATCTGAGGGTCGGTGTCTCTATGCACTTTTGTCCAGCAGAATGCGGCGAGAGACGAATTGTCCCAATGCATCAAGAAGCCCTCTGGGTTGTACCAGTTCTCGGCCTGTCGAGCAGCAACGACGTCGCGAGTCCAGCCGCCTTGTTCGGGGTGCGCATCAAATGCGGCGTTGTTGACAGCAAGCCATGCGTCTTCATCTACACCCGTTCGAAATGGCGTCGTCACGAAATCGGCGGCGAGGGCGAGTTGTTCATCGCTCAGAGGAAGAGACCTGCGCATCTGTACCAAGTGTCGACCAGATGCAAGCCCTGCGTTACTTGCGAGTTGTCTGTGAATGTTGTTTGGCTCAAAGACCCACCAATGCACATGTCCGCCACCTTCACTCGCAACAATGTCGAGTGCTGCAGTAATGAGGTCTGGCGCAATTTCCATTGAGTCGTAACGATGATGGGGGTGAACAATGAGGTCAAGTGACCATGATTCGTTTCCTCGAGATACCTGGCAGTACCCCACAATGTGGTCGTGACCGGCGTCGCGAGCGATGACTCCGGCGAATCCCTTGCGTCCACCTTCACGTAAATCGAGCCAAAGATGGTCGTTCAGTGGGCGAACACCATCTGCCCGCCATGTGTCGTTAATCAGTGCTGAGACCTCGTCAATGCTTGACGGGTCCATCTGTCTCTTGATTTCGAGTGAACGCACGGCTGTCAGGGTACCTTTTGGCCATGGGAAAGCCGAGAACGCCAGCTGGTCGCGCAAAAGAAATAGCCACTCGCCTCGAGGTGTTGTATCCGTCTGCCGAGTGCGAACTGACCCACTCAAACGCCTATGAACTGCTGGCAGCCACTATTTTGTCGGCGCAATGCACTGATGTGCGAGTGAATATGGTGACTCCGGCGCTGTTTGCGAAGTACCCAACTCCACTGGCATTGGCAGAAGCGAACCCAACGGAACTTGAGACCATCATTCGCTCAACAGGTTTTTACCAGAGCAAAGCAAAGAATCTCATCGGTATGGGTCGCAATGTTGTTGACAATTTTGATGGAGTCATTCCTCATGAGATGGAAGATTTGGTGACGCTTCCAGGTGTCGGTCGCAAGACCGCCAATGTGTTGCGCAGTGTGGTCTTTGATTTGCCAGGTTTAGCTGTTGACACGCACGTTGGTCGGCTGTCGCGCCGCCTCGGGCTCACCACAGAAGAAGATCCGGTGAAGGTGGAAAAGGTCCTCAACGGATTCATTGACCCACCAGAGTGGGGAAGGTTCGGACTGCGGCTTATCTTGCACGGACGTCGTGTGTGTGACGCAAAGAAGCCGAAATGTGGCATCTGTGAGTTGGAAGACATCTGTCCAGCCACACTGATGCCGTCAAAGTCAAAGGCGAAGTGACAGTAGTCAAGTAGCGTCTGTTCGATGACAGCCACCATTTGTGCCGAACTAGGCGCAGCAGCAGATGCCGTAAATCGTTACCGGACGAGAGTCGCGGGACTGATTGAGAACATTGGTCCAAACCATGAAGATCTCGTTAGTGCAATGTACGAAGCAGAGCGGGCGTTGTTGTCAGCAGAACGTTTGTTGATTCGCGCTGAAAAAATAGCCCGTTAGTACGGGGCTTCGTTGACTAAGTTGCCGTTGTGACCACATTTAATCCCCGAGAACAAATACAGGCGATGACTGGGTATCACTCCGCTCAAGTTGATGTGCCTGTTCGGTTGAACACCAATGAGTCGCCATTTCCTCCGCCTGCTGCATGGCTTGATGCGGTTGCAGATATCGCACGGTCAATTCAGTGGAACCGTTATCCCGACAGAGCCGTGACTGAATTGCGGGAAACTATTGCACGTCGTCACAATGTCGACCCAGCCAACATTTTTGTTGCAAATGGTTCCAATGAAGTTCTTCAGACAATTCTGCTGGCGTATGGCGGTGCTGGCCGGTGTGTTGCAACGTTTGAGCCTACGTATCAGATGTATTCCCAAATTGCTCGCGTCACGGGTGCCGAAGTTGTGCAAGGTGAACGTCGCGCTGACTTAACGCTTGACGCAATAGAGATCGAGCGGTTGCTCTCTCGTCATAAGCCGTCAGTGTCGTTCTTATGTAACCCGAATAACCCAACTGGAATCATTGAGCCACGTGAAAACCTAGAAGTGATGCTGGCCCACACAACAGGAGTTGTGGTTGTTGACGAGGCGTACGCAGAGTTTTCCGAATGGTCTGCTGTCGACATGGTGACTGAAGACAGGCCTCTCGCAGTTACTCGAACATTTTCTAAGACTTTGTCTATGGCTGCATTACGTGTGGGTTATGTAGTGGCGCCGAAACAAATGATTGCTGACCTCGAGATTGCAGTTCTTCCGTATCATCTGGATTCGTTCAAGCAAGCAGCAACTATTGCTGCGCTGAATTTTGTTTCAGAAATGGAACAACGAGTCGACATCATCAAATCTGAACGGAGTCGCATCTTTGCGGCCATTAGTGAAATGGAATGCGATGTCTGGCCAAGCGGGTCAAACTTCATCTTGTTTAGGCCCCGGTCTGCTGCCGCGGCTGTCGTGTGGCAGCGAATGGTTGACTCAGGGGTGTTAGTGCGCGATTTCAGCACGACACCGAGGTTGAGTGGCTGTTTGCGGGTCACTGTGGGTACACCAGACGAGAACTCGGCCTTCTTGGATGCTCTATCAAAGGCTCTGTCGGCCAATTAGGCAGAAATCACGTAATTGACAGTCCGAGAAGGGTGTTGAGCGGCGAGAATAGAGACATGGCACGTACAGCCCAGGTCACCCGCAGCACAAAAGAGACATCCATTGATGTGTCTATCAACCTTGACGGATCAGGGACCGCGTCTATCTCGACCGGTATTCCGTTCTATGACCACATGCTCGAGCAGTTGGCACGTCACGGTGGTTTTGACCTCACCATTGCAGCCAAGGGCGACCTACACATCGATACACATCACACGGTGGAAGATGTTGCAATCTGTGTTGGCGAAGCATTGCGTGAAGCGCTCGGCGATAAAGCCGGAGTGAGGCGTTTTGCTAGTGGGTTGTACCCACTTGATGAAGCACTCGTAGAAGTTGCACTAGATCTCAGTGGGCGTGCCTTTGTGGCGTGGAATGTTGAATTGCCGGAATGTCTCCCACTTGGTAACCCAGCTTTTGATCCATCACTTGCCGAGCACGCAGTGTCCTCGCTTGCTAGTGCGGCTGCAATTACGTTGCATGTCAACTTGCGCGCAGGTCGCAACGTGCATCACATCATCGAAGCAACTTTTAAAGGGCTCGCACGCTGTTTACGTGATGCCGTTCGCATTGAATCGGCGGGAGTGCCCTCTACGAAGGGTGTTCTTTCGTGACATCACGCCCGCGTGTTGCGGTGCTTGATTACGGAATCGGAAATTTGCGTTCTGCGCAGAAAGCGTTAGAACGTGTGGGTGCCGATGCTGTGCTCACTGCCGATGCTCGTATTGCAGCCTCGGCCGATGCTGTTGTTCTGCCGGGTGTTGGGGCTTTCGGGGCATGCATGAATGCATTGCGTACCGCCGGCCTTGAATCCGTTGTTCATGAGTCGGTAGCGCGCGGGGTTCCGTTCATGGGCATTTGTGTTGGCATGCAGATGTTGTTTGATTCAAGTCAAGAAGATGAAACCGCAACTGGGCTTGGCATTATCCCGGGTTCTGTGCAATGGCTCTCTACTGATGTGCCACGACCCCAGATGCAATGGAATCAACTCAACATCACAAAGAATGATGTTTTGTTTTCAGGTCTTGATAAAAATCCGTGGATGTATTTTGTGCATTCGCTGCACGGTGTTCCGACTGATGGCAACGATGTCGCAGCCACGGTTCATTATGGCGAAACACTCAATGTTGCATTTCGTCGTGGCAACGTATTCGCAACCCAGTTTCACCCTGAGAAATCCGCAACTGCTGGTTTGCGGTTGCTTGAGAATTTCGTTAAGTCAGTAGCAACATCATGATTCTGTACCCAGCGATTGATGTCTTTGGCGGCAAAGTGGTGCGCTTGCGCCAGGGTGAATATGACGACAGCACGGTGTATGGCGTTGACCCTGTTGCCACGGCTCTCTCGTTTGTAGACCAAGGAGCAACCTGGGTGCACATGGTGGACCTAGATGCGGCACGCAGTGGTGAACCCGTTAATCGTTCCGTCATCGCTGCTGTTGCTCGTGCTATTGCTGGCCGTGCATCGCTTCAGGTAGGTGGAGGGGTGCGTACAGAAGCCGATGCTGAAGCTCTTGCGGCAGCCGGAGTCACGCGCGTTGTTATGGGCTCTGCTGCAGTTGCTGATCCTTCACTCGTCCGTCGTGTATCAGACATCGTTTCTGTTGCTGTGGGGCTTGATCACCGCAATGGGGTTGCGGCCACCCATGGTTGGACTGAATCTTCTGGAGTACAAGTAGATGAACTGCTGGCGAAATTTCCTACGGCTTCAGCGTTTGTAATTACTGATATTGCTCGCGATGGCATGTTGACTGGACCAGATGTTGAAGGGCTAGCGCACGCTGTGTCTCAAACACCAATTCCCGTCATTGCGAGTGGCGGTGTTGGCTCGCTGGCTCATCTTGCAGAACTGGCAACCGTCATTGGCTTGAACGGTGTCATCGTTGGTAAAGCGTTGTATGAATCAAAATTTTCTGTGTCGGAAGCCTTGGTGGCGTTGTCATGAATCCAGACCTAGTTGCGCGCGTTATTCCGTGTCTTGATGTAACCAATGGTCGCGTTGTCAAGGGAGTCAACTTCGTTGATTTGCGCGATGCAGGAGACCCTGTGGAATTGGCTGCCCGTTATGACGCTCAAGGTGCAGACGAATTGGTGTTCTTGGATATCACTGCATCATCTGATGGGCGCGACACCATGATTGACGTTGTCTCTCGCACTGCAGAGGAAGTGTTTATACCTTTCACAGTTGGTGGCGGTATTCGCGAATTGTCAGATGCACGAGCATTGTTGCGTGCGGGTGCTGACAAAATCAGCGTCAATACTTCTGCAGTGCAACGACCTCAAGTTATTGCTGATATTGCGGATGAATTCGGATCACAATGTGTGGTGTGTGCAATTGATGCCAAGTGGGATGCTGCGACTCATCAGTGGATGGTGTTTCTGCACGGTGGACGTACGGCAACAGAGTTGAATGCCGTGGAGTGGGCAGTTGCTGCCGTGTCGCTTGGTGCCGGCGAGATTCTTCTGACGTCTATGGATCGTGATGGCACGCGAGACGGTTTTGATCTTGGACTTACTCGTGCGGTGTCGGATGCGGTTGGTGTCCCAGTTATCGCTAGCGGTGGTGTCGGCACGCTTGGTCATTTATCGGAAGGCGTCATTGAAGGTGGCGCAACAGGCGTGCTAGCGGCATCAATATTCCACTTTGGCGAACACACAATCGGTGATGCAAAACGCGACATGGCATCGCGCGGTATTCGCGTTCGCAATTCCTAACTAGGAAATTGTCTCCAAAAGTTGAGACAAAGCAGTGTTGCAGAGACGTGCGGCGTTCACGGCGAAGGAATGATCAACACCGTTGGCCAAAATGATTTGAGTATTGCTCCACGTTGACACTGCAGTCGCCATTTCGTCTGGTGAAGTGAATTGATCATGCTCAGCCGCAATAATGATTTTTGGTCGGGGATTATTTGCCGCAGAGGGAAGGGAACTCATCATCTGTGCAGGTGGTGCAACAGCAATCCATCCGGCAATCCACGGGTTACTGACATTGAGGCCAACAACCGAACCGAATGAGTAGCCAGTCATGATGATGGGAACTTCGGGTGCAATGAGGTCAGACAATTCACATGCAGCAGCTAGGTCAAGTCGTTCAGAATCACCGTCATCATGAAAACCACCTGAGTTATTCACCCCGCGAAAATCAACGGCAATGGAATGGCAATTGAGACCCAATGCCGCTTCCTGCATGGCCCGAACAACATGATTGAAACGGTCACCGCCATACAGGGGGTGAGGGTGGCCAATAATCACGACAGCTCGCACATGGTCAGCGTCAGTGCGTACCAAATCGGCTTCAACATTGACGCCATCAATGGTTTCTAGGTAAATAGTTTCCACTCCCACGGGGCAAGACGGTACCGTACTTACGGTGAGCAACAACGACCAGACTTCAAACAATTCACGAGGGCGCGTCATTCTTGCCACTGCCGATCAGTTGTCCGGTGTGGTCTACAACGCAGATGGTCTGGTGCCCGCGATTGCGCAGTGTGTTGATACGGGTGACATCTTGATGATGGCGTGGATGAATGCAGAATCTCTCAGCATGACTTTTGCTGAAGGGCGCATGGTCTACTACAGCCGTAGCCGTAGTGAGTTGTGGCGCAAGGGTGACACCAGTGGTGATCGCCAGTTTGTGCGCGAGGCGTATTACGACTGCGACGGCGACACACTTTTGTTCAAGGTTGATCAAGAAGGTCGTGGAGCCTGCCATACAGGCGAGCGTTCATGTTTCTTTCGAGCATTCGGCGAAGACGAATGACAGGTACCGCGGTCACGCCGTCGCGTGCTGAATTCATTGAACTAGCGAAACTGCACACTGTGGTTCCCGTGTGGACTCAGATTCTTGCCGATCTCGAAACTCCGGTTGCTGCATTCATCAAACTGGTGGGCGAAGGTGATGGCTTCTTGCTCGAATCAGTGGAACATGGCGAACGATGGAGCAGGTATTCCTTTGTGGGCCGTAACCCGCGCGGAACTCTTACTTTGCGCAATGGAGTCCTAACAGTTACTGGCGATGTGCCCGCAAGTGTTCCATTAGATAAGGGCATGTTGGCTGCAATGGAAGAACTGTTGCGCATCTATCGCGCGCCGCTGTTTCCTGATCTTCCACCGTTGCAGGGCGGACTAATGGGCCACCTCGGTTATGACGTTGTTCGCGAAATCGAAGATCTGCCAAATGTTCCGCGAGATGATCGTGATTTGCCAGATGCTTCCGTCAGCATTATTGGCTCACTTGCCGCATTCGACCATTGGCGTCAACGCGTCTACATGCTTGAAAGTGTTCCGGTTGCAGGGTTGACTGATGCACAAATCGGTGAGGCATACGATGCCGCAGTTGTACGGGTGCACGAAGCTGTGGCTGATCTTGCTCGTCCACTTGCATACGTTGCAGTAGAACCGCCAGTTGCTGGCGAGAACCTGCCAACAACGCGTTCGTCTATGCCTAATGGTGCGTATCGCTCTGCGGTTGACGTTGCAAAGGAATACATTCGCGCTGGCGATATTTTCCAGGTAGTTCTTTCTCAGCGGTTTGATATTGACCTCACTGCAGACCCATTTGATGTGTACCGCGTTCTGCGTCAGGTGAATCCAAGCCCATATATGTACTTCCTGCGTCAGCCTGATCTCACCATTGTCGGTGGGTCTCCGGAGCCTCTCGTGCAGTTGGTGAATGGGCGAGTGGTGTCTCGTCCTATCGCCGGAACACGTAAGCGCGGAGTAGATGACGAGCACGACAAGCGACTTGCAGGCGAATTGCGTGAAAACCCGAAAGAAGTCGCAGAGCACATCATGCTGGTTGACCTTGCCCGAAACGATGTTGGTCGAGTGTCAACTTTTGGCTCTGTACAAATGGACGAGCTGATGACACTTGAGCGATACAGCCATGTGATGCACCTCACATCACAAGTGTCTGGCGACTTAAAGCCTGGTCTCGGACCAATTGATGTATTGCGAGCAACGTTGCCAGCTGGCACCGTAAGCGGTGCGCCAAAGGTGCGTGCAATGGAAATCATCGATGAGTTGGAGCCAGTAAAGCGCGGACCATATGCAGGTGTTGTTGGCTATGTGGATTTTTCAGGAAATCTCGACACTGCAATTGCAATTCGCACAATGTTCGTAGGTCCAAAGTTTGCAAGTCTGCAGGCAGGTGCCGGCATCGTTGCTGATAGTGACCCTGCAGATGAAGATTTGGAATGTGAGAACAAAGCGCGAGCACTTCTCGCCACTATTCCTGCTGCTGAACGAATGACACAACGCCGCCGCGAAGCTGGAACAACAGCATGACGACCATAGTCTGGGCTGACATCGCCCGCGACGTCATCATCGTGCAAGGTGATGATGCGCAGACTTTCTTGCATTCACAGCTTGCGAATGACATTGCATCGTTAGCAGTTGGCGCGAGCATTCACAGCTTGTTGCTTGAACCTACTGGTCACGTGTCGGCGCTTGTGCGGGTTGTACGCCACGAAGACACCGTGTTCACTCTTGATCTTGATGCAGGATTTGCAGACGAAGTAATCGTGCGGTTGCAGCGATTCGTGTTGCGTGCAAAAGTCACGTTGCGACGCAGTGATTGGCTAGTACGCGCTTTCCGCGGCACAGATGCGATGCGCGAAGTTGGTGCTGGGCCTGGACGCGCCATTCCGTATTGGGGTTCTGAAGATGAAATCGACGTGGTTGGCGATGTATTGCTGTTGCCAACATTGGGTGAAGTCACCGAGCCAGAGCATATTGACTACTCCCGCGCAGATGCTCGTTGGCCAAAACTTGGGGTCGACGTCTTAGTGGGTGACATTCCCGGCACAACAGGAATTCTTTCTGTCGCCGTTAGTTTCACCAAAGGGTGTTACCCAGGGCAGGAACTTGTTGAGCGAATGGACTCTCGCGGAACAATGGCGCCTGTAGTTGTGCGTGCTCTTCCTCGCGAGGGTCTCGGAGTCGGCGCTCGTGTGATGGAAGACGACAAATCAGTCGGCACTGTCACTTCGATTGGTTCACGAATTGCGCTTGCGCGTATAGCCCGAACCTCAACGGTCGGCGAACCACTCGTCTGAAACATCACTACGTCCACGTAGTTGTGAAAATTCAGTTGCGTGATTGAACAGAATCTGAAAGCGTCCCGAATCGAATTGCGATTGTTCGGATACGCGCAGCCATTGCGCAGCGAGGGAATGGTCTCCGAGGTGCATTGCGCTGCGAGCAGCTTGAAAAGCATTGCTCTCAGCAGGGCACAGGCGGTACGCCTCGGTAGCGAACCGCAAAGCTTTAGTGGCGTCTCCTGCAGAAAGAATGCTGGCCGCAATCGTCGCGTCAAACTCCGGGTCGCCTTCAGGGGCAAGGGCGGGGTTCAGCAAGAGCTTCTTCTGACGTTGGGGTAATGCAAGGGTTTGATACTGCATAAACAACATAAAGACGAGGACAGGGGCAAACTGCGCGTTGCCGCTGACAATGCAGAGCCCGAACAACACTGCTGTCAAGGCAGTGCTTGACTTCAAAACAATGTCATTACCGCGGCCTGGCATGAAATGTTCAACAATGCTTGCAACGAATGCTCCACCGTCAAGTGGCATTAGAGGAACAAGGTTGAGCACTCCCAATGCGATACCTGCCCACCAAATAGCAATAGTGGCATCGCTGATGGTGATATCCGCCCTACTGAATGGGTTAGTGCTGTTCAGTAACAGCACCGCGACTGCACAAGTAATTTGTAGTGACGGTCCTGCAATTGCGATGCGGGCCTTTTGTCCCCACGTCAGGGGTTTACGTGGTTCGTACGCTGCGTACGCCACCATGAAATCAAGCGAGATTGATGCGGTACAACCAGACATGCGAGCCGCTAGTGCGTGACCTAGTTCGTGAATCAATGTGAAGATCCCGACCGCAGCCGCCATCCATAGTCCAAGTGGGAATGGGTAGATAAAAACAAGAAAGGCCAGAAATATCCCAAAACCAGGCTTCAGGGTTGTGGGGAAGCCCAAAACGTTGAACACATTGCGTGGGGCATGGCTTGCTGGGCTTCTCATGTCGCAAGTGTATTGAAGATAGAGGTAAAGCCGTAGGCGCCTAGACTTTCGGCGTGTCATACGTTTTTGCCTTCGACCATAAACATCGTCGCCCACCAATGGAGTACAAAGATCTTTTGGGTGGAAAGGGAGCCAATTTGGCTGAAATGATGAGCGTATTGAACTTGCCAGTTCCGCATGGTTTCACCATTAGTACCGATGCGTGTCGCGATTACATGCACGGTGGGTGGCCGAAGAGCCTCACCGACGAAATGACAAAGCATGTTGCAGCTTTAGAGAAAAAGATGGGCCGCAAGTTGGGCGATCCGAAAGACCCACTGTTGGTCTCAGTGCGTTCTGGTGCAAAGTTTTCAATGCCCGGAATGATGGACACGGTTCTGAATCTTGGCTTGAACGACAAGAGCGTGATTGCTCTAGCAACAACTACGAACAACGAGCGGTTTGCATATGACTCATACCGTCGGTTCATCTCAATGTACGGACGAATTGTTCTTGGTCTTGATGGTGCTGTCTTTGAGCACGCGCTCGACAAGGCAAAAGAAGTCGCCAACGCAAAGACTGATGCCGATATTCCAGCTCCGGCATTGAGAGAACTCTGCGAGGTCTATAAGAAGGCAGTTGCAACAGCCACGGGTAAGCCATTTCCTCAGGACCCCGCAAAGCAACTCCGTGGCGCAGTAGAGGCAGTCTTTCGCTCATGGAATGGTCCGCGCGCAATTGCGTACCGAGTTCGAGAAAAGATCAGCCATGAACTGGGTACTGCAGTCAACGTGCAAGCCATGGTGTTTGGCAATCGCGACGAGAACTCAGGAACAGGCGTTGGGTTTACTCGCAATGCTGCCACTGGTGATTCAAAGCCGTATGGAGACTTCCTGGTCAATGCACAAGGCGAAGATGTTGTTGCTGGTATTCGCAACACAGAGGACCTCAATGCACTGAAGAAGAAGTTCCCGATAATTCATAGTGAACTATTGGAAATCTTTGCTCGACTTGAGCGTCATTACAAAGATATGTGTGACACTGAGTTCACGATTGAACAGGGCAAGTTGTGGATGCTTCAGACACGAGTCGGAAAGCGAACGGGTGCTGCAGCATTGCGAATGGCAGTCGAGATGACAAAGCCAACCGGAACCGGCAAGAAGGCGTGGAAGATTTCAAAGACCGAAGCCATTATGCGTGTTGCCGCTGATCATCTTGATCAGGTCCTTCACCCGCAGTTTGCAACAAAATCGAAGAGCATTGCCAAAGGTCTTGCAGCGTCTCCTGGGGCTGCCGTAGGCCAGGTATTTTTCACCGCTGATGATGCAGAAGCTGCTGCTCTGGCTGGCAAAGACGTGATTCTGGTGCGTGCGGAAACTAGTCCGGAAGACGTTCACGGCATGATGGTTGCAAAAGGAATTCTCACCTCGCGTGGTGGTCTAGTCAGTCATGCTGCTGTTGTCGCTCGCGGATGGGGGACTCCGGCCATTGTCGGTGCTGATGCGGTAAAGATTTCTGGTAATTCATTCACAGCAAATGGAGTCACAGTGAAGGAAGGCGACTGGTTGTCGCTTGATGGAACCACTGGTGAAGTAATGCTCGGACAACTTGCATTGATGGCTTCAAAACCACCAAAGGAATTCGACACAATTCTGAAATGGTCTGACGAAGTGCGCAAAGGCAAGATGGATGTTCGAGCAAACGCGGATACCGACGAAGATGCAAAGAAAGCTCGTGAGCTTGGCGCACAGGGAATTGGCCTATGTCGCACAGAGCACATGTTCTTAGCTCCCGACAGATTGCCCGTCGTGCGTCGAATGATTCTTGCTAGTTCGCCAGAAGAAGAAGCAGCAGCCTTTGAAGAACTACGGAAAGTTCAGAAGAAAGACTTCATTGCGCTCCTGAAGGAAATGTCGGGGCTTCCAGTCACAGTGCGTCTGCTTGATCCGCCACTTCATGAATTCTTGCCACACGTCAGCGAATTAGAAATCAAGAAAGCAACATCTGGTCTTGATGCAGAAGAAGCAACACTCCTTCGTGCAGCACATGAATGGAGCGAAGTGAACCCCATGTTGGGAACTCGCGGAGTTCGTCTTGGTGTTGTGAAGCCTGGTCTGTATGCCATGCAAGTGCGCGCGCTAATGGAGGCCGCTGATGATGTGGCATCGAAGGGCTATGAACCGATTGTCGAAATCATGATTCCGCTCACCGTGACCCGTGAAGAATTGGCTCTTGCGCGTAGTTGGGTTGAAGACGTTCTTGCTGACATCAATTCACGACCAGTTCCGAAGGCCAAAAAGGGTGAGAAATCCATAAAGCGGCCAAAAGTTTCTATCGGAACCATGATTGAGACTCCTCGTGCAGCATTGCGGGCAGGGGAACTAGCTGAAGTATCCGATTTCTTTAGCTTCGGCACAAATGACCTGACGCAAATGACGTTTGGTTTCAGTCGTGATGATGTCGAGAGCCGAATGATGCCTGCCTACTTGGAAGCCGGGCTTCTGAAGCGCAACCCTTTCGAAACAATCGACCAAAGTGGAGTTGGCGAATTGGTGTTCCTTGCTGCCGAACGGGGTCGCAAAGTGAAGCGTGGACTAAAAATGGGTGTCTGTGGTGAACATGGTGGTGATCCTGAGTCAATTGGCATGTTTTATCGCGCTGGTTTGAATTACGTCAGTTGCTCTCCCTACCGCGTGCCCATCGCTCGGTTATCGGCAGCTCAGGCTGTTATCGGCGGTGCCAAGACAGAGACGAAGTAGTCAACTAACATCTCCCAGATGTTCTCCATTGGTTCACTCGTTGCGGCTAGTACTGGTTCTTCCAGCGGAAAGGTCGATCTCGTTATCGAAGGTTGGCACTGGCCACTTCTTCTGGGTGTCATCGGTGCAATGTTGCTGATTGACATTTTGGTTGTGCACAAAAACGCACACGAAATCCACACGAAAGAAGCAGCTATTGAATCTGCTGTCTGGATCAGCGTGGGTTTGCTTTTCGGTCTCGTCATGTTGTGGGAGTTCGGTTCTCAGGCTGCTGGTGAATACATGGGTGGCTACCTCATTGAAAAGAGCCTCAGTGTTGACAACGTGTTTGTGTGGGCGGTCCTGTTTGCGCACTTCCAAGTGCCGAAGATGTATCAACACCGTGTTCTTTTCTGGGGAATCTTTGGTGCCCTTGCTATGCGCATCGGATTCATCTTTGCCGGCGTTGCCATTATCAATTCATTCAAAATCACTCTGATTCTGTTTGGTCTTTTCCTTCTGTATTCAGGCATCAAATTGCTACAGACCCACGATGATGGTTTTGATCCTGCAAAGAGCAAGGCAATGAAGGTATTTCATCGTTTTGTGCCCTCAACAGATGAACTTGATGGTCAGAAACTATGGACGAGAGTTAATGGCAAGCGGTTGGCGACGCCACTTCTCGCAGTCCTTGTCTTGGTGGAAATCACTGATGTTATTTTCGCAATTGACTCCGTACCGGCCGTTCTGGCTGTGACTAACGAGCAATACATCGCTTTTGCATCGAATGCCTTCGCAATTTTGGGATTACGAGCTCTGTATTTCCTCCTTGCTGACATGCGGGACCGATTCCAGTACCTACAGACTGGTCTCGGAGTCATCCTGGCGTTTGTCGGTATCAAGATGACCTTGTCGTATTGGTGGCATATGCCTATCGCGGCGTCGTTGTCAGTTATTGCCATGATCCTTACGGTCTCGATTGTTGCCTCGCTTCGATCCACGCCAAAGACGCAGTCGTAGGTCGTCTCACGGGGCACTAATGTCATGCCATGGGCATTGCTGAGGACGACATTCAAAAGGTCAGGTCCTCTGTCACTTTGTCAGACGTGGTCTCGCCATATTCCCAACTACGTCGCACTGGCCGTAGCCAAGTCGGTCTGTGTCCTTTTCATTCAGAGCGTTCGCCCTCTTTCAGTGTCAATGATGAGACCGGTAGGTACATGTGCTTTGGCTGCGGAGCTAAGGGTGATGTCTTCACGTTCGTTCAACAGATGGAACACCTTGACTTCGTTGGTTCTGTAGAACGCATTGCCAGTAAAGCTGGAATCGAACTTCGTTATACATCAGGCGCTGGAAACGGTGAACGCAAACATCGCAAGGAATTGCAAGCCTTAATGGAACGTGCGGTTGATTGGTATCACGCACGACTTCTTGAATCTCCTGATGCACGAGCAGCTCGGGAGTATTTACGAGATCGCGGTTTGGCCGGCGACGTCGCTCGATCGTTTCGCCTTGGCTGGGCACCGGATGAATGGGACGCCCTTAGCTCGTCACTTGGCGCGACACCAGCAATGTTGGCTGAAGTTGGCCTTGGGTTTGTTAACAAAGCTGGCCGACTGCAAGATTCGTTTCGCGCACGGGTGATGTTTCCCATCTTTGATGAAAATGGTGCAGCAGTTGCCTTTGGTGGGCGCATTCTTCCTGGTTCAACAGACCCTGCGAAGTACAAGAACTCCACTGAAACTCCGGTGTACATAAAGTCGCGCACGTTGTATGGCATGAATTGGGCAAAAGGAAACGTGGTGAAAGAAGATCGCGTTATCGTGTGTGAGGGCTATACCGATGTCATTGGTTTTCATCGCAGTGGGCTCGCAACTGCGGTTGCAACCTGCGGTACGGCACTCACTGAAGATCACGTGAAGCTCATGAAGCGTTATGCGCGCAATGTGGTGTTGGCATTTGATGCTGATGCGGCGGGCCAAGGTGCCACAGACAAGTTCTACGCGTGGGAAAAGAAATATGACATCTCAGTTTCTGTCGCGCAGTTTCCAGCAGGCAAAGACCCTGGCGAACTTGCAAGTTCCGACCCTGAAGCACTGACGCGTGCAATTAACGACGCAATGCCATTTCTTGGTTTCCGATTGAAAAGATTGTTCGACGCAAACCCTTTACGTTCGCCAGAATCACGTGCTCGACTAGCGGGTAAAGCCATGGAATTGGTGAACGAGCATCCCGATTCAAACGTGCGTCGGTTGTATGCAGGCCAAGTAGCAAGCCACACCGGAGTCTCTGCTGCTGATCTTGTGAAAGTTGCAGACAGGGGAGGCTCTGCACCTGTAGTTATCGCAGCTCCAGTTCAGCAAGCAACAGAGGGTGCTGGGTTTGTGGCGTTGTCCCTTCTGATTCACGAATGGGACACCATTGCACCCTGGCTGATTGAAGAGCTTTTCCCTGATGATCCTTCACGTGAAGCATTCCGCGCCCTGGCATCCGCAGATGGTGATGTCCACGTTGCCTTACAGTCTGTCGAACCAGATGCGGCCGACATTATTGAGCGAGCAGCAGTGTACGACATAGAGGCTGACCCGCTTGTTGAATCTCGAGCTCTCATTTCAGCCGCTGTTCGACGAGAACTGTCACGACGTCGAATGGGCTCTGACATTGAGCAGATTCAGAATGACCGCATGGTGCGTAACGCCCTTGAAGATTTGAATAAGCACGACAAAGCACCAAATGCAGCGGTGATCTTGCTGCAGTGGCTCGCCCAGGTGGCTCAGGCAGCCACATGACGCGCCGGTCCACCATCGTGCTGCCGCATCCATCTGTGGATGCCGCCGAGTGGGCCACATTGCTTGCCTCGCGATCAGACGACGGGTTGGTTGATCCAAATACTGTTGCACATGTTTTTAGAAACGTGGAACTGAATCCGGAAATGATTCGTCATATCGAATCAGTGTTACTTGAAGCAAAAATCTCCATCGCCAAAATCGAACCTGATATCTCAGGCGAAATTGAAATACCCGCACCACGCCCACTAAAGCTGGTGCCACCGAAGGTCGCAGCTCCGCGAGTGCTGGCAGGAGAAGCTGGTGATGCAGTACGTATGTATCTCGGTGAAATCGGCCAGGTGGCGTTGCTGTCAGCTGATGATGAAAAAAGACTGGGCCGCGCAATTCGCACCATGCAGGAAGCAAAAGCTCGTTCAACCGAAGGATCGTTAACGGCAACTCAACGTCGTGAGCTACGCATCATCATGCGTGAAGGTGAAGAAGCATTCGAACATCTCATTACGGCAAACTTGCGCTTAGTAGTTTCCATTGCGCGCAAATACGATGGGCGCGAACTGCAACTGCTTGACCTTATTCAAGAAGGCAACATTGGTCTCATGCGTGCCGCAGAGAAGTACGACTGGGAGAAGGGTTTCAAGTTTTCTACCTACGCCACTTGGTGGATTCGTCAGTCAATGATGCGGGCTATGGCTGACCAAGGGCGCACTATTCGTGTTCCTAGTCATGTTGTGGAAATGTTGAATCGAATCACCAAAGCTGACCGTGAATTGAATGTCGAACTGAAGCGCGAACCCACGTATGCAGAACTCGCAGAACGAACTCTCATTCCAGCCGAAAAGATCGAAGAACTAAAACAGATCTCCTCTGTCACAATCAGTCTCGATGAACCTGTCAGTAGCGATGAAGACTCCACAACGTGGGGAGACAAATTTGGCGGCGACACCACAGATTCACCAGCAGATGTGGCACAGCGTCGTGAACTGGTTGATGCAATCTCTCTAGAGCTTGATCATTTGCCAGATCGTGATCGTCGCATCATCGACAAGCGCTTTGGTATTTCAAGTGGTGAGCCACAGACGCTCGATGACGTCGCTAAGCAAGAGGGAGTCACACGTGAGCGAATCCGCCAGATTGAACAAAAGACTCTTGCCCGCCTTCGCCACCCAATCAATAGCCAGCGTTTGCGTAGTTACCTCGAATCTGACTAGATCCATGGCCTTGGGCACTGGGCGCCCTCGCTGGTAGCCTTTGGGTTCCCTTCCGGGGTAGCTCAGTTGGCAGAGCAACGGACTGTTAATCCGTTTGTCGTGGGTTCGAGCCCCACCCCCGGAGCCAGTCGCACCTCTCACCTCGGTCGACTCTCGGGCCCATAGCTCAGTTGGTTAGAGCAGGGGACTCATAATCCCTTGGTCGCAGGTTCGAGTCCTGCTGGGCCCACCATTAGTCGACTCGAATTAGTGAATGTCGCCAATCCAAAAGGGCACGCGTTCCAGCAAATTCAGACTCACATTTCTGCACGTATCAAGCACTGCACACACGGGGTCGTTGTCGCCCTTGTAAACATTCGCTAGCGATACAGGCACACGACTCACCACAGTGAGGCTTCGCTCTGGTGCATCAGTTACTTGGTGAAACGAATCGATTGCTGAAACCTCAAGAGGTAGCTCGAGGCCGCCAATCCCGGCAACTTCGGTCGCAAGCACCAATAGGTCGGGCGGGTGCACGAGCGGTGGGAATGTCCACGTGAATACCAGTGGAAACGTAAAGCCTTCTGGTGGGTCGTCGTCTGGGTCGTCCATGGCCAGAACCACGTCTTCAAAACTGAGAAGTGTGCGCGGGTCGATTTCCAGGCTTACATGAAGGTCAATCGGTCCGTTGCAGGCCTCTTCGGGGTGGAGATCCACTTCCCACAGTTGACGCAGTGAGTACGTCTCAACAAAGTGACGCTCGTCATGCACGTGAAACCCGTGGTCGACCGCATGGCTCTTCAAATCGGTGACAAATCCGGCAATGTCGATAACGGCCACGTCATGGACACTACCGTTCAGATGTGCCCCATTTCGATTACAACTCTGCAGACCGCGATATTTTGGGGTTTCTGCACGACGTTGCAGATGCCGCCGCTGACACCTTGGACGAAATTGCCGACTGGTCAATGTCTGGCGAGCGCGAGGGTCAGTATTCGGCTGATGTCGTGATTGACGATGTCATTGTTGATTTGTTGCAAGCATCTGGTTTTGAAGTTCTGTCCGAAGAGAGTGGCATCGCAGACATTGTGTGGCCAATTACAGATGACAGATTGTTAGTTGTTGTTGACCCTTTAGATGGTTCAACAAATGCAAGTAAAGGTCTTCCTTGGTATGCAACATCATTGTGTGTTGTAGACCGTCACGGTTTACGTGCTGCGTTAGTAGCAGAACAGTCGGGTAGTGAGACCCGTTACGGCGCATCGCGTGGCGGTGGAGCAAACCGCGACGGGATCCCTGTGCGCGTGAACCCTCTTGCAAATGTGTCGCAAGCAGTTGTTGGTACAAATGGTGCACCGCCGTACCCGCACGGGTGGTGGCAGTTCCGAACCCTCGGTGCTGCAGCACTTGATATCTCATTAGTCGCAACGGGCGGCCTTGATGGCTATGTCGACTTCCATGACCACGGAGTATGGGACTACTTGGCAGCGGTACTGATTTGTCAGGAAGCCGGAGCAATTGTCGGCGAAGTAGACGGCAAAGACTTGCTGACTATTGACCCGCTAGCGAGGCGTAGTCCCGTAGTTGCCTCCTCGCAGGCTCTCTTTGATTCATTGATGGATACCGCTCGCGCTAATCGCCACTAGGGCCATTACGGGCGCGTCACGTGGCGCCCCTAATGTGAAGGTATGAATCACATCTCACATTGGATCAATGGCGCGGTTGTTGCCGGCACATCTGGCCGAAGCGGCGCAGTCTTCAACCCAGCAACAGGTGTGCAAACCTCATCGGTTGATTTTGCATCGGTGCAAGAGATTGATGCTGCGGTAGCCGCAGCCACCGCAGCGTTGCCAGCGTGGCGAGCAACAAACCTTTCTCGTCGAGCTGAGATTATGTTCAACATTCGCAACTTGGTGCAGAGCAATCGAAATGAAATTGCTGCAATGCTGAGCGCCGAACACGGCAAAGTCGTCACTGATGCTCTTGGTGAAATTGCGCGCGGGCTCGAGAATATTGAATTCGCCTGCGGTATCCCACACTTATTGAAGGGCAGTTACAGCGAACAAGCAGCAACTGGCGTTGATGTGTACAGCATTCGTCAACCGCTTGGTGTCGTCGCGGGTATCACTCCGTTCAACTTTCCTGCAATGGTTCCGATGTGGATGTTTGCGAGCGCCATTGCATGCGGCAACACATTCATCTTGAAGCCAAGCGAAAAAGATCCATCCGTTGCATTGTTCCTTGCTGAACTACTGAAGCAAGCTGGTGTTCCTGACGGCGTGTTCAATGTCATCAACGGCGACAAAGTGGCAGTTGATCGTTTGCTTGAACACCCTGATGTTTCTGCCGTGTCTTTTGTTGGCTCTACGCCAATTGCAAAGTACATCTATGAGACAGGCACACGGAATGGAAAGCGTGTTCAGGCTCTCGGCGGAGCAAAGAACCACATGTTGGTATTGCCAGACGCTGATCTTGATATGGCTGCTGATGCAGCTGTGAGTGCTGCATATGGTTCAGCAGGCGAGCGTTGCATGGCAATTTCAGTGTTGCTTGCAGTTGATTCAGTGGCAGATGCCCTAATCAAAAAGGTGCAAGAGCGAATTCCTGCGATCACGGTAGGGCCAGCCAGTGACTCAAAGAATGAAATGGGGCCACTGATTACTGCCGAGCATCGCGACAAAGTTGCGGGCTATTTGGCAGGCGCTGCAGCCGAAGGGGCAACAGTTGTAGTTGATGGCCGCACCAACGTGCCTGCGGATGGTTTCTTTATTCGCCCCAGCATCATTGATGGCGTGAAGCCAGGAATGCGCTGCTACGACGAAGAGATTTTTGGGCCAGTACTTAACGTTGTTCGTGTGAAGTCATATGCCGAAGGAGTTGCGCTCATCAATGCCAACCAATTTGGTAACGGTGTTGCTCTGTTCACACGTGATGGCGGAGTAGCTCGCGAATTCCAGTTCGATATCAGTGTCGGAATGGTCGGCATCAACGTGCCCATTCCAGTTCCTGTGTCGTATTACTCATTCGGTGGTTGGAAGAACAGTTTGTTCGGCGATCACCACATGTATGGCACTGAAGGCATCAACTTCTTTACGCGCAGCAAAGTAGTTACCTCGCGCTGGCCAGACCCGCGCACATCAAGTGTTGATCTTGGGTTCCCGCAGAACCGGTAAGACTTATTTGCCGGTGTAATACGTATCGGCAATGTCAAGAACTTCGTCGATGATTGCAAGTCCCTCAGCGATTTCGGCATCACTTGTGGTGAGTGGCGGAGTCACGTGGATACGGTTGAAGTGAGTAAACGGCCACAAGCCCTTTGCTTTCGCAGCAGCCAGTACTTCGCCCATTGGTTTTGCGTCTGCGCCCGTTGCATTAAACGGAACAAACGGTTCGCGTGAATCGCGATCGCGCACCAGTTCGATAGCCCAGAAGCATCCGAGCCCACGCACGTCACCAACGCTTGGGTGCTTGGCCTGAATTGCCGCTAGTCCAGGTGCAATCACATCGGTGCCGAGGCGGCGGGCCTTCTCGATGATCTTTTCTTCTTTATAGATATTGATGGAAGCAACTGCAGACGCGCATGCCAGCGGGTGGCCTGAATAGGTGAGCCCACCAGGGAACTGGCGTTCACGGAATGAATCAGCAATACGATCAGAAATGATTACGCCGCCAAGAGGTACATAACCAGAGTTGACGCCCTTTGCGAAACAAATGAGGTCTGGTGTGACATTCCAATGGTCAACGGCAAACCACTCGCCACACCGGCCAAAGCCTGCCATTACTTCGTCACAAATCATCACGATTCCGTGTTCATCGCAAATGTCGCGCACGCCTTGCAAGTAACCAGGTGGCGGTACCAAGATGCCATTAGTTCCTACAACAGGTTCCAAGATGATGGCCGCAATGTAATTGCCGCCTTCCACCATGATCGTGTCGCGCAAATGTTGTAGCGCACGTTCGCATTCCTGTGATTCGCTATCAGAGTGGAATGCAGAGCGGTATGCATACGGACCCCAAAATTTGATGATGCCCGGCATCGCGGGTTCTGCTGGCCAACGTCGCGGGTCGCCCGTCAGTTGAATAGCGCCGCCTGTTGCACCGTGGTAACTGCGGTATGTAGACATAACTTTGTTGCGCCCTGTATGCAGACGCGCCATACGTATTGCATTCTCGGTTGCTTCTGCGCCACCATTCGTGAAGAACACCATGTTCAAATCACCAGGGGCAAGTTCAGCAATCAGTCGCGCTGCTTCGCTGCGTTCTTCGTTTGCATGAAACGGGGCAACGGTGCACATCTTGTCAACCTGTGCTTTGATAGCCGCAAGCATCTTCGGGTGTTGATGCCCGATGTTCACGTTGATCAGCTGGCTCGAGAAGTCGAGGTAACGCTTTCCGTCTTCATCCCAAAAGCACGACCCTTCGGTGCGCGCTACGACGAGAGGGGATATGAGTGACTGTGCTGACCATGAATGAAAAACATGCTTACGGTCATTAGTAAATGCTTGAGAAGCCATGTCCAACTCTAACTGAGTGCACACAGCAAGCTCTATAAGCGAAAGGGCTTTCAGGGGTGACGCACCGACCGAAAATTAGGCAAGTACGGTGGGATTATGCATTCTCCTAAGCGCGCACTGGCTGTTGCTGCGGTACTCCTTGCAGGTGTGCTGACCTCGTCTTCGGCAAATGCAATCAGCGTGTCTGCCCCATGGAAGAAAGCGCCCATCAAAGTGGCGTATGGCGGCACTGTCTGGACTACCTCTACTACCGGCGCTGCATTGTCTTTCACTGTGAAAGGCAAGTCTTTTGCCATGTGGTTCACTGCTGGGCCAAAGAACGGCAAAGTAGCCGTGTATGTGAACGGGAAGCGCTCACGCATTGTTGATCAGTACGCCCCAAAGACCATTCGTCGAGCCGTTGTCATGACCCGTGCAAAAGCAACGAACACGGTGATGGTGGTTGCTTTGTCGACAAGGAACAAGAAATCAAAGGGCAAGAAAGTAACTGTGGATGCCTTCTCTCCCAATGCACTGCGTTGTGCAAAGGGTTGCGTTCGTTCGCCCATCCCTCACTCTGTACCGGGCAAGGTTGAAATATCGGGCACCGACCAAGTGTGGTACCCATCCGCCGTTCCCGCCTCAAATTCTCGCGAGTGGGTAGTTGCAATCGGTAGTTATGTGCGCGGAAGAGATGTGTTTCCAATCGAGACCGCGGTTCCTGTCATTCGTGCTGCTGCATGTGATCAAGCAAAGAAAGTTCCTCGTGGAGTTGTGATCTTGTCTTTCGGTGCGCAAAACGCCACAGGGACAACTGGTTTCGGCAAGGCAATATCAGTTTCGCAAATAGTCGCTACAACATCAGCGTGGGCAACTGGACTTGCAGAATGCGGTACTGGGCCATGGGAAGTGTCAATCGGTACCAGCAACTCCGGTGCAGTCACTCGCTTTAACGGTTACATGGGTGGAATAACATGGGCAAAAATTGTCGCAGCTGCTCAAGCAGAATCAGATCCTCGAACAGTGGTGTCTGGTTCTATTGACCTAGAACCCGGCTGGGGGCCACCAGGTCACGCACGTGCATGGGTTGACGGTTACGTGCGTACAACAAATGCTCGTCTGTGGAACTTTGGATCTGCTGATGGTTGCCCACAAACAATCAGTACAAAGCTCACGTGCAACAACGGTTGGACTATTGATGACGTGTTGTGGGTGTCGGCCCACGCTGGTCCAAACATTTACGCAATGCCGCAAATTCATACGAAGAGTGGTGCTCTGTCTAGGCAATGGGCAGTTCTTGCTGCTCGCGCATTAGAAATGAAAATGCCACTACGTCTCGCGGCTCTCACTGTTCAGACCGCAGCGTGCACGCAAGTACGGGGTGGTTGCCCCACAACAGGAATCTCGGCGTGGGATGCTTGGGCGCAATTGCGTCGCGCTCTTGACGCAATTCCAGCCACCGCTGGCATGCCACTCGGGGCACCGATGGATATTCGTTGGGGTTGGGCAAACGGATTCGTAATCCCTCCTCCAACCACAACAAGCACCACAACGACCACGACCACTACTACGACTGTTGCGCCTACGACCACAACCACCGTTGCGCCAACAACAACAACGAGTACAACCACAACTACTTCGACTACTACAACCACGACGTCAACGACGACTACCACCACTACGACGCCCTAAACATCTGTCCTTTGTGGAGGTAGGTCTGCAGTTGTAAAGGCTGCATATTTCTTGAATTAGGCTCGCACTATGAGCCGTTTAGATACCGCCGAGAATTCCGCCCACACGCCGTGGCATTTGCGTGATAACTGGGAACCGATGCATGTAGAGATCAAAAGTTCTGATCTGCGCGTAGAAGGAACAATTCCGCCGGAACTTGATGGCCTGTATGTTCGCACTGGTCCGAACCCGGCAAGTGGAACTTCACCACATTGGTTCTTCGGCGACGGCATGTTGCATGGTGTGCGCATCAGAGACGGCAAGGCCGAGTGGTACCGCAATCAATTCGTTAACACGCCGAGTTCGGCATCTGCGCGAAACCTGCCGTACGACCGTGTGCCTGAACTAGCACGCGGCACCGGCAACACGCATGTGTTGCCACATAACGGTTCACTGCTTGCGCTTGAAGAAGGTCATTGGCCATTCAAAATTGACAGCAATCTGCAGACGCTCGGTTATGAAAACTATGACGGCGCACTGACATGTTCAATGACTGCACATCCAAAAATTTGTCCGGTCACTGGCGACTTGCTTGCATTCAGTTATTTCTCGTTCCAACCGCCATATGTTCATTACATACGTATTGGCGCAGATGGCAAACTGAAACAACTTGACCCTATTGATGTTCCAAACATGGTGATGATGCATGACTTCAATGTCACCCAGAAGAATGTGATCTTCATGGACTTGCCGTTGCAATTCGATCTTGGAGAAATTGCTTCCGGTATTCCATTCAAATTCAATCGCGATGCTGGTGCGCGCCTCGGCGTAATGCCACGTGATGGTCGTGGAAGTGACACACGGTGGTTTGAAATAGATCCGTGCTATGTATTCCACCCGGTAAATGCATATGACGACGGTGACAACATCGTGATTCATGTGTCGCGTCAAAACGAAGCGTTCGGTTCTAGCTCAGATGACTATGCAGAAGTAGGTCGTCTGTATAAGTGGACTATTGACCCCATCTCTGGAAAAGTCACCGAAGAAATGGTTGACGATCGCCCAGGAGATTTTGGTCGAGTGAACGATGCCTACGTAGGTTCGAAAGCACAGTTCGCATACCTCATGTCCTTGGGCGGAGAAGGCAACTCTGAAGAACCGATCTACGGCTCATCGCTATGGAAGTACGACTTGTCGACTGGCCAGTGCTGGGAGCATCACTTGGGCAAAACCACTCGCGGAGGAGAGCCAGTCTTTGCTCCGTCCTCTACAGCCGGAGCCGAAGATGAGGGCTATGTAATGACCATCGTGCACGACACTGCGACTGAGAAGTCCCGACTCGTCATTATCGATGCTCAAAACTTCACGGGCCCACCCCTTGCCACAATTCATCTGCCGCAACGCGTTCCGTATGGAGCTCACGGAAACTGGGTACCATCCGGCGTCATACCGATGTAGGGGCTGGCCAAGAGCACCTATATGCTGTTGTCTCCGAAACATTCGGGCGTTTAGCTCAGTTGGCTAGAGCATCTCCCTTACAAGGAGAGGGTCGGGGGTTCGAGTCCCTCAACGCCCACTAGAAAAGGCACCCGTCCAAGTTGTACTTGAACAGGTGCCTTTAGTGTTTTCTAGCGCATTGTGCGTTGAGTGATTTATTTAGTCATCTTTTGTAGCGCTTCACCCATTTGGCGATGCACGGCGTTAATTGCCTGTAGCGGGCGCATCATCACCCTGAATTCAATGATCTTGCCTTCGTCATTGCACGTAATGATGTCGACGCCGTTGCAGTATTTGCCTTCGACAGTGGTTTCAAATTCGAGAACTGCGGTGTTTCCGTCAAGCACTTCTTTGGTGTATCGAAATTTGGTTGAGTCGTCTTTCGGTTCGTCTGATTTGGTCTTTTCGCCAGGCAAGGTTTGGCCGGCCGCCATGAGGTACATCTTGGTGATCTCTTTGCCCACTTGTGGAGTGAAGACAATGGGGGATAGAAAGACGCAGTTGTCGTCGAGCAGGATGTCGAGGCCGTTCTTCAGCTCTCCGCGCATGTGTGCGTGCCATTGTTCGATAACTGCGTGAATCATGATTGTTCCTTTGTGTAGATGAGTCAAGCGTAGTGAATGGGGGTGAAGCACCTGTCGTTTACAGTGACTGAGGTGAAGAAATCCTGGTCGTTTACCTCAGAGAGCACATTGCTTTCCCAGGTCACGTTCTGTGTGGTCGACCTTGAAACCACTGGTAGTTCCAGTGCTGTTGGGGGCATTACTGAAATTGGTGCCGTGAAGTACAGGGGCGGCGAGGAAGTATCGCGCTTCAGCACCCTCATTAACCCTGGTCAACCGATTCCAGCAAACATTGTCATGCTGACAGGAATCTCATCGTCCATGGTTGCTGATGCTCCGCGCATTGAAGACGTGCTGGAGGTGTTTCTTGATTTCGTGCAGGGCACTGTATTGGTTGCCCACAATGCACGATTCGACGTTGGCTTCTTGAACGCAGCGCTTGAACGTCATGGCTATGACCCGTTATCGAACGCAGTTATTGACACGGTCACGTTGGCACGCCGGCTTGTGCGCAGCGAAGTGCCGAATTGCAAGCTGTCAACACTGGCTGCTCATTTCAACTTTCCGCATCAGCCCATTCACCGTGCGATGGATGACGTGTTGGCAACCGGAGACTTGTTGCACTACTTGATTGAACGGGCAGCAGCCTTTGGGGTCTTCGACATTGAGGATTTGGTGGCCTTGCCTTCGCTGAGTTCTCACCCTGAATCGCAAAAACTAAAGATGACCGAAGATCTTCCACGCGGGCCAGGCGTGTACTTGTTTCTTGATATGGCTGGGGACGTTCTCTACGTGGGTAAAGCCACCAATGTGCGAGCTCGTGTCCGCAGCTATTTCAGTATCGGTGAATCACGCAAAAAAGTGGGGTCACTACTGAAGTTGGTACACAGCATTCAGTGCATCGCGACCCCAGATGCTGTCACTGCGGAAGTATTTGAGTTGCGCATTATTCGTCGCTTGCGGCCGCGATACAACTATGTGGGAACACGTAGCGAGAAGTATTGCTATGTGCGGCTCACGACCGATGAAGAGTGGCCACGTTTAGTAATTACCAAGACTCCATCGTCAAAGGGCATCACGCTTGGGCCTATGACAACGAAGGGGATGGCGCGTGATGTGGTTGATGCCATTGAGTCGGTAGTTCCTCTACGTAGATGCACAGTTCGAATGGGTCGTAATTATGTTGCACCAGCAGATGCGCCCGTATGTTCTGCAGCCCGTTTGGGTCTTGCGGAATGCCCGTGTTCAGGATCAGCTGACGCCTCTTCATACGGCGCAATAGTTGACACCGTTGTGCGCACACTGAAGGGCGACGCGCAAGATGTCGTGGCGCTTTTGACTGACCGTATGACTTCGCATTCTCAGAATCAACGCTTTGAAGAAGCTGCGTTTGTTCGTGACCGAATTGATTCATTGAATAGGGCATTGCAACGACAAGCAGAGGCTGACGCTTTACGTGATGCTGGACTTCAAAATGTCACGCATCAAGGAATCACATACCGAATTGACCAAGGGGTCTTGGTGGAATCGGTGAGCGGTGGGGAAGTTTGTAGTGCAGCCACCATTGAGCTTCCAAAGACCCTCGAGCGTTTGCGAACAGTATTGACAGTGCCAGAAGATGAGTCGCCCACAGATGTGTTGGACGAAGTGATGTGCATGGCGCGCCTTGTTTCTTCATTATGCTGAAAAGATGAAGTCGAAAAGGGCAGCAGCAGTGGCAGTAGTTGCTCTTTTGCTATCGGCGTGTGGCGCAGAATCTTCGTCCACTAGTTCTGTAGTTGCAACAACTGTGACCGCTTCACAAGGAGTCACCCCTGAGCCGGGTGCCAACATTGACAACTTTGTTGCAAAGACTGTCAGCGGTGAAACATTCGACTTGTCAAACGCACTTGCTCAAAAGCCCGTGGTGTTGTGGTTCTGGGCGCCTGGTTGAGGCACGTGTAATTCCGAAGCCCCCTCGGTCGAGGAGGCGCGAAAGAAATTTGCAGAGTCAGTCACCATTGTTGGTGTGGCGTGGGCTGGCGACCAGTCGTCGTACCAGTCCTTTATCGACCGCCATGGGCTGACATTCACCAACCTTGATGACACACCTGGTGACGTGTACTCCAAATACAAAGTGCCGTATCAGCCTGGCTGGGTTTTCATAGACAGAGACGGCACAGCCACTACACGCGTGGGTGTGATTGGTGATTCTGAGTTATCGCAGTTAATTCAAGAAATGAATTAACTAAGAGGTCTTAGAGCTGAAGGCTCTTGATCTCAAGGAATTCTTCGAAACCGTATTCACCGAGTTCGCGACCAACGCCTGATTGCTTGTAACCACCGAATGGGGCGTTCGGGTTGAATGCTCCACCATTGACTGTTACTTGGCCGGTGCGGATACGACGAGCGATTGCAATGCCGGTTTCCTTGTCGGCTGCGAATACTGCACCAGCGAGACCGTATGGAGAATCGTTTGCGATTTCCACTGCGTTGTCGATGCCGTCATACGGGATGAGTACAAGGACAGGGCCAAAGATTTCTTCTTGAGCGATTGTCATCTTGTTGTTGACTTCAGAGAACACTGTTGGCTTCACGTAGTAACCCTTTTCGCATCCTTCAGGTGCACCAAGACCGCCAGCAATAAGCTTTGCGCCTTCTTCGATTCCCTTATTGATGTAACCGATTACACGATCGCGCTGGGCTGCAGAAGCAAGAGGTCCAACGTTGGTGCCTTCTGCAAATGGGTCTCCGACTTTGATGCCAGTAGCAACTGCTGCTGCAAGGCCTTCGGCTTCAGCAAGGCGTGCGCGTGGAACAAGCATGCGGCTAAGAAGTGAACATGTCTGGCCACTGTTCAGGAATGCCTGGCCAGTTCCTCCCATGATCGCCTTTGCAAAGGTTGCTTCGTCGAGGTCTTCACCAATGATGTTTGCGCTCTTTCCGCCAAGTTCGAGTGCAACTTTCTTCACTGTCTCTGAACCGGTTTGCATAACAAGTTTTCCGGCGCGTGTTGAGCCAGTGAACGAAATCATGTCGATGTCTGGGCTGGCAGAAATTGCTTCACCAACAACAGGGCCAGTTCCGGTGACAAGGTTGAATACGCCTGCAGGAAGTTTTGCTTCGTGGATGATTTCGGCGAGCATGAATGCATCAATTGGGGCAACTTCGCTTGGCTTCAATACAACGGTGCAACCAGAGGCCATTGCGAAAGCAACTTTGGCTGCGATCTGGTGCAATGGGTAGTTCCACGGGGTGATGCATCCGACAACGCCAATTGGCTCGCGAACGATCAGTGAACTACCGACTTCTTTTTCGAACTCGAAAGACTCTGCAAGGGCTGCTGCCTGCTTGAAGGAGTTGATGGGGAGACCAACTTGAATCATGTTTGACAACATCTTTGCCATGCCGGTCTCACGTGAAATCGCAGAAGAAATTTCGTCCATGCGAGCCACTAGCGCATCACCAATTGCGTTCAGGTACTTGGCGCGGTCTGCTTTTGGCAAAGCGCTCCATGAAAGGAATGCGGCCTTTGCTGCAGCTGCTGCTTTTGTTACGTCTGAGGCAGTGCCTTCAGGAATTGTGGCCATGACTTCTTCGTTGGTTGAGTCAAAAACTGAAATTGTCTTTGAACCTTCTGAAGCCACCCATTGGCCATTGATATAGATCTTGTCGTAGTTCTTCATGGTGCATACCCCTTAGTGACGCCACGTGGTGTGGCCGATGCATAGACGCTAGGGGGTCTGGGGTCTTTTTGCCAAGAAGGGTCCGAATCTACGAGCCCGACGCTTAAGCCAGGACGAATCCTTCGTAGCCCTTGGCTGCAACGTCTGAACATTTGTCTGCGTAGGTAGGAAAGCCGAGTAGTGGCATGAACACCCTGGGTTTTCCTTGAACGTTTGCGCCCAGGTACCAACTGTTACATGACGGATACAAGGTCATGTCTGCAACTGCGTTCACGAATGCGACCCATTGGGTTTGTTCTGTATCAGTTGTCTCAATTGTGGTTTTGCCAGAAGCCACAATGTGCGAAATGCAATCAGAGATCCACTCAACGTGCTGTTCAATCGACATGATCATGTTGGTGAGCACTGATGGGCTGCCTGGGCCAGACACCATAAACATGTTGGGGAAACCAGCAGTACTGAGGCCGAGGTAGGTGACAGGACCTGCTTCCCATGCTTCAGCAAGTGGTTGGTTGTTGCGGCCTCGAATATCGATCTTCAATAGCGAACCAGTCATGGCGTCAAAGCCGGTTGCGTAGACCAATACATCGAACGTGTGGTCTTCACCACCGGCGACAAGGCCATGTTCTGTAATGCGTTCAATGGGGTCTGCGCTGACATCGACGAGAGAGACGTTGGGACGGTTAAATGTTTCGTAATAACCAGAATCGAGGCACAGGCGCTTGCAGCCAATAACTTGTTTCGGTAATAGTTTTTTCGCAGTATCAGGGTCTTTGACTATGGAATAGATCTTCTCGCGAACAAACTCTGCGACTGTTTCGTTTGCATCATGGTTGAGCAGAAAGTCGTTGTACGAGGAAAGAAATGCAAAGCCACCTTCTTCCCAGCGGCGTTCAAACTCTTGACGGCGTTCAGTCTCTGACACTTCGAGAGCAGATTGTTCACTGCGACGAATGCGCGAACCGAATGCCCCCATCTGTTGTCTGTTCTGATCACGGAACTCTTTGTAGTTGGCCTTGACGTCTTTTACGTATTCCTTGTCGATGGTGTCGTTACGGGCAGGAACTGAATACGTGGCAGTGCGTTGGAACACTGTGAGGTGTTTTGCCTGACTCGCAATGATGGGAATGCTCTGGATGGCGGAAGAACCGGTGCCAATGAGTCCGACAGTTTTACCGGTGAAGTCAACGCCTTCATGTGGCCATTCGCCCGTGTGGTACGTAGCGCCAGTAAATGAATCCGCACCTACGAAGTGGGGGACATTGGTAGATGACAAGCAACCGGTAGCGAATACAACGAATCGCGCAGTGAGAACATCGCCTTGATCTGTGGTGACACGCCAGTTATTTGATTTCTCGTTGAAGATGGCTGACGTAACGCGCGTTGAGAACTGAATGTCACGGCGCAAGTCAAAGCGGTCTGCAACATGTTGTGCGTAGGTGAGAATTTCAGGCTGACCGGCGTACCGTTCGTTCCATTCCCATTGCTGTTGCAGGTCGTTGTCGAAACTGTATGAGTATTCGACACTTTCAATGTCACAACGTGCGCCTGGATACCTATTCCAGTACCAAGTGCCACCAACGTCTGTGCCAGCTTCAAAGACTTGAACAGAAAGGTTGGCAGCGCGTGCGCGATGCACCATATACATGCCAGCAAATCCTGCGCCGACTACGGCGATATCAACTGAACGTTCCATAGGCCCCCCTTGGTGTTCGATAAGCGAAACCTTAGTGGGGGCAGAAGGTGAGTGGTCTAGTGGATGAGACCAGACCACTCAGATCTGAATTAGTAGCTGCGCGCTGGGCGTGAGCTGCTCGAGCGCTCACCACGAGGTCCGCCTGGGCGTCCTCCGCGTGAGTCTGGACGAGGTCCGCGAGGTGAATCGCCACGAGGGCCACGGTCACGGAAATCACGGTCACCGCGAGGTGCGTCGCTACGAGGTCCACGTGGTGCATCACTGCGAGGGCCACGGTCACGGAAATCACGGTCGCCACGAGGTGCGTCGCTGCGAGGAGCACGGTCTTCGCGTGGACGGTCGTCACGTGGACGATCATCACGAGGACCACGATCTTCACGAGGACGGTCGTCGCGCGGACGATCATCACGAGGGCCACGGTCATCACGACGATCGCGTCCGCCGCCGTAGCCGCCTCCGCCACCGTATGACTTGCCGCCGCCTGAACGGCCACGGTCTCCGCCGCCACCGTATGAACGGCCGCCACCTGAACGTGAGCGATCGCGATCACGACCGCCTCCGCCATTGCGACCTCCGCCGCCACCGCGACGCTCTTCGATTGATGGCATCTCTTTGAACTCGCGCTCGCCTGGAGCAATTTCTTCAAGGATTGCGTCGCCCTTAGCAACGTTTACTGAGATTGGTTCGATGCCTGCATCTTTTGCAAGGCGCTTGACATGACGACGCATGTTCTCAGTCACCATGGTGACAACTGTGCCTTCTGCACCGGCACGAGCGGTACGGCCCGAACGGTGAAGGAAAGCTTTGTGCTCTTCTGGTGGATCAGCATGGATAACAAGTGCAATGTCATCAACGTGAATACCGCGTGCTGCGATATCTGTTGCGACAAGTGTGTCTGCTTTTCCGCCTGAGAAGGCTGCCAAGTTACGCGCGCGAACATTCTGTGACAAGTCACCGTGCAATTCAACGCTAGGAACTCCGGCCTTGATGAGTGCTTCAGTGAGCTTGCGCGCACCGTGCTTGGTGCGGGTGAAGACAAGTGAACGACCAGGTGCTGCACACAAATCTTGCAATACGTCGAAGCGATTCGCTTGTGACACGTTGAAGAAGTAATGAGTCATCATTGCGTCGTTCTCGTCAGTTGATTCAACTTCGTGTGTAACTGGGTTGTTCAGGAACTTGCGAACAAGCTTGTCGATTCCGCGGTCAAGAGTTGCAGAGAACAACATGCGCTGTCCTTCACGTGGTGTCTTTGACAGGATCTGTGTGACGTGCTCGAGGAACCCGAGTTCAGCCATGTGGTCAGCTTCGTCAAGAATCGTGATTTCAATTGCATCGAGGTCGACGTGGCCTGATTCCATGAGGTCAATGAATCGACCTGGGCAAGCAACAACGATGTCAACACCATTGCGCAATGCTTCGATCTGCTTTGGGTAACCAACGCCGCCGTAGACGGTGGTGGTGCGCATGCCGAGGCGACGTGCGAGTGGAGCAAGAACGTCACACACTTGGTTTGCCAACTCACGAGTTGGAACCAAGATCAGTGCACGTGGTGCATAGTTTTCGCGTGGCTTGTTGCTCTCGAGCAAACGAGCCAACAACGGCAATGTGAATGCAAGCGTCTTGCCAGATCCCGTGCGGCCGCGGCCGAGGGTGTCGCGACCAGCCAACGCGTCTGCGATGGTTGCTTGCTGGATAGGGAATGGTTCGATGAGACCTTGTGAGGTCAGTTCATCAACCAGGGGCGTGGGCAGACCAAGGTCAGCAAAAGTAGGACGGGTGTCCATGGGGGTATCTCCCTTGTAAGGGCCATAGATACCGGTTTGTACCCATGGATGCACTCGAAGCGCTTGAGCAGACTAGCGGTACCCCTGTGGAAAACCTAGGGATATCTCAAATTATTTTGTCAGTGTGACCTTGATCGCAAGGTCTGCTGCGTGGGAGTCCTTGCCAAATAGGCGCCTGATGGCAGATTGGGCAATGATCGCGAGATACATGACCGAGTACTTCTTACGCACCAAAGCAGCTACTCGTTTTGAATCTGACTCATTGAGAAGTACTGCTGTTCCTTGGTACACGGTGGCGTCTGGCGCTACCTGACCTTTGAAAGTGCATACGGCAAGGGTGGCTCGCGAGTCACGACGAACGCGCTTTACCTTGAACGCATCGTGGTCGGTAGTGAAGGCGTATCCGCCCTCAAAAGGAACAACCCACACGGGAAGTGAAACGGGATTTCCGTCTTTCTTATACGTCGTAAATGAGACATATTTTGCGGCATCAAGGTCTGCAGGCATAAAAGTCCTCTTCGGAAAAGTACTAATAACTATTGGTCGGGGAGGGGAGACTTGAACTCCCGGCCTCCTGGTCCCAAACCAGGCGCGCTACCAACTGCGCCACACCCCGCGGTGTTTCCGATAATGCTATCGGGAGGTTTTAGCTGGCGCTCTTAGCAATACGAGCAAGGCGTTTTGCAGTGCGGCCAGTTGGCGCAAGGTGGCGATGGTCAAGGTCACCGATTTCGACGCCATTAGAAAAAAGAACGCGGTAGCGCAACCAATTGAACCCATTCGACAAGATGACCTTGCCTTCTGAGCCAAGTGCAACGCCGTCAAGTTCCACGGTGGTGACCACCTTGTCGCCATTGCGCAAGTTGATTTGGCCCTTATGTGGGTTGGCAAGAGCGTGGGGCTTCCAAAGAGTCATGGCTCCATTATTGCCTGAAACACCACCGGAGAAGCGAACCCGTGAATCAGACGGCAAAAGAACAGTCAGTCGGGCGCGCCGATACACTTTTCAATCTGTGAAAAGCACTCTCGAAGCCTTAGAAGGCAACAAAGTCAAGCTGTCCATCGAAGTTGACGAGTCGGAATTCGACCGCAACTTGGATGCTGCATTCCGAAAGATCGCTCATGAAGTGCGTCTCCCTGGCTTTCGGCCGGGCAAAGCTCCCCGCCGCGTGCTTGAGGCACGTATCGGAATTGATGCTGCGCGTGGACAAGCACTGCAAGATGCGATTCCTGAATATCTCAGCAAGGCAGTGCGTGAGCATGATGTTGACATCATCTCAACACCTGATGTCACGTTGACAAACAACAACGACCCAGTTGATGCAGATAATCCTGTTCCAGCAGAGTTCGTGTACCCAGTGATGTTCGAAGCAATTTGTGAAGTGCGCCCAGAAGTCAGTGTTCCTGGCTACGGCGGATTGCGCATTGAATTGTCAAGTCCAGATTTGTCTGATGAAGAACTAGAAGAAGCAGTCGCTACAGAGCGTCGTCGTTTTGGTTCATTGGTCGATGTTGATCGTGCAGCAGAAGTAGGCGACAACGTAGTTATTGACCTTGAAGGCCTTCGCGACGGAGAGCCTGTAGCCGGACTCAATGTTGACGAATGGACCTATGAAATTGGGCGCGCCTGGGTTGCTCCCGGTTTCGACGACCAGCTCACTGGTGCAAAGAAGGGCGAAGTTCTTCGCTTTAGTGCAATTCCGAATGGCACCGAAGAAGCAGCAGATTTTGTTGTCACTGTGAACCGCGTGCAGACATTGGAACTTCCTGAACTCACCGATGAGTGGGTGGAAGCAAACATTGCAGACTCAGACACGGTTGTTGAATGGCGTCAGTCACTTCGCGATCGTTACACAGAAATGCGCGTCAATCAGATGCGTCGCACTGTCGTTGATCGCCTCACTGATGAACTTGCAAAGCTTGTTGAAATCGAAGCACCAGAATCAATGGTCGGTGCAGATATGCAAGCGCGTGTTCAGAACACCATTCAGCAATTCCAGCAGCAGGGCATCGCGCTTGATCAGTGGTTGTCTGCAACAGGTCAAGACACCGAGTCGTTTATCGCCGGCATGAAAGAGCAGTCAGAGAAGGCCGTCAAGGTTGACCTCGCACTGCGGGCTGTTGCATCGGCTCAAGCCATCACCATTAGTGATGAAGACCTTGAAGCTGAATTTGAAGCAATTGGTGTGCGAGTTAATGAAAAGACTGCCAAAGTGCGTAAGGCATACGAGCAGAACGATGCCATTGGTGACCTTGTTGCCCAGATGCGTAAATCACAAGCGCTCGAGTGGCTGCTACACAACTCCACATTTGTAGACCAGAATGGAAATGTTCTCCCTACCGATACGGTTCTCGGAGAACACGACCACGATCACGATCACGACGATGAAGACGAAGCAGAGGATGCAGAATGAACTTCCAGAATTACTACGTACCAAACGTCACTGAACAGACCAGCAGGGGAGAACGCACCTCTGACCTGTTCTCTCGGTTGTTGAAAGAGAACATCATCTTCTTGGGAATGCCAATTGATGACACTGTTGCAAACCTCATCTGCGCGCAGCTCATTCACTTAGAGAGCGAAAACCCAGATCGCGACATCAACATCTATATCAATAGCCCTGGCGGCGACATCACGTCACTGTTCGCTATTTACGACACGATGCAGTTCATTAAGAACGACATTGCAACCATTTGTCTAGGCCAAGCAGCGTCTGCAGCGGCCGTACTTTTGGCTGCCGGCACCAAGGGAAAGCGTCTTGCTTTGCCTCATAGCCGCGTTCTTCTCCATCAGCCATATGGCCAGGTTGGCTACGGCCAGGTGACCGATTTGGAGATCGCAGCCAAGGAAATCCTTCGTATGCGCGACCTTTTGGAAGAGATTCTCGCCAAGCACACGGGTCAGAGCATGGAAAGAATTCATGCCGATACCGACCGTGACTTCGTAATTGAAGCGAATGAGGCCGTCGAGTATGGCATTATCGACAGTGTGATTTCATCACGCGAATTAACGGACCGTTCCGGTCCAATTCGCTAACACACAGTTCGAGGAGGGCCTTCGTGGCCAAGTTTGGTGACACAGGAGAGCTTCTCAAGTGCTCCTTTTGCGGTAAGTCCCAAAAGCAAGTCAAGAAACTCATTGCAGGACCTGGTGTCTATATCTGTGATGAATGCATCGACCTGTGCAATGAGATCATTGAAGAAGAAGTGGGCGAGCGCTCTGATGTGCGTCTTGATGTCCTTCCTACTCCTATCGAAACTCGCACATTCCTCGATGAATATGTAGTGGGACAAGAACGCGCAAAGAAAGTTCTCTCCGTTGCTGTGTTTCATCACTACCGTCGCTTGCAGTACATGCAGCAAAACACGGGTATTCGCCGAGACGAAGTAGAACTGCAAAAGAGCAACATTCTTCTGCTTGGCCCAACTGGTTGCGGAAAAACCCACTTGGCTCAAACTCTTGCTCGCATGTTGAACGTGCCGTTTGCCGTTGCAGATGCAACTGCACTTACTGAAGCCGGTTATGTCGGTGAAGACGTAGAAAATATCTTGCTCAAGCTTCTTCAAGCTGCAGACTTTGATGTGAAGCGCGCAGAACAAGGCATCGTGTACATCGACGAGATTGACAAGGTTGCTCGTAAAGCTGAGAACCCCAGCATCACACGCGATGTGTCGGGTGAAGGCGTTCAGCAGGCACTGTTAAAGATCTTGGAAGGCACTGTTGCGTCTGTGCCGCCACAAGGTGGACGTAAGCACCCTCATCAAGAGTTCATTCAGATTGATACAACGAATGTGTTGTTCATTTGCGGTGGTGCTTTTTCTGGTCTCGAGCAGATCATTGAGCAGCGCATTGGTCATAAAGGCATGGGTTTTCATGCCACTGTTGCATCTAAAGCTGACAAAGACCCTGGCGAGTTATTCGAGCAAGTTCTTCCTGAAGACTTGTTGAAGTTCGGAATGATCCCGGAGTTCATTGGTCGTTTGCCAATGGTGGGTGCAGTGCACGCACTCGACAAGCCAGCTTTGATGCAGATTCTTACCGAGCCAAAGAACGCCCTTGTAAAGCAATACGCCAAGTTGTTTGAGTTCGACGATATTGAGCTCGACATTGCGCCAGAAGCCTTAGAAGCAATTGCAGAACTTGCGATGACTCGTGGCACTGGTGCACGTGGTTTGCGTTCCATTCTTGAAGAGACATTGCTTGATGCGATGTATGAATTGCCTGGCCGTACAGACATTGCTCGAGTTGTTGTTAATGCAGATTGTGTCAAGAACAAGGCAATGCCTGAACTAGTGACAAAGACTGCTGCACGAGCACCTCGTCAGCGCCGCGCAGCTTCCTAGGACCGCATGAATTACCAAGAAGCGCTTGTGTACCTCGACGAGCATGCCTCGTATGAGAAAACTGGTCGCGTCGACTCACCGTCTATTGAAAAAATTGAACGTCTCCTTGAAGTGCTCGGCGATCCGCAAAATGATTTCCGCGTCATTCATGTCACCGGAACTAACGGAAAAGGCTCTACGTCTCAGATCATTACTCGGTTGCTGATGGCCCATGGGTTGAAAGTGGGTACGTATTCCAGTCCGCATCTTGAGAATGTTCGCGAGCGCATCCAAGTGGATGGTGAACCGATAGCGGAGATTGATTTCGCTGATTCGATTGCTGCTGTTGCAAATGCAGAGGGAATCGGCACTGTGCGGCCGTCCTATTTTGAAATCATGACTGCAGCAGCGTTCCGGTGGTTCTCTGATGACGCAGTAGAAGTTGCAGTTATTGAAGTGGGAATGCTGGGTCGTTGGGATGCGACAAACGTAGTGAACCCAGATGTTGCAGTGATTACAAATATTGCGCTTGATCACATGGAATTTGCTGGTCCAACGTTGGCGCATATTGCCACGGAAAAAGCTGGCATTATCAAGCCTGGTTCTGTTGCTGTCATCGGTGAAGCTAACGAAGACTTACGTTCAATATTCGCTGCAGAACCGTGCGAAGAAATGTTGGTTCGAGGCGAGCAGTTCGATGTAGTTGACAATCATCTTGCATTAGGTGGTCGTTCGATTCACATCAGCACGCATCGTGCGGAATATCTTGACTTGTTTGTTCCACTTCACGGATGGCATCAGGGTGACAACACGGCAGTAGCGATAGCTGCGGTTGAAGCTTTCTTTGGTTCTGCGCTTGATGCTGACACAGTGCAGGAAGGCTTGGCCGGGGTGCTAATGCCTGGTCGCTTTGAAGTTGTCGGTCATCAGCCACTTGTGATTTTAGATGGCGCGCATAATCCGGCCGGCGCCGATGTTTGCTCAAGCGTATTTTTTGAGGACTTTGATCCTCATGGTCGACGCATTCTTGTTGTTGGTGCATTGGGTGGCAGAGACATCAGTGACACGTTGTCTGCACTGAAGGTGGACGAATATGAATTGGTCATCTGTTGTACAGCGCCGTCGCCTCGTGCTCGGCCAGGCAGAGAAATAGCGGACGTGGCGCGCGGTATGGGGTGTTCTGAAGTCGTTGTGGCTGACACGGTCGAGAAGGCCTGTGACATCGCCTTGGCCGACGCAACAAGCGATGATGCCATTTTGGTGGCCGGCTCTTTGTACGTGGTTGGGGCTGCCAGAACCCATCTTCGTCGCGTTTTACCCTGACTGGGCTTGAATTCGGGGGCAATCGAAGCCTCCTGGCGTAGCCTGTACGGCATGTCAGATCGCACTCTTGTTTTGTTGAAGCCCGACGCCGTAGAACGCGGACTTGTTGGGGCCATTTTGTCTCGTTTTGAGAACAAAGGTCTCCGTATTGCAGCAATGGAATTGCGCACTCTTGATGCCGCCATTCTTGCTCGTCATTACGAAGAGCATGTCGGTAAAGGGTTCTATGCAGAACTTGTTGCTTTCATGGGTCGTGGCCCAGTGGTCGCTCTCGCTATTGAGGGCCCTGAGGACACATGGGAAATCGTTCGCACAATGATGGGCGCAACAAACCCCCGAAAGGCTGACCTTGGCACCATTCGTGGTGATTTCGGAACTCTGTTTACCGAAAACCTTGTTCATGGTTCTGATTCAGCCGAATCAGCCGCACGCGAGCTCGGAATCTTCTTTCCCGCCCTCTAAGGCGCGGGTAGTTAGCATTTCTGCAGAGTTGTCGTTTACTCGCCAACTCAGGGAGATCTCTTTATGAATCGGAATAATCCTTTGTCGATGGGGCGTGACATTGCCATTGACCTCGGCACCGCCAACACTTTGGTGTACGTGCGTGGACAAGGAATTGTTTTGAATGAGCCATCTGTTGTGGCAATCGATATGCGCGATGGAAAACCTGTTGCAGTCGGTTGGGAAGCTAAGCGCATGCTTGGTCGTACTCCAAAACATATTGAAGTAATTCGTCCACTAAAAGACGGAGTAATCGCAGACTTCGATGTATGCGAAAAAATGCTTCGCTATTTCATTCAGCGCGTTACGACTAGCCGTTGGAGCAAGCCCCGAATGGTTATTTGTGTTCCGTCTGGCATCACTGGTGTTGAACAGCGCGCTGTGCAAGATGCTGCTGAATACGCGGGTGCTCGTCGTCCGGTGCACATCATTGAAGAACCAATGGCAGCTGCAATTGGTGCAGATCTACCGGTGCATGAGCCCAGCGGAAACATGATTGTTGATATCGGAGGCGGTACCACAGAAGTGGCAGTTATTTCGCTCGGCGGAATTGTGGTTGCTCAGAGCGTTCGTGTAGCTGGTGACGAACTCGACGAAGCAATTGTTGCGTATGTTCGTGCTGAGTACTCCTTGGATATCGGTATTAATACTGCTGAAGAAATAAAGATTCAAATGGCCTCTGCATGGCCTCTTTCCCAAGAACTCACAGGTGATGTTGGCGGACGTGACACAGTGTCGGGCTTGCCTCGCACCATTGAGATCACTTCTGCCAATGTTCGCGACGCCATTGCAGAGCCAATTGCTGCCATTATTGATGCTGTGAAGTCAACTCTCGATCGCACGCCACCAGAATTGGCAGCAGACATTATGGATCGTGGTATCTATTTGTCGGGTGGTGGCGCATTGCTGTCCGGAATGACTCAGCGCGTGACTCATGAGACTGGCATGCCGTGCTACATAGCTCCCGATCCGTTGTATGCGGTCGCTATCGGTTCAGGCCGTGCGCTTGAAAACATCGAAGCGATGCGCGGAATGATGTCCTTCCCAGGACTCGACCAGCTGTAGTACTAATCCCGTGGCGGACTTATCCTTCACGCGTCGCCGGGCGATTCTCCTGCTGTCGCTTACCTCTGTGATTCTGATCACGATGGACCTTCGTGGAAGCTCCATCATTAATTTCACTCGCTCTGCTTTTGGTGTGGTGTTTCGCCCAATTGAGAGTGCGACGAAAGTTGTCACTCGGCCGATCGGCAACGCATGGAACGGCATAACTAATTACAACGATGTGGTGAAGGAAAACAATCGCCTGAATGACCTCGTTGCATTCAGCGAAGGTTCCACTATTTCTGCCATTGCCAGCGTGCGTGAAGCACAAGAATTGTTGTCGCTGAATGGGTTGCCCACACTTGCTGGCATTGCTTCCTGTACTGCTCAAGTGGTTGGGCAGTCTCCATCAAACTTCACCCAAACTGTTGAAATCAACCGTGGTTCCGAATGCGGTTTGAAAGTGGGAATGCCAGTTCTCAACGCTGCCGGAATGATCGGCAAGATCACGGATGTCTATAACAAGCGATCAGTTGTGATGTTGTTGACAGACCCGGGTTATTCGTTGTCGGTGAAAGTTGTGAACATTCCTGCACCAACGACGACGACAACGGTTGTTCCGGGAACTCCAGTGAGTGACACCACTACAACTACTTCAACTACGACTACGACAACATTGCCGCGCGTGACCACCACAACAGGTATTCCTGGGTTTGTTCCAGGGGCGACTATTGCAACATCATCAACCCTTGCACCATTACCTGGCGAAGTGACTGTGCCAGCCGGAGATGTAGGCCCGAATCAACCAGGTAAATCAACGAGTTCAGAAATCACTGTTCCGGCGGGACTTGATGTTCCTTTGCGTGAGACCGGAGCATTAGAGGGAAGAGGAATCTCACGAACCCCGATTGTTCGATTTGTAGAAAATCAACCGAGATTTGGGTCAGTGCGCGTTGGTTCTCCAATTATCTCTGCTGGTGGAGCAACATCTCTTGCGCCACCAGACATTGTTATTGGTTCCGTCAGTCGAGTTGTGAATAGAACAGGAACGCTAGGGCCGATTCTTGAGGTCACTTTGGCAGCGAACTTGAAGAACTTGAACTTTGTTCGCATCTTGTTGTACCAGCCCTCATCCGAACGAGTTGTAACGCGATGATCGAACGAGTGTTGTTGTTTGCAGAGAATCGCTATGCGCGTTTAATTCTTGTTGGCCTAATGGTGTTGGCATTACAAACAACGGTGTTTAACGACATGAGACCATTTGGCGTCTGCTTGCAGGTGATGGTGTTGCTTGCAGCATCTGCTGGTCTTGCGCGCGGGTCTGATGTCGGCGCAATTGCCGGATTCATTATTGGGTTGTTGTATGACTTGGTTCTCACGACGCCAATGGGCTTGTGTGCAGCAGTGTTTGCAATTGTTGGCTACCTCGCTGGCGTCGGCCAATCCTTGGTGTACGAACCAACGTGGTGGACACGCATGCTGCTCGGCTCTGTCGCGAGCGCCATTGGAATGATTTTGTTACCGATCGCTTCCACAATCACGGGCGCAACAGGAATTCTGAATGCGCGTGTTCTGTTCGTTGCTCTCATTGTCGGCCTGTTTAATGCACTGCTATGTGTTCCGGCCGAGAGATTGTGCCGATGGGCACTCACTGAACCGGCGGTTGCTCGCTAATGCCACGCGAAAGCAGAATGTCGCGATTGGCAATTCTTGCGACTGTCGCGATGCTGCTCGGTTCGTTGTTGACTGTTCGCTTGTGGTTCCTGCAAGCCGTTGATGCGCCAGGTTTAGAACAACGCGTTCAAGAAGTGCGAACACGTACTGTGAAATTGACGTCAGAGCGCGGGCGTATTTTTGACATTAAAGGCCGAATCATGGCTGACAACGAACGACTGCTAACTATCACTCTTGACAGAGCGGTGATTTCTGGGCCCTTAGCGCGCCAACAAATGTGGAATCGTTTATCGGGTGCTCTCAATATGTCCGTAGAGGAATTGGAAGATCGCTATGTGTCAAAGAGATACAACCAATTGCAACCGGTACCACTGAAAGAGGATGTTTCAGAAGACTTGGCAATATTCCTGCGGGAACGCTCTGAGGATTATCCGGGGATTGACATCATTGAAACGTGGCGACGCGAGTATCCGTATGCACCAATGGCGAGTCACATTCTCGGATTTCTCGGTGCGATACGTGAGAGCGAAACCACGTACTACAAGAATCTTGGGTACGACCCAGATGCTCGCGTTGGGCAGTTTGGTGTTGAACAGACCTATGAATCGACATTGCGAGGGAAGTCCGGATATGTCAAGTACGAGGTGGATTCGCGTGGGCGAATACTTCGGTTGATTGAACGCAAAGAACCAATTCCTGGCAATGACATTCAGTTATCAATCAATCTGGATATTCAGCAATTTACGGAACAAGCACTTCAGACAGAAATAATGGTGCGTCGTCGTACAGAAGCGCCATCAGTGTTGTCCTTTGGGCAACCAGACCCCGCATACCCTGAGATCACGTATTACAAAGCCCCGGCTGGTTCTACAGTTGTGTTGAATCATGAAACTGGTGCTGTTGTTGCGATGGCAAGTTATCCGAACTTTGACAATCGTTGGTTTAACGCAGGAATCTCCTCTGAGAAGTTCGCTGAATTGTTTCCAACAACGAAAGACCCTGACCAATCAATCTTGGTGAATCGGGCAATTTCAGGTCGTTACAACTTGGGTTCAGCTTTTAAGCCATTTGTGGCTTATGCAGCTCTGAACACGGGTCAACTAGCTGGTGGAACTAAGTACACATTGAAAGACGAAGGAACGTACAAACTGGAGAGCATTCCTAAGGAACGTTGTCAGCTGAACGTCAAGTGCGTTTTCAAGAACGCAGTATGTGGAAATGGTGCTCCGTGTAAATACGGTCGTATCAATGTTGTGACTGCGCTCGCTGTTTCATCTGACGTTTTCTTTTACAAGATTGGTGAACAGATTTTCACGCAACGTGGAAACAAGCCAGTGCTTGAAGAACAAGTTCGCTTGTTCGGGTTCGGATCCCCGACTGAAATAGATTTGCCGTATGAGTTCATTGGGACGATTCCGAGCAAATCTCTGAAGCAACGTCTTGCCGCAAGTGGCGCTATCGCCAAAGACGAGGGTAGGGGCTTCTATGTCGGAGACAATGTTCAGTTTTCAATTGGTCAAGGTTTGTTGTCTGCGTCGCCTTTGCAGTTAGCAGTTGCGTACGGAACCCTGGCGAACGGTGGTTACGTAATGAGGCCGCGGGTTGTGCACGCCATTTTGGCGCCTGGTACCCCGAACGGAAAATCAGGTCGTGTAGATCTTGCGAAGAGCACAGTGCTGCAAAGTTTTGCCGAACCTCAAGTTGTTCGTGACATCGGTGCTCGGCCAGAAATTCTCGAGCCGATTATTCAAGGATTGACGCGTGTTATCAATGGCCCCGGCGTACGTTCTGATATCTATCACTCAACTACTGGTGAGAAGTTGTTCCGTTCGTACCCTAAAAAGTCATTGCCGATTGCGGGAAAGACGGGCACTGCCCAGGGTGCTGGAAATCTTCCGTGGAATGACTCTTCTGTATTTGGTTCGTTTAGTAAAGACCCTAAGCAGCCGTATTCGGTTGTTGCCTATTTGGAAAAAAGTGGGTACGGATCACGTGCTGCAGCGCCAGTTGTGAAGTGTGTGTACACCGCACTCGCCGGAAAGACGAGTGTGGCTAAGGCTGTTCCTGCAGACCCGTTAGACACTGCTAGTTATGCGGTGGCGTCGCCTCAGTTGTTGCCGAATCCGTTGTGCCTGGTCGGCGTTGGTTCTTCGGTGCGTGACTAATGAGCAGAACATTGTTTACACGTCGGCCTGACTCGGGCCTGGGCAACATCAAGAGAGGTTTTGCGGCACCTACCCGGAACATCGATTGGATTCTGATGTCAGCTGTCGGTGCATTAACAATTATCGGAGCATTCGCCATTTATTCAGCGACTCGTATGAAGTTGATGAATCGAGGTGTTGATCCCTTTCAAACAGTGCAAAGGCAAATCATTTTCGTGTTGATTGCCATTGTGGTGATGGTGGTTGTCATGTGGATCGACTACGTGCAATTGCGAGGCAATGCAGAAATGTTTTATGCGATCACGCTGCTTTTATTGGTGCTTGTTTTCGTCGCAGGCTCGGTAACAGGCGGTGCCCGATTGTCGTTTGATATTGGACCGATTGCGGTTCAGCCGTCGGAGCTAGCAAAAGCGACATCACTGTTGTTCTTATGTGGATTTTTGTCTGAAGAAGATGGGGAAGATCTTCCATATGAGAGATTCATTCAAGCTCTATTCATCATCGGTGTTCCTGTTTTTCTCGTAGGTATCGAACCCGACCTTGGTTCAGCATCTGTTCTTGTCGCTTCGGCAATGGGCGTATTGCTCGTTGCGGGCGCTCGCCTTAGGTACATCGCATTGATTACGTCCATTGCGGTTGTCTCTGCTGTGGCAGGGGTCGTCTCTGGGTTGGTCAAGGATTACCAGTTGCGTCGCATCACAGGATTCTTGAATCAGAACTCTGATTCGGCCAGTTTGCAGCAACTCATCTTGCAAGTTCGTTTTGCTAAGCGTGCGGTATCAACAGGTGGCTTCTGGGGCAAGGGGTATCTGTCTGGGCCACTGACCAATGGCTCGTTTATTCCGGTTCAATCAACTGACTTCATCTTTTCTGCCATTGGCGAGCAGTTCGGCATGTTGGGCGGGGGCATAGTACTTGGGTTATTTGGCGTCGTCCTGTGGCGGATCTACCGCACGGCTCAGCTGTGCCAGGACCGCCTCGGCACGTTGCTCTGCGCCGGCGTCTTCACCATCATTTTGTGGCAGGGGTTCCAGAACATAGGTATGACAATGGGTATTACGCCTGTTTCGGGGGTGCCTTTGCCCTTTGTTTCCTATGGCGGGTCCCACACGGTGGCCTTTGCGATCATGATTGGCATGGTCCAAAGCGTTCATATGCGGCGCTTCAGGTAACTAACGGGGCTATCCTTACAAATGGCCGAGGATCGGTTGCGCCACTTCACGGCAGCAGCCAGATCCGCATGGCGCGCTTGTTTGCGCGACGTGAGAAGGGAATTTCATGGACACGAACGGTTCTGCCGATAAATCGACAGCCGAAGACACATATCAGAGAAGCACGCAAGGCGAGGGCCCATCAGGTCCGAAGAAGCGCCGTCGTGGTTCTCGTGGTGGGAAAAATCGCACAAAGTCAGCTGATGGCTCTGCCAGTGCAGAAACTGCACCGAAAGGTCCTGGCGCTCGTCCAGCTGGCCAGATAGCTGACCCGAACCGCAAGCCACAGATTGGCGACACCCGTCCGTCGGCTGCACCTGCTCCGGCTGCTAGTTCAAATGGTGAGTCCTCCGGCAACAAGAAGCGTCGCCGCGGTGGTCGTGGAAAATCTCGTTCCGGTGGCGGACCAGTTCTGCGCGGACCAGAAGTTGATGCTGAAATCATCGAACGCCGTAAAGGTCGTGAGCGCAATGGTCGTCCTGTTGGCAGATACCAAATGTGTGTACAAGTTCGTGACGGAGTCACCCAGGTAGCGGTCATGGAAGGCCGCAGCCTTATGGAGCACTACGTCAGTCGTCCGGCAGATGATGTAGGTCAGATTCACGGAAATATCTACCACGGTCGCGTTCAAAACGTCCTTCCCGGAATGGAAGCAGCGTTTGTTGATATCTCAACACCAAAGAACGCTGTTTTGTATCGCGGCGACGTGCAATACGACCCAGAAGATGTTGAAACGAAAGACACCGCTCGTATCGAGCACATCCTTCGTTCTCGTCAAATGATTTTGTGCCAAGTCACGAAGAATCCAATTGGGGCAAAAGGTGCTCGCCTCACGCAGGAAGTTTCTCTTCCTGGTCGGTTCGTGGTGTTGATTCCCAATTCAAAGACCTACGGCATCTCAAAGCGTCTTGCTGATACTGAACGTCGTCGTTTGCGTCAGATTCTTGATCGCGTGAAGCCAGCACATCACGGCGTCATTGTTCGTACTGCTGCAGAACACGCAACTGAGCATGAACTCACTGCTGATATGACTCGTCTGCTTGAAGAGTGGGCCAAGATCGAAGAAGCAGCTGCTAAGTCAACTGGTCCTGAATTGTTGTATCGCGAACCAGAACTTGCCGTACGTACTATTCGTGAAGAGTTCAATGCTGAATATCGCAGTGTCCTTATTGACGACTGGGCACTGTACGAAGAAGTTCATGGATATGTCTCGGCTTTCAACCCGGAACTTGCAGATCGCATTGAATTCTTTGACCGTGAAGTTGAACCAATCTCATTGTTTGAAACTCAACATATTCACGAGCAATTGCATAAGGCTCTCGACCGCAAGGTGTGGCTGCCATCAGGTGGTTCGTTGATTATCGAACACACAGAAGCCCTCACAGTTATCGACGTGAACACTGGCAAGAATGTTGGTACCTCGAACCTTGAACAAACGGTTTTCCAGAACAACTTGGAAGCTGCCGAAGAGGTGGCGCGTCAGCTACGTCTGCGTGACATTGGCGGCATCATTGTTATTGACTTCATCGATATGGAGATCAAAGACAATCGCCGTAAGGTCATCGATTCCTTCCGCCAAGCTCTCAGTCGTGACAAGACCCGAACCCAAGTCTTTGATATTTCAGAACTAGGACTCGTCGAGATGACTCGTAAACGAATCGGGGAGGGCCTGTCTACGGCCTTTGCCATTGAGTGTCCAGAATGTGCTGGCCTCGGATTCAAGGTCGATTTCGGCCTTCTCGACTAAGAAATTCCTCCAATCCCTCTAAAACATTGGTTCGGCGATTGTCGTAACCCCAACCCGCAGATAGGTTTAAACCCGCTATGTACGCAGTAATCGCCTCAGGTGGCAAACAAGAAAAAGTCTCTCAGGGCCAAAAGGTCCAGCTTGAGCTCTTGCACGTCGAAGACGGTACCGAGGTCTCCCTCACACCCGTTCTCCTTGTTGACGGCACCACGGTGCTCTCAACTCCAGACCAGTTGAAGGGCGCATCCGTTAAAGGACGCGTCATCGGTACCGAAAAGGGAGTGAAGATCAACGGCTTCACGTACAAAAAGCGCACCAACCAGCGTCGTCGCTTTGGTCACCGCCAGCAATATTCTCTTGTTGAAATCACATCCATCGCGAAAGGCTGATCAACCATGTCAAAGACTAAAGGCGGCGGTTCTACACGTAACGGCCGCGACTCAAATGCACAACGACTTGGCGTAAAGGTGTTCGACGGAACACTCATTACAGCAGGCACAATTCTTATTCGTCAACGCGGCACTCGCACCCATCCAGGTAAGAACGTCGGCATTGGTAAAGACGACACATTGTTCGCAATGGTGAATGGAAACGTAAAGTTTGGCGAGCGTAAAGGCCGCAAAATTGTTGACGTTCTGCCTATCGAGCCAACTGCTGAATAACTAAACCAAATATCTTTCAAAAGGCACACCTTCGGGTGTGCCTTTTGCGTTTCTGGAATCTATTGGTCTGACAACAAGGTATCGATGCCCTGTGGAAGTTTGTCTGTCGGGTAATCAAGCAGGGTGACTGCTTGGCGGCATGCAAAGCGGTCGGTCATGCCTCCAACATAAGAGACGGCTTCGGTGATTGCCGCATGTGAACCAGGATCGAACGGTGTCTCGTGCCAAGCAGGCAGTAGCAACGGCGTCTTGATGTAGTGGTCGATGAGCGTGCGCAACATACTGATAACGCTGTTGGCTTGAGCCTTTGATTCGGGTCGATCATAAATGCGTTCGTAATTGAATTGCCGAAACAACGACAACGCTTCAGCGACATCAGGCTCCATGCCAATGCGACCTGAATGTGCTGTTGCATTGATCATTCCGGTGATGAAGGCGCCCAGTTGTTCGCGTCGGGTGCTGCCGCAACGTTCGCGTACGAGGCGGGGTAATTGGTCTGGTGTGACAATCCCGGCGTCAACTGCGTCTTCAAAGTCGTGACATACATATGCAATGCGGTCTGCCCAACTGACAACTTCGCCTTCGGCAGTTTGTGGGGCTGGTCGTGACCAACTGTGATTGCGAATTCCGTCGAGCGTTTCGATGCACAAGTTGAGCGGAACGAGAACTTTGTCTGCACCCCACACAGCATGGTCGTAGCCGCCGTCGATGTACGGCGAAAGCGCGTCTTCACTGGCATGACCGCCTGGGCCGTGACCGCAGTCGTGACCCAATGCCATTGCTTCTGTGAGAGCAACATTGAGTCGCAGCACACGCGCGATTGATACGGCTACTTGGGCAACTTCAAGTGCGTGAGTTAGTCGAGTGCGTTGATGATCATCGGGGAATACAAACACTTGAGTTTTTCCGGCAAGTCGGCGAAAAGAAGATGCGTGCAAGATGCGGTCACGGTCACGTTCGAAACAGGTGCGGTATGGGTCTGCATCTTCGGGGATTGCTCGATGGCCAGGTCCAACTGCGTGAGTAGCAAGTGGGGCAAGAGCGCCAGCAAGGGCAGCTTCGCGTGTTGAACGATCTGCAATGTCTGTAGTGCCGATACCGGCCCAGGAGTCTGCATGTGCCACGGTGATGCCCAAATCGGCATTAAAGCCCGACATGGTGGAGACCCAGGTCACTGCGCGGTCTGTAGTCGAATCCTTTTCCACATCACCACGATAGGTGAGTGGTGTGTCGCCGAGATGGACGACGATGCGCCAGTAGCCTTGAGACAGTCTTATGAGTGTTTTTGTCGACGAAGCCCAACTGAATGTCAAAGGTGGCCAGGGCGGAGCTGGCTGCGTGGCGTTCCGTCGCGAAGGGCCTGAAGCAATGGGTGGCCCGAACGGTGGTGACGGTGGCAAGGGCGGCGATGTCTGGCTTGTCGCCGACCGCAACGTTGCATCATTGCTGGCATTTCGTGATCACCCGCACCGTCGTGCGAAAGATGGAGTGCACGGAAAAGGTAAAGACCTTCACGGTCGTCGTGGCGAAGACTTGATAATTGCCGTGCCAGAGGGAACTGTTGCCCGCGATATGTATTCCGGCGAAGTGTTGGCTGATCTTGTGAATCATGGCGACAAGTGGTTGGCGTCTCCTGGTGGTCGCGGCGGACGAGGAAACGCAAAGTTCTTCAACAACCGTCGTCGTGAACCAACGTTTGCTGAACAGGGTGAAGAGGCAACCGAGCGTTGGTTGAAATTGGAACTCAAGTTAATGGCCGATGTTGCATTGGTTGGTTTCCCAAATGCGGGAAAGAGCACTTTTATCAGCACGGTGTCTGCTGCAAAACCAAAGATTGCGAATTACCCATTCACCACTCTTGAGCCACATCTTGGTGTTGTTCGCATTGACGACACAACAGAGTTCATCATGGCCGACATTCCTGGCTTGATTGAGGGTGCAAGTGAAGGCCGCGGATTAGGTCATCAATTTCTTCGACACATTGAGCGTGCGCGCGTTCTTTGTTATCTCATTGACCTTGTCGCACTTGACGGCATAGCACCTGACGAGCAGTTGCGCATCTTGCAGCACGAAGTTGGGAATTATCGCCCAGACCTTCTCGAAAGGCCATTCCTCATTGTGGGCACAAAGACCGACAGTATTGATGCTGACACTTTGGCAGCGTGGCCACATCCGTCGATGTCTGCAATCACCATGACCAACGTTCGAAGCATTATCGGCTCTCTCGCCCAACAAGTGAAGTACGCGCGTGCAGCCGAGCCAACAGTCGAAGCCACCATCATCATGCGCCCTGATACAGAGCATGCCTGGGTGGAACAGATGGGGGAGAACGAGTACCGCATTCACGGACGCAATGCCGAGCGGGTTGTGGCGCTGAACGACGTCACTACGCCTGTTGCTTTGAACTACATCGACGAAAAATTCGCCAAGCTCGGAATACCCAAATTGCTGTCTAAAGCAGGGGTCCGAGAGGGCGACGTAGTCTGGGTTGCACAATTCAGTTTCGAATTCGTGCCAGAAGTGTGATGCTGTAGCGATGCGCGTCGTCGTCAAAGTGGGCACTTCCTCCCTCACCAACTCAGAGGGTCACATCAAGACTGAAGTAATTCAGCTTGTGTCACAGCAGCTAGCTGCAGCGCGTGCGCAAGGACATGAGGTTTTATTGGTGACATCCGGTGCGGTCGCATCGGGCGTAGCCGGGCTCGGGTTGGCGGAACGTCCCAATGATGTTCTTTCTCTTCAGGCGTTGTCAGCTGTTGGTCAACCACAACTAATGGCTGCATATAACACTGCTCTCAAGCAGTTCTCACTTGTCGGAGCACAGGTTCTTTTGGTGCCACATGACTTTGTTGATCGCCAACAGTATCTACATGCCCGTGACACCATTGGTCGACTACTCGAGCTGGGTTGCGTTCCCATCATCAATGAAAACGATGCGATAGCCAACAATGAAATTCGATACGGCGACAATGATCACCTTGCAGCTCTTCTCGCTCATCTGGTGTCTGCCGACCTGCTGGTGCTGCTCACAGATACTGCAGGGCTGTACACGTCTGACCCACGAACAAATTCCGATGCAACAGTGATCTCGGTTGTTGCTGCCGATGACCCACTTTTGTCGGTGTCGGCATCAGGAGCTGGTTCCGACAGAGGTAGTGGTGGTATGGCGTCGAAACTGGCTGCTGCTCGTATCGCTTCTTGGTCTGGCGTAACAGCAGTGATTGCTGCTGCTGAATCTGATTCAGCCGTAATGGCTGCAATTAATGGCGATGCTGTAGGCACCCGATTCTTGCCACACAATCGTCAGTTGTCAGCTCGGAAGTTATGGATTGCTTTTGCAGCTGAGGTTGAAGGTTCGATAGTTGTTGATGCTGGCGCACGTGATGCCTTGGTTTTGCGGGGCACTTCTCTGTTGCCAGCTGGCGTTACTGCGGTAACAGGCTCGTTTGATGTGGGTGCAGTTGTTGAAGTCGTTACTCAAACGGGTGATTTGCTGGCTCGGGGTCTAACGGCCATGTCATCAGATGTAGCTGCAGCGAGTATGGGTAAGCGCACTGCTGATCTAACGGATCTTGCAGTTGTCGAGACCGTACATCGTGACGACCTTGTTGTACTCGTGAACCAGTGACTAGTTCAAAGTAGTTTCGTGGTCTGTTCCGCGCGACGGTAACACTGAAGCAAGGTTGTGCATTTCAGGTACGCGCAGTGCGTAGAGGGAAACGATGTAGACAAAAAGACCTGCACCGATACAGAGGAACAGTTCGGCAAGTTGTGACATTCCTGAACGTGGTTCCAAGACATGCTCTAACCCCCACACGGCTGCACCCATTACTGCGCTACCCACGGTGGCACGCCAGATCAGCGAAAGAAGACTGAGCCACTGGACGGCTTCATACTTCTTGTGTAGCAGCCACAAAACGACAACAGATGCGATCATGTAGGCGATTCCGAACGAAAGTCCTAATCCAAGAACTCCATGTCGCTCGACAAGGAACAATGCCAAGATGATGTTCAAGCCATTTTCGAACAGGTTGATATAGAACGGTGTGCGAGTGTCGCCATGTGCATAGAAGCCACGAAGGCAGAAAATGTAAACAGAGAAGCCAGCTAGTCCGACAGAGAATCCGGCGAGCGCACGAGCAGTGTTGTGAGAAGCGATTGAGTTGAAGTGCCCATGTTCCAAGATTGCGCTGATAATTGGATGGGCGAGAATGACAATTGCTACAGATGCAGGAATTGTGAGAATGCTGATCCACCGCACTCCGGAAGTAAGCCATGACTTGAAACCAGCTTTGTCTCCGGCACGCACACGTCGGACAAGTTCCGGAACAAACGTTGTGGCAATTGAAATTGCAAGAAGGCCATGAGGCAACATAAAGAATGTGAATGCCTTGCTGTAGGCATCTTGGTTTCCGCTACCTGGTTCAGCCAGGTTCTTAATGACAACTAGGGCCACTTGGTTCGTCACCACGTACCCGAAGGTCCATGAAGAAAGCTTGATCATGGTGCGCACTGCAGGGTGGCCAAAGTTGGGGGTGAAACGAATAGCGATGTTGGCGCGTTTCAGAGCGGGGATTAGCACTAATCCCATTGCCATAACGCCTGCCGTTGCAGACATAGTGAACAGCCAGAAAAAGGTGTGGTCTGAAAGAACTGTTTCAAGGCTGGGTGTTCCGTCACGAGTGAACGGGATGATGAGAAGCACTGTGATGGTGATGACGTTTGAAAGAACTGGGCTCCATGCAGCGGCAAAAAAGTGGCGCCGTGAATTGAGGAGTGCTGAGCCAATTGCTGTTAGACCGTAGAAGAAGATCTGAATGAGAAAGATTCGTGACATCAGCGTGCCGGCGTGACGGAACTGTTCCGGATCTACAAGTGGACTGACCTGTAACGAAAACAGACGGAAGATTAAAGGTGCAGCGGCCACTGCAATGGCGGTAGCGATTGCAAGAACAATAAGGGAGACAGACACCACTGCATTCGTTGCTTCCTCGTCGTCATCTTCGGCAAAGCGAGTGAAGAGGGGAACCAGACTTGCAGCAAGAAGACCGCCGACAAGAAGTTCATAAATTGAGTTCGGGGAATTGTTAGCTCCGTCAAATGCGTCGGCAAGAGCAGTTTGTCCAATGATGATTCCGAACACCACGACCCGCAATAGCCCCGTGAGGCGAGACATGGCTGTCC
>JBIILS010000084.1:0-5131 GCA_044232585.1 Ilumatobacteraceae bacterium
GCAAAACCAAGTTCTCACTTTGTTCGCCCCCTCGATGAACGTGCAGCAGATCTTCTTGGCCAATGGTCTCATGCGTCAGTGGTTCTGATCACCATGGCAATTCCTGCATCTCAATGGCCAGCTCGTCTTAAGGGCAGTGGCTACTTGGTGCCAAAACCTGATCAACGATGGGTGTCTGCTGCATCATTTGGTTCAAACAAGTGGGCTCACTGGCGCCCCGACGATGGTTCCATGATTCTTCGCGTGTCATTGGGTCGCGACGGTCTTGAAGTGCTGCATTTCGACAATGACAAACTCATCAACCTTGCGCTTGCAGATATGAAACTGCATCTCGGAGTTGATATGACTCCATCAGAGATTCGGGTTAGCCGTTGGGCAGAATCGTTCCCGCAATACAGGCCCAATCATTTTGCGCGCCTTGCAGAACTGGAGCACTCGCTCGGTACCGCTGCTCCTGGCATAGTCTTTGCTGGTGCTAGTTACAGAGGTATCGGAATCCCCGCTTGCGTGCAACAAGCACGTAGCGCAGGCGAAGCCACTCTCGCTCACCTTGCCTCGCTACATTCGTAAATAACATGAGACGGAGTTCGTTTCTTCTCGTCCTTGCCGGATTATTAGTTGCAGCATCCATGCCGCCATGGGGTTGGTGGCCACTCGCTTTTATTGGCATTGCGTTGTACGGCTCTGCGGCGTTACGTCGAAGAGATAACGCTTTTTCGACTGGCTTTCTTTTTGCGGCTGCATGGTTCTTACCCTCAATGGCGTGGATGTGGTTTCTCACAGCACCCGGATACATAGTTGCAATCCTGATCTTCTGCGTGATGCATGGCATCGCTAGTTACGTTGCAGCCACCCTGTCGGCCAATGACTACTCACATAGAACTGCGCTGATTGTTTGTCATTCGCTTGCAGAAGTATTGCGATTGTCGTTCCCCTTCGGTGGCGTACCCCTAGCCACACTTGCAATTGGGCAGGTGTCAGGCCCGCTTGCTGATCTTGCTCCACTTATGGGTGTCATTGGCATTACAACCGCCACTTTGTATCTCGCTTTGACGCATCGCCGCTTTCGCGCAATATTCGTTGTCGGAATTTTGGTTCTTCTGGGAAATACCTGGAACAACACACAGTCGACTGGCCGCACTTTGAATCTTTCCATTGTTCAAGGTGGTGGCGAACAAGGAACTCACGCAGTTGATACGAACCCACGTGATGTTTTTGGTGTTCATATGGCTGCAACAAAAACTCTCCAACCTAATCAAGTACGTGATGCAGTGATTTGGCCAGAGAACGCCATCAGCATTACGAATCAAGGACTCTTTGTCGATAGTTCTGAATACACAGAGATTGCACAACAAGCACAACGCTTGAATGTTCCGTTCATTGTCGGTATTACCGAAGATGCAGGTGAAGGTCAATTTACGAATGCACAAGTGGTCGTTAACCCAGATGGTTCGATCACCGGCCGTTATGACAAAGTGCGTCGTGTTCCATTCGGTGAGTACATGCCAATGCGTTCACTGTTGAAAGCACTTGGTGCACCAACGGATTTGGTACCGCGAGACGCGCGGGCCGGCGATTCGCGCGGCTGGCTTGATGTTGCAGACACTCGTGCAAGTGTCGCAATTTCGTGGGAAATATTTTTTGGCGGACGCGTCAATGAAGGAATCGCCGATGGCGCAACCTTCATCATTAACCCCACCAATGGTTCGAGTTACACCTGGACAATTTTGCAGACACAACAAATAGCAGCCTCACGTTTACGCGCCCTTGAACAAGGTCGCGATGTTGTACAGATTTCACCCACCGGCTTTAGTGCCTTTATTGATTCTTTCGGAGTCGTTCACGACCGCACATCAATCAGTGAACAACGAGTAGTCGAGCGCACAATTCAGCTTCGGTCGGGCCGTACGTTGTACTCACGTATGGGGAATGCGGTCTATATCTGGGCTTTATTGATTGCTTTTGCATGGCTAGCCCGCAGCCGTGCCCGAGCCATTCGGATTGGTGCCAGTTAGCCTCTACTGCCTATGTCAGGCACCTACGACCCCAATGGCCCGTTGCGTGTTGCATACCTCACGTATCGCGGTAAACCACATGTTGGTGGACAAGGTGTTTACACACGTCACCTCACGAAGGCTCTTGCTGATCTCGGACACTCTGTAGAAGTTTTTGGCGGGCAGCCATACCCAGTTCTTGATGATCGCATCACGATGCACAAGCTGCCGAGCCTCGATATTTTCAATGACACGTATCCGGGTCGCGTACCCGCATATTGGGAAATCAAGACATGGCCTGATGTTGTAGAGACCGCTCGTTTCATGACAGGTCAATTCTCTGAACCTCTTGCATTTTCAAAACGCGCACTTCGCACACTGACGCCTCGCGTGAACGACTTCGACTTAGTGCATGACAACCAGTGCCTTGGTTGGGACATTCTGAAGATTGAAAAACTGATTCCAACAATCGTCACGTTGCACCACCCCATCACGAAAGATCGTGAATTGGAAATGAGTCATGCCCCAAGTCGCTGGAAGCGTCGCTCTGTTGGTCGCTGGTATTCGTTTGTTGACATGCAAGGAAAAGTTGCAAGCAAGATGCCCCGCATCGTTGTCGTAAGCGAAAACAGCATCACTGACATCAACAAAGACATGGGTGTTTCGCGCGACCGCATGCGTCTCGTTCCTGTCGGAGTTGATCCGGATCTTTTCAAGCCACAACCACACATTTCACGCCAACCCGGCCGACTCATCACCACTGCGTCAGCTGACGTTGCACTCAAGGGTTTGTCCTACTTGCTTGAAGCAATGGCCCTCTTGCGCAAAGACCGCGATATTCGTCTCACCATTATTGGTAAGCCTCGTCCTGGCCACAGCATGGACCTTATTGATTCGCTCGGATTACGTCCTCATATCGACTTCGTTTCTGGCGTCACAGATGAGCGCATCGTTGAGTTGTACGCCGAAGCCGAACTAGCTGTTGTGCCAAGCCTGTATGAGGGTTTCAGCCTTCCCGCAATTGAAGCTATGAGCACAGGCATTTGTCTTGTTGCAACAGACGGTGGCGCATTGCCAGAAGTCACAGGCACACACAATGAGACCGTGCTGCAATGCCCTGCTGCAAATTCAGAAGCACTCGCAGCAGTCATCGCTACTGGTCTCGACAGCGCAGAACTACGAGCCCGAATTGGTGAAGCAGGTCGTCAACGTGTTATTTCACGTTGGACATGGAAACATTGTGCCGAACTTACAGTTGAGCAATACCGCGAAGTGCTCGACATGCCCCATAATCGCGTCAAACTAGTAAAGCGTCGCTGACATGTTGACAATTCGTTTTAACCGCCTCGGTCTTCGTCCAGGTGACAAGTTTCTTGATGCAGGAGCCGGCTTTGGTCGTCACGCATTCGAAGCAGCACGCCAAGGTGCCACCGTGTTCGCTCTTGATTACGCCACAGACGAAGTTGTGATGACTCGCAATACTTTTGGCGCAATGCTTGAGGCGAAAGAAATCACCGATAAGGCATACGGCGGAGTACTTCGTGGTGATGCCACAAAGCTCCCTTTCGAGGACAACACCTTTGATTGTGTTGTCACATCTGAAGTTCTTGAACATATCCAAGATGATGTCAGTGTTCTTTCAGAACTTCATCGCGTTTTGAAGCCAGGCGGTTCACTTGGTGTCACTGTCCCCTCGTGGTGGCCAGAGAAAATCAACTGGATGTTGTCTGACGAATACCACGCCCCAAAGAGCGTCGGTGGCCATGTTCGTATCTATTCAGCAACCGAGCTGAAAGCAAAACTTCGTTCTGCTGGACTTGAAGTAATTGACAGCCACCACGCACATGCTTTGCACTCACCCTATTGGTGGTTGAAGTGTGCAGTCGGTCCCCGCAATAACGATCATTCTTTGGTGAAGAAGTATCGCGAATTCCTCGAGTGGGACATCATGACTCAGCCGCGTTCTATGCAAGTTGCCGAGCGCGCGCTCAGCCCTCTCATGGGCAAAAGTTTTGTTGTGTACTCGCGTAAGCCACTTACCGTCGGAGCATCAGTATGACCGCACGTTCCATGCCTCATCTTCCAGGAATTCTCACTACTGCTGACCTTGCGCGTACTGCAGATTCAATTCAGGCGTTGCAATTACCAAACGGGATGATCCCGTGGTATCCGAACGGTCACTGTGATCCTTGGAATCATGTTGAAACTGCAATGGCACTAAACGTCATGGGTCGTGACGAAGCAGCTCTGTCTGCATACAAGTGGCTCGCTGACATTCAGCATGAAGATGGTTCGTGGTTCAACTACTACATGCCAGACGGAACAATTGAAGATGCCAAGCTAGACACCAACGTCACTGCATACATTGCAGTTGGCGTATGGACTCATTGGTTCTGTACGCGCGACCTTGCAGCTGTTTCTGAATTGTGGCCAACTGTTCGCAAGGCGCTCTCCTGGGTGCTTTCGATGCGCCGCGAGAATGGTTCAATCATCTGGGCACGCGAAACTGATTCGAAGCCATGGGACTACGCACTACTTACTGGTTCTTCCAGCATTCGCCATGCACTTCATTGTGGCGCTGCAATCGGTGATCTTCTTGGTGATTCACAACCCGAGTGGACAGCAGCTGCAGATGCAATTGATCATCTCATCGCAACAGATCTTGGCGCATTTGAGCCGAAGGCTCGGTGGGCAATGGACTGGTACTACCCCGTACTCACCGGCGCAATGACTGGAGCTCGCGCAAAAGCCCGCCTTGCTGAAGGATGGGATCGCTTTGTTCTTGACGATCGTGGTGTGCGTTGTGTTGATGACGAACAGTGGGTCACTGCAGCAGAAACAAGTGAATGCGCCATTGCACATTGCGCAGCTGGCGACCGTGACATTGCTCGTGAACTCATATTGTGGACCATGCCTCATCGTCGTGAAGACGGTGCGTACTGGACAGGGATTGTCTACCCAGCAGAACCAGACAAGATGATCGTTCGTTTCCCAGCCGATGAATACAGTGCGTACACCGCTGCTGCAATCATTCTGGCGGCAGATGCAATTAGCGGCGGGTCACCTGCCTCAACGCTCTTCACACAACCAATGGTGCGCCGCAACGCACACTTAAAGGCACGCGCTCTTTAGATTCG
>JBIILS010000085.1:0-5092 GCA_044232585.1 Ilumatobacteraceae bacterium
CTTGAGCGTGGTGAACAACTGGGAAAGATTGTTCTTGATCACGGAACACAATTGTGAAAATTTCAGAAGTTGAGGAACTAAAGACGCGCGCGTGCAATCTGATTGATTCGAACGCAGATGAACTCGTCAGAGTTAGTCATGAGATTCACGATCATCCGGAGCAGAACTACGAAGAAGTATTTGCCTCAGAACTTTTGACCAGATCAGCAAACGGTTTAGGCGTTCCCGTTGAATTGGGAGCCTTCGATTGCCCCACAGGTTTCTCGGGTGACGTCGGAACCGGACCAACTGTCTGCATCATGAGCGAGTACGACGCGTTGCCAGAAATTGGGCATGGCTGCGGACATAACATCATTGCCGCCGCTGGTCTTGGAGCTGCCCTAGCACTTGCGTCAATCGCAAAGGATTCCGGAGGCCGTGTTCGGTATATGGGAACACCAGCCGAAGAGGGTGGGGGTGGAAAAATCCTGATGGCACGCAACGGTGCGTTAACCGGTGTTGATCTAGCCATGATGGTTCACCCTGCAGATGCAGACTTAGCGACTATCGATGCCATCGCGCTACAACAGTTACTAGTCGAATACAGCGGACTGGAATCACATGCGGCGGCGGCTCCACATCTGGGTCGAAACGCGCTCGATGCAGCCGTCCTCGGGTACATGGCAGTAGCCACTTTGCGGCAACACATCTTGCCCACTGAACGCGTTCACGGAATCTTTCTGAAATCAGGAGACAAGCCAAACATTGTTCCTAGCGAAGCATCGACCGAATGGTACGTCAGATCTAACGATGTCACTTCTTTGGCCGCTCTGAAGCCGCGTGTTCTTGCGGCACTCGAATCCGGTGCTCATGCATGTGGTTGTTCGGTATCGCACGAATGGATTGGTGCCGCATACGCAGACATGGTGACAAACAACACCATGGGGACAATGTATGCGCACAATGCACTACGCCTTGGACGAACCGTCACTGATCCTCGGCAAGGCGGACACAGAGTTGTCGGAAGTACCGACATGGGAAATGTCAGCCATTTGGTGCCGTCAATTCACCCCATGATTGCGTCTGCTCCTTCTGGTACTTCGATACACACGAAGCAATTTGCACAGTTCGCACGCTCGCCTATGGCAGACAAGGCAGTTCTGGATGGAGCGAAAGCCATGGCAATGACGGCCATTGATTACTGGACGTCTCCTGAACGCCAAGTCGCCGTTGCAGCTGAATTTGGCGCTGCCAACCCAGACAAGAATGTGCTCTAGCGGTATCCCTCGTAGCGCCCCACGTGACTCCTAGGCTCAGTTGCCGTGAGTGTTTATGTTCCCGAGGAATTTACAGATGCGGAATCAGACATTCTGCGTCGTTATTTTACAAATCTTGATCTTCCAGTTTTTGCGTTAGTCAACCTTCCTGAAGTTGTAAAGGGTGCCTTGTTTGCGCGTTACAGCCGTAGCCCTCGAAGCCTTCGTCGTTTGTTTCTCGACGAGTTCGTGAACGACTTGGAAATTGCTGGCGATCAAGCGGTCGACGCAACAGTCGGGGTAGACAGAGCTGAGACTCTGTATGAAAAAGTATTCGTTGAATACGGTGATGACTCTGTGGCGCAACTTGGCGGCGTACACCTTGCATGCGAGCAGGCTTCAAACATTTTGACCAAGATTCTCGAGTGGGGACGCTTAATGAGCTACCTCGAGCAAAGTACTCGTTACATCGCTTATGACGACAGACTCGGTGGGCGTTACCGCTACTACCGTGATCCGGACATTCTTGAAGGTCGATTTGGCACGCGTTACGTGGGCGATATGGACCGCATGTTCGATTCATACAGTCAGCTAGCCGAATTGGTTACCGATCATGTACGTGCGACTGTTGTCAAGGGGCCCAAGGACAGCGACTTTGTCTACCGACAGGCCACTCGCGCCAAGGCGCTAGATGCGGTGCGCGGGTTATTGCCAGCATCGTCATTGTCCAATGTCGGAATTTATGGAAGCGGTCAGGGCTACGAACAGCTTCTATTGCGTATGCGGGCTCATCCGCTCCCAGAAGCGCGTTACTACGCAGACATGATGCTTGTAGAACTTCGCAAGGTAATTCCTTCATTTCTACGTCGCGTTGATGTTCCCGAACGTGGAGTGAAGTGGTCTGACTATCTTTCGACAAACACTGCGGCCATGACAGACATTGTTGACTCAATCATGGGTGACGTGATTGCAACAGATGTAGATGAGGTGACGTTGATCGATTTTGATCCGGATGGCGAGAACAAGTTGGTTGCAGCTGCCTGCTACCAGTATTCACATTTGCCAGAGTCTCAAATTCGCATGCGAGTAGAAGCGATGAGTGTTGAAGACAAGACCGATATTCTCAATGCCTACATCGGAAATCGAGACAATCGTCGACATCGCCCAGGTAGAGCATTCGAAAGCATCGATTACCGTTTCGATGTCTTGTCTGACTACGGCGCATTCCGTGATATGCAGCGTCACCGCCTGTTAACAATCGAATGGCAACCGTTGACTCCGTACCACGGGTACACGCGTCCAGAACTTGTGGATGCAGCCGGGGGAGCAGAGATGTTTGATGAAGTCATGGCTCGCTCATCGTCGCTGTATGACGCTCTTGCTGCCGACCATCCGTATCAGGCCAGCTATGCGGTCTCAATGGCCTACAGAATCCGCTACGTAATGCAGTTCAATGCCCGTGAGGCGATGCATATGCTCGAACTGCGTTCAGGTCCACAAGGCCATCCTTCGTACCGCAGGGTGGCTCTGGAGATGCATAAACAGATCTCTGAGAAGGCCGGCCATCATGCCGTTGCCGCTGCGATGTCTCACATGACAACTGAAGTCCCAGAGCTGGAGCGGCTTGAGTCAGAGCGCCGTGCCGAGTCAAAGCGCACAACAAAAAGCTAGTAATCAGGCCCAGTGACAACCGTCACGGTCTGGTGGTATTTTTCTAGTATTCGCCTATTGGCACTGTTTTATGCCTAGTATCCCGCCGCAAGTCCTTGCACATATTTAGGAGCACATAGTGGCTAAGAAGAAGATTGAACCAGTAGAGATTGAACTGGAGATTGACCTCGATGGGGACGAAATCGACGACCTTGAGGAACTGGAACTTGATGAGCCTCTGATTGAGGACGATGAAGATGCTTTGCTTGACGACGATGAAGATGATGACGACTCCATGGGCGCCACCATCGTGCGTAAGCCAGGCGACGACGACGACGATGACGACGACATGGTTGCACCAGATGACGTAGAAGAAGACCTCTCAAAGATTCTGAAAGATCGCCTCGCCAGCGAAGACCTTCCAGCGGAAGAAGACGAAGTACCAGATAACGAAGAACGCTCAACTGGTGATGACGAACTGCAACCGAAGCGTGCTGATGAACTGCTGTGCAACAGTTGTTTCCTTCTCGTCCGCAAGAATGCACCAATGTGTCCCATCGGTGACGATGCGTGTCCTGTCTTTGTGAAGTGACACTGTGAACCTCTCAGCGTTTTCAAAAGATTGCGCACGTAAGTTCAACGAGATTCTCACGGCGCTTCAGAAACAGGCCCCATCAGCGAAGATGGTGGGGAAGTTCGCCGTAGACCAAGCTGTCAGAGAAGCTCGCAAGGTAGTCGATCGGCCGTCATCAAAAGACGATTCAACAAGTGCCTGATCATTCTATCTTTGTTCGTCATGCGGGGCTAGACGATGCTGCGATTCTCGCAAGTCATCAATCACTGTCAGAACAAGAGGCCACGCAATACCGCGGTTCAACTTTGGCGAGTTCAAAAGAATTGACGCAAACCCTGGCACTAGTTGCCGGTGTTGGCACAACGGTGATGGGCTCTTTAGTTGCCACCACTGGAAATGCAAACGATTGGTCAATTGATTCTGTGTTTGTTGAATCTGCCAGTAGAGACATCGGTATCGGCGACGCACTTGTTCTTGCATGCATAAGTGAACTGCGAGAGTTGAACGCGACCTGGCTTCAATCAAGTGCTTTACCTGGCGATCGCGCCATGAAGAATCTTTTCGAACGACATGGTTTAGTCGCTCAGACAATCATTGTTGGGAAGAAGCTCTAACGGCCCTTCCACTGTGGTGCACGCTTTTCAATAAATGCAGTAAGTCCTTCTTTTGTGTCTTCAGATTTCAAGATGGGCGCAAACTCTTTGTTGGTCATCTCTATTAGCTCTTCGTCAGTTGAGTAGGCAGAAGCGAGAATCACACGACGACTCGCTGCCACTGCCATTGGTGCAGACAGTGCAATCTTTTCAGCAAGAACCATTGCAGCTTCAACTTGTTTGCCGGGCTCGACCACTTGATTAACCAACCCGAGCGCATAGGCGCGATCAACTGAGAGTGGATCACCTGTAAGAATTACTTCCATTGCGACTGCTCGCCCAATAGCGCGAGGAAGACGAAACAACCCACCTGCACCGGCAATAAGGTTTCGCTTTACTTCTGCAAGTCCAAATGATGATCGCGATGTTGCAATCACCATGTCAGAGGCCAGAACAATCTCACATCCACCTGCAGTTGCAAGTCCATCCACAGCAGCAATGATCGGCTTTACTCTGTCGCGATACACGTAGCCGGCGAAGCCGCCACGCTTGGTGCCGAGCGTTTGGCCACCAGTGCTGAGCGCCTTCAGGTCTGCGCCTGCACAAAAAACAGGTGACTTGTGGCCCTCAGTGTTTGCAGTGAGGACTCCGACCCACACCGTGTCGTCAGCCTCGAGACGGTCAATGGCCGCCTCCATGTCGGCTGCCAACTCATCGTTAACGGCATTGCGTGCATCAGGACGATTGAGTGTGATTAGCGCTACGTTTCCGCGCACTTCATATGTGACCAAGTTTGACATGCCTCCACCGTAGTGAGAAGCAGTGATGGTGGGGAAGTTGTGGCTATTCAGCCTGTTCAGCGGTAACTTCAGACGCACTGACAACAGGTGCTTCTACAACCTGATCAACTACAGGTTCAGGAGAAGATGAAGCAGGTTCAGATGACTCAGGAGTTGATGCAGCCACATCGGCAACAGGCTTCTTCGAATCGGCGTTCTGTGGCTTTGGACCACGACGCGGTTTATCAGCACCAGGCTTGC
>JBIILS010000086.1:0-5071 GCA_044232585.1 Ilumatobacteraceae bacterium
TCATGCTACGGGCGCCGTGAGCCCTCGTACCAGCGGCATCGCCTATTTGGAGGCCCACGGTGACTACCGTTTCTTTTATGGCTAGGCAATGCACCCGACAAGGCTGTGTGCATTCCGCCACAGTGACCCTGACGTATCAGTATGCACGATCATTGGTCTGGCTTGATGACCTCAGCCCAGAACGCGACCCGCATTCCTATGACTTATGTGACCAGCATGCGAATCGACTGACAGCTCCCTCTGGATGGCACCTAGAAGATCGCCGTCAGCGCGTTCATGTGTACAGCCCTGGCCGTCTCGCCGGGTAATCATCTTGGATCAGATGGCATCGCGTCAATCACGAGCAAGCCAAGTACTGCTGTTTTGGCTTGTTGCGTTTGTTGCAGCAAATTTTGCATCACTGGTAGTCCTCGTAATCACTGGCAATGGAGACTCTTCAACTGGTGACATATCGACGCTTGATGTAGCTCTTAGCGCCACTGCAATGTGGATTGTGTATCTCTTTGCTACAACACAGTTCTTGAAAGTGACTTGGCGAAACTTTCGTTCAACTATTGGTGCAACGTTCTCACGTCGTGATGTCGTCGTTGGCATTCCCTTGGGAATCGCTAGTCAACTTGTTTTGGTGAACGCTGTGAACTGGCCGCTATCGCGCTTGTTTCCAGATTCTTTTTCCTTCGATGAAGTGTCAAAGCGAGCTACTGATCTGGTCGATGAAGCACGCGGGGGGTGGATCATCCTGCTTGGACTTGTTGTCATCGTCGGAGCACCCATCGTGGAAGAAATTGTGTATCGCGGCGTGGTTCAGCCTGGTTTGGTGGCGTCATGGGGCCGTTCGGCGGGAATATTGGTGACCGCGGCACTGTTCGCTGCAATTCACATGCAGCCAGTCGAGTTTCCAGGGTTGTTTGTTTTCGCATTGGTGCTGGGGTGGGCACGTCACTCAACTGGCACAATAGGTACGTCCATTGTCACCCATATGGCCTTCAACACGACAGGTCTCGCGCTTGTAGTGCTTCTGTAGAGAATTATGAATACCGAAATCAACAACGCCGAAATTCAGGATGAATCAACCGAGCCTTCCGTTCGAAAACAAGAGTGGACCGCGACGCTGAAGTCGATGAGCACCACTGCAGTGTTGCTCGGTGCGACATTGATCGTGTTGTCAGTTCTTCATCCGGATTTGATTCTGCGGAACAACACACCAACTGGTGGCGACATGGGTGCGCACGTGTGGGGTCCTGCCTACCTACGTGATGTATTGCTGCCTCATTGGCGACTCACTGGTTGGAGCATGGACTGGTACGCAGGGTTGCCGGTGTATCGCTTCTACATGGTTGTGCCAGCACTAGCCATCGTGGCGTTAGATGTTGTCTTGCCGTATGGAATTGCGTTCAAGATCATTGTTGCCTCCGGCCTTGTTGCCTTTCCTGTGTGCGCATACATCATGGGGCGTGTAAGCAAACTGCTGTATCCGTTGCCTGAATTGATGGTCATTGGTGCAACGATGTTTCTCTTTGACGAGAGCTTCACCATCTATGGCGGCAACATCCCTTCCACAATGGCAGGGGAGTTCTCGCACTCAATCGCATTAGCTTTCGCCATCCTGGGATTAGGTTTTTTCGCACGTGGTCTTGATGACGGTAAGCACCGCGGCTGGGCAGCGTTGTTCATTGCGTTGTCCGCACTCAGTCACGGCATCGTGTTGCTGTTCGTTTTTGGTGGAGCCGCACTGATGTTGCTCATGCGGCTTGATAGGCAACGTTTGAAATTTGGCATCACAACGTTGAGTTGTGCTGTATTCCTCTCAGCGTTCTGGGTTATTCCATTCCTTGGTGGCCATGCATTCATGACAGACATGAAGTACGGCTCTGAACCAGGTGGCGGATCTTTCAAGACCATGTGGGACATGTACTTTCCGTTGGCCACGAATCTGGACATCATGCTGATGACGCTTGCAATAATTGGTTTCATCGGTTCGGTGTATCGTCGTCGATTCCTTGGAATGTGGATGGGTGTCTACATCGTCGTGTTGATGATTGGTGTCAAAGTTGCACAAGGTGGTTTGCCAGTAATTGGGCTTCTATGGAACCCGCGCATTTTGCCTTTTATGTATTTGTTGCGCTACATGTTGGCTGCAATCGGCGTATATGAAGCTGGTCTCTTCATTCGTCGCACAATCGCAATTCAACGCAATCCACTGCAGATGCCTTCAGCACCAACAACGAACACGTCAACGTCATTGCTGTGGCTTGTGGCTGTCTTTTGTCTCATGGTGCTTGGCGTGCGATATCAAAGTCTGCCGTTTGCCACCTTGCAGTCGAACGCAACTGGCACTTCATATGGTTGGGGCCCCGTATCGTTTCCTGCTCATCGTGCTTTCTCAGATGGCTGGTCACGTTGGAATTTCGAAGGGTATGAAGGCAAGACCACCTTCAGTGAATACAACGGCGTTGTTCAAGCAATGAAGAAGCTTGGCGAAGACCCCGCTCATGGTTGTGGTCATGCACTGTGGGAGAACAGCGGCGATCTCAACAAGTACGGAACCACGATGGCATTGATGTTGTTGCCATATTGGACTGATGGGTGCATTGGCTCCACGGAGGGTCTGTTCTTTGAAGCTGCTGGTTCGACTCCGTATCACTTCATTTCTGCCGCTGCGTTGTCAAAACAGAGCAGTAATCCAGTCCGCGAACTGCGGTACGACAACAATGATGCTGTTAAAGGCGTCGCATACATGCGCCTCATGGGTATTCGTTATTACATGGCATATACCCAAGAAGCGATAACCAAGGCTGACGAGCAACCTGACTTAACCAAAGTTGGAACATCGGGACCATGGCATCTATATGAAATTGCAGACACCACGATTGTTGAGCCGTTGGCGGTGCAGCCAGTTGTCGTGAATGAACGACCGGGAGACAGACGTGAACGTTGGTTGGAGATTGGTACTTCGTATTTCCAGCACATGAACGAGTGGGCAGCATTACCGGTGGATCACGGGCCTGAAGAATGGCAACGAATTGATGTGTCCCCAGATGAAACACGCAGTGTTGGTTTGGAAGGTGAACCTGGCCGTCAGGTTGACATCGTGACACCTACTGAGGGTTCCAAAATTGCTGCAGTGTCGCTAGACCCGGTTGTGGTTTCAGATGTGAAAGTCGAACAAGAATCAGTGTCCTTCACGGTTGATCGCGTTGGTGTTCCAGTTCTGGTGAAAGTTAGTTACTTTCCGAACTGGCAAGTCAAGGGTGCATCAAGCGTGTACCGCGCAGCACCGAACATGATGGTTGTCGTGCCGACAGAGAAGAACGTGACATTGTCCTACGAACCGTCGGGACTTGATCGTTCTTCCTATGCGGTCACCTTGTTTGGAATTGTCATGGCTGTATTCCTCTTCCGTAGACGATTTCGTTACGGCGTGGCGATGCCAGCCCGTAATGACAGTGGACTTGAACCCGACTCCAACGGGGAACCATCCGCCGATAGTCTCACTGATTAATGAAAACAGACCCTTCAGTTCTTGACCGCATCGTCAAGGCATACGACATTCGCGGCACTACACCGAATGAAATGAATGACGAAGTGGCGTTTGCTCTCGGAGTTGCATTTGCAGACTTTGTCAATGCGCCTTTGGTAATTGTTGCCCGTGACATGCGCGTCACGGGGGAGTCTCTTGCTGCTTCTTTCGCTAGCGGGGTTACATCTCGGGGCATCAATGTTCTTGATCTCGGATTAGCTAGCACAGACCTTGTGTATTTTGCAGCGGGCAAACTTGATGCGCCTGGTGCAATGTTCACGGCTTCACATAATCCAGCTGAATACAACGGAATCAAATTCTGTTTGTCGGGTGCCCGCCCTGTTGGCATTGACACGGGTCTTGCAACAATTCGTGATGTCGCAAAATCTGTTCTTGTAGGTTCTGGTCCTGGCGCAGTGGCAGTTCGCGGAACAGTCTCCACTCGCAACATGCTGGATGAGTTCGCCGACCATGTTGTGTCGTTCATTGATGTCAATGCGCTTGTGCCAATGAAAGTTGTTGCGGACACGGCCAATGGCATGGGTGGGCTCATTGTTCCGGTGGTGTTTGAACGTCTTCCCATGATGCAGCTCGAAGTGATGTATCCGGAACTTGACGGCAGTTTCCCAAATCATCCGGCCGACCCCATTCAGCCAGCAAACCAGAGAGATCTTCAAGCACGTGTAACAAGTGGTGGTTTTGATATCGGCCTTGCTTTCGATGGTGACGCAGACCGAGTGTTCGTAGTCGATGAAAAAGGCAGGGGATTATCTGGCTCTACAACCACTGCAATTCTTGCCGCAGCGGTCTTGCGTAATAACCCTGGCGCCACTGTGCTACACAACCTCATTTGCTCGCGTTCAGTTCCTGAAGTTATTCGCGAGAGTGGTGGAGTACCTGTGCGTACCCAAGTGGGCCATTCCAACATCAAACAAGTGATGGCAGAAACCGGTGCTGTCTTTGGTGGTGAGCATTCAGCTCACTATTACTTCCTTGATAACTATCGAGCAGACTCTGGCATTATCGCCACCATGTTTATGCTCCAAGAGCTTTCACGCGCGAAAATGCCGTTGTCGCAGTTGCGTCAACCTTTCGAGCGTTACGAAGCAAGTGGCGAAATCAACACAAGTGTTTCTGATGCACAGGTCGTGATGACTGCAGTTGCTGAGGCGTACAAAGCTCATCCGCAAGACTGGGTTGACGGTCTCACAGTTGATTGTGGTGACTGGTGGTTCAACCTTCGCCCATCGAATACTGAACCATTGCTTCGCCTCAACCTTGAGGCTGCAACTCGTGCAGAATGTGATGATCATGTGGTTGAAGTGCTCTCACTTGTGACTTCTGTCTGACAATGAAAGAATGAATATATGACTCTTGACCAAACCCTGCTGGAAATCCTCGCTTGCCCAGAAGATAAAGGGCCATTGTTTTACATCGAGTCAGAGAACATTCTGTTTAACCCACGCCTCAAGCGTTCGTATGCAGTTGTTGAGGGCATCCCAGTCATGCTGATTGAAGAATCCACTCAGGTGTCAGATAGTGAGCACGCAC
>JBIILS010000021.1:0-16860 GCA_044232585.1 Ilumatobacteraceae bacterium
CTCCCATTTACGAAATCAAATGAGCATGCATGGGCAGCCGGAACAATGTGGCTATCTGCCACAACCATGATGGCTGTTATTGACGACATTGGCCGGTGTGTAGCCTCGACTCCTGCAAAGAAGCTCATGTTCATCAATGGGCACGGCGGCAATAGTGCACTGATGGCAATGATGAATCGGGAACTTCGTTTGAAGTACGGTCTTCAAACTTTTCTCGCTCACCCGCATATGCCAGCAGACCAGGGCGGATCATCTGCTGAATCAGAACTAGGCATGGGTGTGCATGGCGGTGTTGACGAAACGTCCGTCATGTTGCACCTTCGGCCTGACCTTGTAGACATGTCGCTTGCGGTGCGTCGGGTGCCTGAAGGTCTGGCAAAAAATGAGCAGGTGAAGTTCGGCGGTCGCGTTGCATTCGGTTGGTTGTCGAACGATTTTTTCCCTGAAGGCCATATTGGCGACCCAACCGGAGCTAGTGCCGAACTGGGTTCCCGTATGTTCGTTGGAGCCGTTGAGTCACTTGGCGGCGCGATGAACGAAATTAGCCGTTTTGACTTTGGCCGCTAAACACAAAAGGGGAGGAGCATTTCTGCCCCTCCCCAATATCTTGTGGTTGATTAACCGAGCTTGATTGCTGGGTTGATGTACTTGTTCGTGACGATGTCGTCAGCGACAAGGCCTTCTTTCACCTCTGAACCGGTTGATGTGAACACTGGAGCTGCGGTCGCAATGAACGCGGTTACGCGGTCCATGTCGAACGAACCAAGAGTTCCGTCTGGGCTGTTAGCAATAAGGTTGTCTTCTTGCATCTTTGCAACCGCTGCCTTGGCCTGACCTGCGTCATAGACCCAACCATTGTTGTACTGGTTGACAGCCTCAAGAATGAGTGCATTGGTTGCGTCAGGCGCTGCAAGGTAATCAAGAGCAGCCTGTTGAATCACAGGAACAAGAGCCGCCAAGCATGAGTCGTACTTCGTGATATTGGCTGGTGTTCCACCAAGTGATTGCGCATATGCGGTCCAACCTGCATCATGGATGTATTGGTATCCGACGTCCTTCATCCAGTCCTTAAGGACATTCTTATAGAAGTATGGCTCTGATGTTCCGAAACCTTGTTGGGCGTCTTTTCCGCCTGCAGCAATGAATGATGCTGGGGAACCGTCGTAGGTTCCGTCAACTTGCTTCTTATCAAGGATTCCTGTCGAAGTGAAGTAGTCCATGTATGCAGCGCCATCGAAATAGCGAACCTTTGCACCGGTTGCCTTCAAATCAGCAATTGTCTTAACGTCTGGGTAAGTAACTGGGTCCCACATGATGATCTGTGGGTTGATGTTGAATGGTGCGACAACAGCAATCGTTGGGAAATCATCACCTGAGTGAGAAACTGCCTCGTCTGTGCTTGTGAATCCGAGAAGAATGCTTGGATCTTTGTACAACTCAGCAGTGACTTGGCTGTATCCGATTGCAGGTCCACCTGCGCGAATTTCAACCTTCACACCAGTGGTCTTGCCGCCTGCCATGAGGTCGCCCGTAACGCGCTGTTTGGCCTTATCGATTGTGTAACCAGGACCAACAAGTTGGTAAAGGTTTCCATGCTCAGCTTCTGGGTTCCAGTCTGTCTGCAGTGAGACAGTTGCTGGGCAACCAGCCGCGACAAGGTCGACGCCTGTTGCTGCTGCAGCAGTTGTGTCGGGCGCAGCAGTATCGCTGCCACCGCACGCTGCAAGCGTGAGTGCTGCAATAACTGCAGTTGCTAGTAGTGGTCTTTTCTTCATGTTGGTTGGTTCTCCTGGTAGTTGGTGATGTGTGGGTCAGTGACCCCTATTGATGATGTGCCACTTCCCAATGGCTCTACGAGAGACCCATCCGAAAAAGAGGAACACCACCAGACCGAGTGTGCTGGCAAGAATGATTGCTGTGATGAGCTCTGGGCCCCACAGGCGATTTCGGTACACGTCAATCTGTGCACCAATTCCGACCACACCGCCTTGACGGAAGTAGAAGTCACCGACAACTGCTCCAATGACCGCAAGGCCTGCCGAAATGCGTAGTCCGACAAAAATGTTTGGCAGTGCTGCTGGGAACTGTAGTTTCACCAACCGGGTCCACTTCGATGCACCTTGCAAAGTGAACAATTCGTGCTGACTCTTGTCTGCTGACAAAAGACCGAACAGCGTGTTGCTGACGATCGGGAAGATCGCAATGAGCACAACTACTAACATTCGTTGTGTTTGTGTGCCATCGATTAGCGCCCGAATGAGTGGTGTCAACGCAAGAACTGGCGCACTTTGCACAGCTACAAGGTATGGCCATGTTGCTCGTTCTAACCAGCGACTGGAACTCATTAAAACGGCGAGGCTCATGCCCATCACAATGGTGATTCCAAGTCCTAGCAATGCAACTTTTGCTGAATCCCATAGAGACATGAGAATCGGTTGAAGCCCGCGTCGCTCGCCGGAATTCCATACAAAGAATCCCTCTTTGATCACCGTGTGAGGCGTTGGCAGCAAGAATCTCTTTTGCTCCGGTAGGACAACGGTTGATAAGAGATACCAAAATCCAATGAATACCAAGAAGACAACGGCGGGTCCAACGTAATCGGCGAATGAAAACTTGTCGCGTCCATCCGGAATCACTTCATCAACAGGATTCGAGATTGGGTGTGCGGCACTCATTGGTGGGCTCCTCTGAGTGCGTGCGAGATCTTCCCGCACAATTCGCCAAACTCTGCCTCGTATCGAAGATCATGATTTCTCGGATAAGCGAACGGCACATCAAATTCAGCAATGATTCGTCCTGGTCGAGCTGACATTACGAGAACTTTTGTTGACATATAGACAGCTTCAGTTATTGAGTGGGTAATGAACAGTCCGGCAAAACCTTCGTGTTGAAACAAGCGAAGAAGTTCATCGTTCAAACGTTCACGCGTGATTTCGTCAAGAGCTCCGAACGGTTCATCAAACAAAAAGACCTTCGGTTTCATGACTAAGGAACGCGCGAGGGATGCACGCATACGCATTCCGCCAGAGAGTTGGCGAGGGTACTTATCTTCAAAACCGCTTAGCCCAACAAGTTCAATTGCTTCAGCTGCTAGTTGATGCCTTTCGGTTTTCGGAAGCTTGTGAAGTTCTGCGATGAGTTCTACGTTGCGAGCGACTGTGCGCCATGGCATCAGTGTTGCATCTTGAAATACGTATCCGATGCTGTTGCGGTCGATTGAGCAGGTGCCTCCTGTGTTTGCTTCGAGGTTTGAAGCAATGCGAAGAAGGGTCGACTTGCCACACCCTGATGGGCCAACAACTGTTACGAATTCTCCAGCATTGATTCCAAATGAAACATTGTCTAGGGCCTTGGTTCCATCGTCAAATGTCATTGAGACATTGTTAAAAGACAGGAGAGCGGATGAGGATGCAGGTGCTTCACTCATGATGATGGTCTCCGTCGCACTCACTAGGAACAAGATAGGGGATAGTTAGGGTCGCCTGTGTCACGAAAAGGTTTACTTTCTGTTACGAATTTGATTATCGATTACGACGCCGCCATATACAACAATTCTGTCGGGGGGCCCCATCGCAATCGACTCACGAAGGTTAGTCGCTGGTATCGCAGTGAAATCTGCGGGCTCACCAACTGCGAGAGAGCTGGTGACGCCGTGAACTGCTGTGTGTGCATTGGATGAGACCATCTGAAGAGCCTGTAGCGCGGTGACTTGTGCTGAAACCATGAGAAGTGAGGCAATTTCTAGAGGATCACCACGACCCACCAAGTTGAAAGGGTCTTGCAGGTTGTCTGCTCCGGCCGCAACAACGACACCAGCCTGTTGGAGCCTGTGGATAGGTGTAATGGCGCGAGCTGGCTTTGTTGATACTCCACGTTCCTGGAGAAACAGATTGGTCTGAGGTAGCGCCGTGATGGTGATTCCGGCTGTCGCCACCTTTGCGGCGATGAGGTCAATGTCGGCTTCTGGTCTTGTGGATAACGACACGCAATGGCTCGCGTTCATCTGATGTGAAACATTGTCTCGAATCACTATGTCTGCGAGATGCTCCAAGTCGCTCGAGTCGGTGCGCATGTTCTCATCGGCATGCAAGTCGAGTGGCAGCTGAGCATCGATTGCTAATGCGAGAAGGAACTCAACGGCGCCACGAGGGTCTGGGTCGAGGTGTGGACACCCTCCAATTACATCAACACCAGCTGACACCGCTTCACGTGCAAGTGCCTGACGTTCTTTGCCAGCTGCTCCTGTCACTGGCCACTCCAAAAGCATGGCTACCTGGATATCCATGAAATGGGCGCAGTTCTTTTTCACCTCTAACAGAGCAAGCACAGACGACAAACCTCCCGACAGGGTGGTGTCTGCGTGGGTCCGTATGGAGGTGACACCGTTTTGAGACATCAGTTTCACAGCACGCGTAGCTCGATCAACTATGTCTTGGTGAGTGATGGTTGTGCGAACTTCTTCGAGACCCTTGATGGCCCCCATGAGGTCTCCATCTGGATTCGAAATTCGGTCTGCGAGATAAGCCTTGTCGAGGTGAGCGTGCGGTTCAACAAAAGCTGACGACAGAATGTAACCGTTCAGATTGACGTTCTGAATGCTCACAACGGGTGAATTATTTGTTGGACCAATCCAAGCGATGAGGCCATTATCTGTGGCTATATCGACAATCGAGCCGTCAATCAGTTGAGCATTTGAAAAAAGGATTGATGACGCCACTATGGACTTACACCAATGGCGATAGGGAAGGTAATGGCCGACGGTCCATGGTCTCGCCAAGTTTTGGCATTACTTCCTCAGCGACCATGTGTAATTGGTCCTTCATCTCTTGTCGAGTGAGCCCTGGCAGATCGAAAAAGATAATCAGATGTTTGAGGTCAAGAAGATCTCGCCAGAAACCAATGGTGTCGACGACATCATCGACGGAACCAATTGCCTGGATCTTTTGGTCGATTGATTCCTGAACAGTTGGGCAATGATCAAATGCAACTTTTGAACCATCTGCATTGCGATAGCTTGCGAATCTGCCGTACGGAGCAAGGAACCGGCAGAACTCATCATGACCAGGCTTGCCCTTCTTCATGGCTGCTTCACGAGTTTTGCCAACATGAACGTTAAGAACAAGGCAGCGGTCGTCTCCGGGAGCTACGGGCTTACCCATGTCGTCACGAATCTTTGCAAACTTATTCCACTTATCCAACTGACTGTCAGCGTTCTGAAGCCAGTAAACAGCCTTGTGTCCAGCGCGAGGAACATATTCAATTGTTTCAGGCGAAGTGACAGGCTGAAAAATATCGATACTCCTCTGAGGTCGAGGGATGAGAGTGAGGTCATCCACGTTCGAACCACGGTCTGGAATATCGTCTGCAGGCAACGTGAAATGCTCGCCTTTGAATGAGAACCGTTCATTGGTCCATGCGCGCTTAATGATCTCCAATGACTCTTCAAAGATCTGACGGTTGATTTTGTCATGCTCTGCTGACATGTCGTTGTCTCCGGAGGCGACCACGGTTCCGAGTGGCCATGCTTCGCGCGGCACAGTGCCGCGACCTACTCCGAATTCCATTCGCCCACCAGTGATGATGTCTGCAATAGCGAAATCTTCCGCAAGACGAAGTGGATTCCATTGAGGAACAACGTTGAACATCTGTCCAAGTCGAAGGTTCTTAGTTTGGCTTGCGAGATGCTGGCCAAAAAGAATCAGATTGGGCAAAACTTCATAACCCTCGTATTGGAAGTGATGCTCTGTCAGCCACATTGTGTCGTAACCGAGTGAGTCTGCGGTGCGAGCCCATTCAACAAGGTTTCGGTAGCACTCAATGACTGCGTCATTGTCGTATCGCCTCGATGTCGGGGTAATTGAGTCATCCCCAGCGTCTGGCATTGGTACTGTGCAGAAAAAATTGGTGTCAACTCGCATCAGTCCAAATTAGCCCACTAAGCAGTCTTCTTCGTACTCGCTGAGTTAACTAGTTGTTAAGTGTTCACCACAAATGGCGGGCCGTGAAGACGTCCTTTAATGCTCTTGTGTCATCGCTCATAATTCCATCAACGCCCAGGTCAAGTAAGCGGCCAATTTCAAGGGGATCATCGATGGTCCAAACATGCACCTGCAGACCTAGTTGATGTGCGCGAGCGATACTTCGGCGTGTGACTACGGGGATGGGTCCTTGACGAACGGGTATCTGCGCAATGAGAGCATTTCTAGATGGATTGAGCGCAATACCTGTGCTACTGCTCAACACAAGTCGTGCAACTTCTTGAGGACCCATTGATGTGCATAGGCCCGGTCCAAGATCAGTTCGTATATGTCGTAGACGCTTGTCGGAAAAACTACCGACACATATTCGATCAAGGCAGTTCATTCGACGGATTGTCTCAATAAGAGGCTGCATGGCGGCATCCGATTTGCAGTCGATGTTTATGCGCAATTCGGGCCACGTATTCAGCAGATCTTCAAGTAGAGGAATTGGATCCGTGCCATCAATTCGTGCAGTTCTCAGCGTTGACCAATCTGTTGCCTCAATTTTCCAAGGCTTGCCGCAAGTGCGTTGTAGGTCATTGTCATGAAATGCGACTAGCTTCCCGTCGCGTGTCGCGTGCACATCTGTTTCTACGTAGCGATAACCAAGCGTCACTGCGTCGTCAAATGCTCGCAATGTGTTTTCTGGCGCCGCAGATGTTCCGCCGCGATGTGCAAAGGCTATGGGTGACGTGTTGTCGAGATAAGGATGGCGGGCGATCATTAGATAGATCGACCAGCAGCCTTCCAGTACTCGTCCTTCAAAAGACGCTTGTACAACTTGCCGGTCGGATGGCGAGGCAATTCCGCTCTGAAGTCAACAGTGCGCGGGCACTTAATGTCGGCCAAATGCGTCTTGCAGAAGGCGATTAATTCCTTTGAAAGTGCATCTGCTTCTTCTGGAGTAGCAGGCATTGTTATTGGTTGTACAACCGCCTTAACTTCTTCGCCGAAATCATCGTTTGGAACTCCAAAGACCGCAATGTCAATCACCTTGGGGTGGTTGACCAGAATGTTCTCTGCTTCTTGTGGGTAGATGTTTACTCCACCAGAGATAATCATGAATGCTTTTCTGTCTGTTAGGTACAGGAAGTTGTCCTTATCTAAGTAGCCAACATCACCAAGGGTTGACCATCCGCGACCCTTAGGGTCACGAGACGCTTTTGTCTTCTCCGGATCATTGTGATACTCGAAGCTGGCGGTACCTTCAAAGAAGATTGTGCCTGATTCGCCTTGCGGTACTTCCTCGCCATTCTCATCACAGATATGCACGATTCCTTGAATTGCTGTGCCCACAGTGCCAGGGTGTGCAAGCCACATTTCACTATTGCAATAGACGAAACCGTTACCTTCCGTGCCTGCGTAATACTCATGAATAATTGGTCCCCACCACGCAATCATGGCCTTCTTGGTTTCAATCGGGCAGGGAGCTGCAGCGTGGATAGCAACTTTGAAATTTGAAACGTCGTATTTATCCCTGACTGCCGCGTCAAGTTTCAACATGCGGATAAACATTGTTGGCACTAGTTGGGTATGGGTTGCTTTGTACTGCTCTGCATACTTCAAATACATCTCGGCATCGAAGTGTTCCATCACAACCGTTGTTCCACCAGAAGCATGTACTGACATGTTGAAACGCAATGGTGCTGCGTGATAAAGGGGTGCAGGTGAGAGGTAGATCATGCCTTGTTGAAATTGGTACAAGCCTTCGGTAAGCGCGGTAGCAAGACCAGCTGAGGTGCCGAGTGGCGTTGCGGGAAACGGACGAGTAATACCCTTTGGCATTCCTGTTGTTCCACTCGAATACAACATGTCTGTACCGTCGACCATGTTCTCAAGTGGAGTCGTTGAAGCAGCATCGACAGTGGATTCAAAAGAGTCGTAACCGTCTATGGTTCCGTCGAGCATCAGGCGAAGATGAACATTCGGAATGTCGTTAGCGATTTCTAGGGCTTGATCTGCTTTGTATTTAGAGGTGATGAAGGCCTTTGCTTGGCAGTCATTAATGATGTACGTCAGCTCGGCCTTTGTTAGGCGGCTTGAGCAGGCTGTGTAGACAACACCGGCATAGTGGCATCCCCAGATGACTTCTAGGTACTTGCTGTGGTTCTCCATACAAATGGCTACGTGGTCACCTGGTTGCAGGCCGGCCGCACGCAAAACATTGCTGAGGCGAATAGACGCCTCATGCAATTCCTGAAACGTGGTGACTTTCCCTGTCTCGGCGTGGATGACCGCTGGTCGTTGCGGATGGGTGGCGGCTGTGATTCCTGGGTACATGTCTCCAAACTAATTCAATGACGCCTGTCACACAGCAGTCCGATGGGGCTCTGCCTCGCATGCCCTAATGGGCTGCTATTACTGTGGGGTGGGTACCGCGTGAAAGGGCCACCATGAGCACTACAGAAGTCATCAGCAAAGACGAAACCAAGGTTGTTCAACTCGCAGAGGAGCTCTTGAAGAAGTTTCCTCCTGCAAGTACTTCGGTTGTGGAATTCCTTGGGGCCCAATACGACATGGGTCTCGCCTGGGTGCATTTCCCCGTCGGTCTTGGCGGCCTTGGGGTCTCGCCGAAGTTTCAAAAAGCTGTCAATGAGGTTTTGTACGCCGCGGGTGCTCCGAACCCGATGTATCGCAACCCGATTGGTCACGGCATGTGCGGACCAACTGTTGCCGAATGGGGCAGTGACGCTCAGAAGAAGCGCTACCTGCGTCCGTTGTTCACAGGTGAAGAAATCTGGTGTCAATTGTTCTCAGAGCCTGGTTCTGGCTCGGACTTTGCGGGCCTTTCTTCAAAGGGCATCAAAGATGGCGAAGAATGGATCGCAAATGGTCAGAAAGTTTGGACAACCCTCGCTCATCTTTCACGCTTCGGTCTTCTCGTAGTTCGTACCGATCCTGAAGCTGTCAAACATGCTGGTCTTACGGCCTTTGTGGTTGACATGCAGGCTCCAGGTGTTGAAGTACGTCCCTTACGCCAGATGACTGGTGAAGCTGAGTTCAATGAGGTTTATTTCACTGATGTTCGCATTTCTGAAAGTGAAATGCTTGGGTCGCCCGGTGATGGTTGGCGCGTGAGTCTCACAACATTGATGAACGAGAGAGTCTCAATCGGCGGAACCATGCCACAACGTGGGTCAGGGTCTATTGCTTCTGCAGTTCATGCATGGCAGGCACTGCAGAAGGATCAGCAAGACAGTTCGACTCGTGATGAGTTGATGAAGTTGTGGATTCGTGCCGAAGTTCTTCGCCTTACCAACATTCGTGCAAATGCTGCTCGCAAAATGGGATCGCCAGGACCTGAAGGTTCAATCGGAAAAATGGCTGGAGCTGACCTCAATAAGGAAACATACTCATTTGCTGTGAATCTTCAAGGTGCAAATGGAATGTTGTACGGCTCCTATGCAATGAATCGTCCCGAAACTGCAATGGCATTCGATGGAATTCAGAAAGCCTTCCTACGTTCGCGTGCTAATACCATTGAAGGTGGCACAACTGAAGTGATGAAGAACATTCTCGGTGAACGCGTATTGGGGTTGCCAGGCGACGTTCGCGTTGATCGTGAAATCGCGTGGAACAAAGTCGCGCGCAACTAATCGTTATTGGTTAGCCCACGTGGGCGAGAAGAACTCCACAATAAGCAGCCAGAAGTGTGGTTAGTAGTCCTACGGCTCCGCCTAACCCTTTAGCGAGTTTTGTTGTTCCATTCGAATGAATCAATGTGGCAATAACAGCCATTGCGACAAGCAACATCTTGAGACCGAAGGTAACCATATATTCACTTGAGTTATTGGCCATATCGACTTCTGCAAGTCCCCACGCTCCTGTAAAGACAATCACGATCATCGCTGGCCACGCAATAGTCGCATAACCCTTAGCAATGTTTGATAACGCTTCAGGATTGGTCCTTCTCAGTTTCGGCACAATGCCTGCGAGAACAATCTGGCCTCCAAGCCAAACACAGACGGCGAGGACGTGAAGATACGTACGAAAAGAACTCAGGGTGGGTTGGATCATGGCAGTAAGAGTGTCTCAAGAACGGCACTTGCTGCAAGTGCGCGATCATCCATGCTTGCAATGGTCATCAAAGATGCACCAGCCATCGCCGTAATGGCGGTGTCAATGGCCATCTGTAAATCACGAATGTTGCGTGGTGGAGGAAAGTATTCATCTTCTTCAGTGACAAAGATTTCCTCGACTCCTTCTTTTGGCGCTAGAAACTCAAGCACGCCTTGTACTAGTTCTTCTGGTGCAGATGCACCAGCAGTAACACCGACAGTTCCGTACAAATCGTTCGGTAGTTCTTCGAATGAATTGACCCGAAATACTTGAGTGCAACCTGCTTCAATTGCCAAACGTTCGAGGGCTCGAGTATTGGAACTATTTGAAGAACCGATTATGACGAACGCATCGACGGTGCTTGCGATTGAAATTAAAGCTGTCTGTCTATTTGTTGTGGCGAAACACAAATCACTTTTACCGGGCGTCCATACGTCGGGGAATCTCTCACGTACGTGAACGGCAATCTCATTCCATTCTCTGTGAGACAGAGTCGTCTGCGCAAGCATTGCAACATTGGAATCAAAGTGGGGAAGTGCTTCAACTTCTTCCAAAGACTCAACCCTAGAAATTGATGCTGGTGCCACTGCCATCGTGCCGACAGCTTCTTCATGTCCATCATGTCCGATGTACACAATGTGGTAGCCCTTGGCTGCACGAGTCTTTACTTCATGATGCACTTTCGTTACAAGAGGGCATACTGCGTCCACCACGTAACTTCCTCTGGATCGAGCAGCGGCAACTATCTCTGGGGCAGAACCATGGGCCGACAGCATGATTGGCGCCCCGACAGGAACTTCGTCGATGGAGTCAACAAAGACAACTCCCTGGGCGATGAAACGGTCGACCACGATCTTGTTGTGAACGATTTCGTGGTAGCAGTACACGGGCTCATCAAACGAGCGCACCATCCATGCGAGAGCCTTGATGGCCATTTCGACACCAGCGCAGAAACCTCTGGGTGAGGCGAGAAGTACCTTGTTGACGGCCATATAACCTCTTCAGACTACCGAGAGTGCTCAGCGGTAGCCTGCAGGGGTGAATTCGACCACCGACTCTTTACCGCAGATAGCTGCGATTGACCGTTCTTCAGCGGCATATCGGGTCGGTCTGCTGGTCGGCGATCGAGTCATGTCGGTGAACGGGGTGGTTCCTCGCGACATTCTTGAGTGGCAGCGGTTGGTTGAGTCTGACGAGGTTGATATTTGTGTTCTTCGTGGTCGCGAGACACTGGAGTTCGATCTGGCGCGACAGCCGGGAGAACCGTTGGGTGTTTCCATCTCCAGCGCTGTTTTTGATCGAATTCATACGTGCGACAACCATTGTGAGTTCTGCTTCATCTATCAATTGCCCAAAGGCATGCGCCGCAGTTTGTATATGAAGGATGATGACTACCGACTCAGTTTCTTGTTCGGGAACTTCACCACTATGACCCGCTTTACTGAGGCAGACCTAGAACGCGTGATCGACGAGCGTTTGTCACCTCTCTATGTGAGTATCCATTCGCCAGAGCCTCACGTGCGCTCGGATATGTTGCGCAATGTTCGCGGCGGGTTCAGTCTTCGATGGATGAAGGTGTTGCTTGATAACGACATTGAAATTCGCGCTCAGATTGTTTTGTGCCCTGGAGTTAACGATGGTGACGTTCTTGAGTCAACTCTTGCTGGTCTGCTGGAGCAGTACCCAACTCTCGAATCAATCGCCATAGTGCCGCTTGGGTTATCACGTTTTAATACTGAGGATCGCATGAGGGTTCACACTCAATCAGAAGCAGCTCAAGTTATTGAGACTGTTACCAAATGGCAAGCCCGCTACGTTCGTGCTATCGATCGTCAACCCATTCACCTAGCCGATGAGTTCTACTTGGTGGCGCAAGCGGCTGTTCCCGAGGCGTCACATTATGGAGAATTTCCCATGTTGGAAGATGGGGTAGGGCTCGTTCGGTCCTTTCTGGATGCTTTTGCTGGAACTGGTCCCGACTTGATGGGTAAACAATCTGGTTTCTTTGCCTCCGTTGATGTGCCTTCACCCACAGACTATGTGCGCGTGATTAATCCAGCAGCAGATACTGGATTGCGATCATCTGCTTCTGTTCCTGTTTCCCTGAGAACCAGAAAGCCAACAGCTAACAAGCCCATAGCCGTTGTTACTGGTTCGTATGGGGCAACTGTTATGCGTACCGCACTTGCTGAACAGAACTTCAATGATGTCGTGGTTCTTGAAGTGAAGAATCAATACTTTGGTGGCAATACTGCTGTGGCCGGACTTATGACCTTCGAAGATATTCACCGCGTGCTGACAACTGACAATGGCTCGCATGTGTATCTGTTGCCTGATGTGTGCCTTAATGACGGCGTTTTCTTAGACGGCGGATCTTTAGAGAATTTACAAAATCAATTTGATATTGAAGTTCTGCCTACTAGTGGAAGTTCACTACGAGATCGGCTTGAATCAGCCAAAAGAGAGGTTTCTCATGTCTGACGAAGAGAAAGTCATATTTCCCACAGTTGTAATTGTTGGTCGTCCCAATGTCGGCAAAAGCACTTGGTTCAACCGTGTCATTGGTGAACAGGCGGCAATTGTTGAAGACCGCCCTGGAATCACTCGCGACAGACATCCGCGTATGGCCTCATGGCTTGGTATTGAATTTTGGATTGTTGATACCGGTGGTTGGATGCCAAGCGGTACTGAACTCGATGACAAAGTAAGTCGCCAAGTTGAGGAGGCTGTTCGTGAAGCCGACCTGGTCATCTTCATGGTTGATGCATCTGTCGGCGTAACTGACGATGACGAGCATATTTCGCAATGGTTGCGCAAAACTGGCGTTCCGGTTCTGCTTGCTGCCAACAAGTCAGATAACGATCGTCGGGAACAAGAGAAGTGGATTTTCATGTCACTTGGTTTTGGCGAGCCGATGGCAGTGTCTGCTCTTCATGGTCGTCGCTCCGGTGATTTCCTCGATGAAGTTGTGGCGCGTATTCCTCATGTTGAACTTCCAGTTCGTGAACTAGACGCAATCAAGCCCGACGGAGTTCCGCGTGTGGCACTTGTAGGTCGCCCGAATGTTGGCAAGAGCACTCTTTTCAATCGTTTGGTCGGTGAGGAACGCTCTGTAGTTCACGACATGCCTGGTACCACGCGTGATGCAGTAGACACCCTTGTAGAAACGCCAGATGGTCCGTTGGTCTTTATCGATACTGCCGGAATGCGTAAGCGAAGCAAGATTGACGAGTCAACTGAGTTCTATTCGCTTGTGCGAGCCCTGAAGGCAATTGATGAGGCCGATATTGCAATTCTCATCATTGACGCGACAGTTGGCGTAACGAGTCAAGATCAACGGTTAGCAGAACGAATTGACGTCGCTGGTTGCCCGATTCTTATTGTGCTGAACAAATGGGAACTTCTTGATTCAGAAAATCGTCGACAAGTCGAGCTTGATCTTGCACGCATGTTGTACTTCATTGATGATGCGCCTGTGTTGAAGTTGTCGGCTCTCACCGGCATGGGCGTGCATAAATTGCGCCCTGTTCTGCAGGACGCCATCGAGCAGTACCACCGCAAGATTCCAACCCGAGATGTGAACAGAGTCATTTCAGCGGCTCAACAGAAATCACCCGCAGCAGGTGGCGCAAGGGTGTTGTTCGCCGTTCAGGGCGCAAACGACCCACCGACGTTCACATTGTTTGTGAATCGTGAGTTGTCTGCCCCTTACATTCGCTATTTAGAGAGGTCAATTCGAGAAGCATTTGAGTTTGGCTCGACACCACTCAAACTTCGAGTGCGGAAAAAGGGCGATTAGATATGCCATGGTGTGAGCCATGTGCAAAGTATTTTGCACCGTCAGCATTAACTTTTGATGGTGAATGTCCCGAATGTCGGTCCGCTGTCGACAACGTGTCTGCATCGGGTCGCATCAAAGCTGACACACTTGACTTGAAGAAGCTCGCTGGCATAGACGGTGAGAAAACTCCGTGGCATTTCAAATTGCTTGTTGGGCTGCTATGTCTCTACTTGGGTTGGCGAGTAATTCAGATTTTTGTATAGGCAACAAGTCAGGCTCACCGATAGAGTCATACACCATTCGGGCTGTAGCGCAGCTTGGTAGCGCGCTTGTCTGGGGGACAAGAGGTCGTGGGTTCAAATCCCGCCAGCCCGACCAATGAAATCGTCGCCTGTACTGGGTGGGAGAGAAGAGTTATTGCAAGATGTGTGGTCGTTTTGTGGGAGCTTTCAGTGCTGAACTATTGATGGCTGAAATGTCGGAGGCTTTGTCAGGGGCGACAATGACGATGTTGTTTGATCAAGCCAGTTTGTTTGCCCCGAACTACAACACAGCACCAACTCACATTGTGCCTATTCTTCGTAACGAGGAGTCGAACGTCGTTGTTGATCCCATGCAGTGGGGGCTCGTTCCGTCCTGGTCCAAAGACCCAAGTGTTGGTTCAAAACTCATCAATGCTCGCTCAGAGACAATTACCGAGAAGCCTTCGTTTCGACAATCTGTACCAAGCAGGCGTTGCATCATTCCGATGAGTGGGTTTTATGAATGGGATAGAACTGACCTGAAACGAAAGATTCCGTATTTCGTCACGCGTGAAGATGGTCGTCTCATGTTGGTGGCCGGAATTTGGACTGCATCGCCTGCACTTGATGGCAGACACACCTTTTCATTGATTACTCGCGAGAGCGTCGATGACCTTTCGCACATCCACAGCAGAAGTCCGGTTGAGTTGCATGCTGATGATGCTCTCGAATGGATGTGCAACCCAGTGCCTCCGCTCGAATTGTTTGCACCAGAGCATCAGCCGCGATTCTCTGCAAGAAAAGTCTCTACTTCTGTGAACAGCGTGAAGAACAACTACGAATCTTTGCTTGACGAATTTGTGGACATCACTGAGAAAAGTGACCCTGACACTCTGTTCTAGATGCGAGCCAATTCGCTGATCAGTTTTTCCGCTTGCGCCTCCAACACGCTGCGCTCAACATTTGCAGCGGCGTTAGCGAAATTCATTTCACTCATAGTGTTAGTTGGAATGAGATGAATGTGGCAATGATTGATTTCGTATCCAGCGATAATCAGCCCCACTCGCGTACATGGAAACGCGTTCGAGATTGCAAGTGATATTCGATGCGATACGGAGAACATGTGAGCCGAGAGTTCCGGACTCATGTCTATCCAATGGTCAACTTCTTCGATTGGAACAACTAGAACATGTCCATCGGCGAGTGGGTTGATGCTCAAGAACGCGACACACAGCGAATCGCGGTAGATGAAGGTTCCGGGAATCTGACCTTCAATTATCCGCGTGAAAATAGTTGTCATCCGGTGTAACCGCCTGAGACGTTAAACACATCACCCGTGCAGTACTCAGATTCTGGCCCGGACAGGAATCGGATCATGTCTGCTAGTTCATCAGGTTCACCAAGACGACCCTTACCAATCCTCATGGTGATGCCGGCCATCATCGTTTCGCTAAATGGTGTGAGGAGCGGAGTACGGATGTAGCCAGGACATATTGCATTGACGTTGATTCCAAGGGGCGCTACTTCGGCAGCTACAGCCTTTGTCAGTGTGATGATTCCCGCTTTAGCAACGGAGTAATGAGGCGCGCCAGCGGCAGGGTAGAGGCCAAGTACTGACGAGATGTTGATGATGCGTCCCGATCGCTGAGGTTGCATGTGCGTTAGGGCTGCACGGCACCCGTAGAACGCACCGTACAGATGAACCTTTATCATCCTGTCCCAATTTTCGTCGGTCAGATCACGTAGATAGTTCATCGGATTCATCTGATCAATTTCGCCGGCCATTCTCTTCGTTACATTTTCAATCATCAGATCAGTTTTGGAAGCTGTGTCTTGCGGTGCGATGCCAGCATTGTTGACCATGATGTCAAGTCGTCCCAATTTCTTTACGCAGTCATCGACGGCGGAGGCGAAGGCATTTGAATCCGTTACGTCAAATGCATACGCGATGCCTCCAACTTCATTCGCGACTTTTTCAGCCGCGTTGAGGTCTAAGTCGTTAACAGCAACCAAAACTCCATCAGCAGCAAGTCGGCGGGCTGCTGCTGCTCCGAGGCCAGAACCTCCACCGGTGATGAAGGCAACTTGGTTTTCGAGGGCAGGTTTCATATCTGCAGACTATGCCGATGCTCAATGTGGAAAGGTCACTGGGGCTACCATCTGTCTGTGCGTATTCGTGAAAATCTGACCATTCCGAATGTGCTGTCTCTGCTGCGACTTGCCATGTTGCCTACGTTTGTCAGTTTGTTTGCCGATGGACGGGTAGTTGCCGGTAGTTGGTTTTTCGGGCTTCTTGCATCCACGGATTGGATTGATGGCTACATTGCTCGACGTTTCAATCAGGTGAGCGAACTGGGAAAGATCCTTGACCCAATTGCCGACCGCACAGTCTTCTTTGTCGGAATTGGTGCTGCTTTGTACTACGACTACCTGCCAATGTGGTTCGGGATCGTCATCCTCATTCGGGAGGTCTCTATTGCCGTTTTGATGGTTGTAGCCACAGCCATGGGTATGGAGCGATTCCCTGTAACTCGTCTCGGTAAGTGGGCGACATTCGCTCTGATGGCGGCTGTTCCCTGGATTACTCTCGGGTCGGCCGGAGGTGCCTGGACTGTGTTCACCTACATGGGTTGGGCAGTCGGTATCCCAGGTGTCTTTGTTTCGTATAAATCGTTCTTCGAGTATCTGCCGACGGTGAGGAGTCACTTGGCGTCGGGACGAAGGTCCTAGAGAGTACCGTTAGTGAAGTGACAGTTCC
>JBIILS010000162.1:0-5022 GCA_044232585.1 Ilumatobacteraceae bacterium
GGTCAAGGGACATTATTAGTGGTTGGCGACAGCCTCACAGTCGGAACCGAAGCGTTCGGGACTCTCTCAAAAAAGGTGAACGCCCTTGGTACCTGGACCTCAGTAAAGATCAATGCGAAAGTGGGCCGCAAGGCTTCGCTAGGCGCAAGCGTTATTGAAAAGGGACTCACGGATTCGACCACGGCTCTCGTTATCGCACTCGGGACCAACGACATGATTTCAAAACCCGAGACCTGGTATCCACGATGGGTAATTGACACCGTGATGAACAAAACACGAGGCTTGCCTGTGTTGTGGGTCAACTTAGAGTTCTCACAAACAGGGCGAAAAGATTGGCGCGCACGAGGAGTTCGCTTCAACAAAGAATTGCGATTAGCAAAGCTTCGCTATCCGAATTTGACCATCGCTGATTGGAATACTGCGTTCACTCCTAAATCCAAAAGCCGATTCATTAATGACGGCGTGCACTTAACTGTCTCGGGTTACAAAACCAGAAGCAGTTTTATGGTTCCGGCCATTTACTCATTTGGTTCAGCCATTGTGAACGCAAGCACCACCACTAGTACAACGACGACCTCTACGACGGTTGCTCCATCCACAACAACTTCATCAACAAGCACAAGTACGACAACGACAACATCAACGACAACGACAACGACAACGACAACGAACCCATAATTGACGAGTAGTACCATTCTCCAATGCGCGCGGTTATGTCCTCTAAAGGTTCAGTCTTTGTTACAGACCAAGACGAACCCACCGGAATCGGTGAACTCATCACCGTTACATCAGCCGGCATTTGCGGATCTGATCTCCACCTCATTTCATCCGGCCTCTCTGGTGTAATTCTCGGGCATGAATTTGGAGGCTTCACAGAAGACGGCTCACTTGTCGCAGTTCGCCCCACCGGAGAATGCGGTACCTGCCAACAGTGCAACTCGGGTTTCCCGCACACCTGTCATCAAGCTGCGGCTTCCCTACACGGCACCTCTATTAACGGCGGCCTTGCCGACTTCGTGCGGGTGGAGTCTTCTCGCCTCGTTCCAGTTCCCGCCGGCACAGACCCAGCCGCAGTCGGCCTAGTTGAACCCCTTGCGGTTGTAATACACGGAATCAACCGAGTTCGTCTCACATCTGGCATGTCTGCCCTAGTCGTGGGCTCAGGATCCATTGGCCTACTCACCGCAGCCGTTCTTACCGACAGAGGCATCAATGTCGACATCGTCTGTCGACACCCCCACCAGTTTGAAGCTGCCCAAAAACTCGGGGTGAATGCAATATCGAAGGCAGGTTCGAACTATGACGTCTCGTTCGATGCTGTGTGTACACAAGAGTCACTCGACACTTGCTTCAATGCCACACGCCCCCGTGGCGATGTAGTTGAGTTCGGAATGATCTGGGGAAGCATCCAACTCAAGAATCAGATGATGTTAAAAGAGATCTCTCTTGTGCCATCTATCTTCTATAGCCACAATCATGAACAGAATGATTTTGTAGATGCAGTCGACATGCTTGTTCGACATCCAGAACTCACAACAACGCTTGTTACTCATCGTTTTTCACTTGAAGATTCTGTTCAAGCATTTGCAGTTGCTAACGACAGACAAGCTGGCGCAATTAAAGTACATATATTTACGCAGTTATAAATTATATTTTTCACAATCGATTGTGAAAAACACTTGCTTGTTGCACACAAATTTATTTCCATCGCGTAACACGAATTCACTTGTTGGTCGTTTGTCACATGACAACAGACACAACAGATTGCGCACTACCTTGACTGATGTCACACCAAACGGGTGATGACAGTTTTAGGGGTAATTCTTATGACACAAACTCACTCAATGCGCTCACGTGTATTGCGTCGCGTTGGTGTTGCAGTAGCAACAGCAATAGCGATTTCAACCGTGGCCTCAACCGGCAGTCAAGCAGCTGCCAATCCGTCTGCTGCAAAGTACGGCGGCGAAGCAAAGGTCGGAATCTTCGACACCTTCCCAGGTTTTTGTGTGGGTAACAACCCCGCGAACTCAGCTCTCATGGCAACCCGTTCAATGTACGAAACTTTGTTTGAGCGCACAGTCGGTGGCGATTACGTCGGTCTTCTTGCAAGTGGAGCAGTTGCTTCAGCTGACTTAAAGACATGGACAGTCACACTGCGCGAAGGAATCACATTCCACGACGGTGCAGCATTCAATGCTGCTGCAGTTGTAACGAACTACCAAGCAACTACAGGTCTTATTGCAGCTGGTGCGTATGCAGCAGGTGCTGGTGCAGCCGCTAAAGCTGGCGGAGACGCCGCTGCTCAGGCAACAGCTGGTCTCACTGCATATGCCACAAAGGGCTACACAGTTGGAACTGGCGCTGCATTCGCAGCGAACATCAAGAGCTTCTCAGCTAAGTCAACATACGTTGTCGAATTCATTCTCGACCGCGCACAGAATGACTTCCTTGGAACTCTTTATGCATCAGGTCGTGGCTTCATGCGCTCACCTGCGCAACTTGCAACATCAACTGCATGTGCATCTGCACCAGTTGGTACAGGACCATTCAAACTCGTTAGCTGGTCAACAGACCAACTCATCGTTGCAAAGAACGCTTCATACTGGCGTACAGATCCAGTTACCAATGCGAAGTTGCCGTACCTGGACAAGATCACATTCTCGAATGTGAAAGAGGGTTCACAGCGTTCATCCGCAGTTCGTACAGGAACACTTGATGCAGGAATGTTTACCGCTGGTTCAGAGGCAACATTCATCAAAGACCTTCGTCTTCGTAAGAGTCTTGTGAATGAATACAAGTCACCTGTTGAGTACTACCCATCACTATGGTTAAACCAAGGCAAGCCTGGTTCTCCATTTGCAAACAAGAATGCTCGTCTCGCACTTCTTTCTTGTATCGACCGTGTTAACTACGTCAAGGTTCGTTCCAAGGGCGAAACAACAGTTGCCAAATCTTTGGTAGGACCGAAGAGCGACATGTATTCAACTTCTGGTTTCTCAAAGTTTGATGTAAAGGCATCTAAGGCTTTCGTAGCTGCGTACAAGAAGGAAACCGGAAAAGCAGATCTCACATTCTCAATGCCATCAGATCAGTCTTCTGCATCTCAGGCCAATGCAAAGTTCCTTGCCGAGCAATGGAAGAAATGTGGAATCACTGCCAATGTCGTTGTTGAAGAATCGGCTGTCATCATCGCTAAAGCATTCAACGCTGCACCAAAGGTTGCTGCTGGTGAGTTCTACAACGCATACGACATGATTCCAATTCTTCTCTTCGAAGGAACGGACGTAACGTTCAACTTGCCATTCGTGGTGACAAATGCGTTCCCTGCAACAAGCACTAGTCCGGTAAAGGCACTGTTCCAGAACAGCGTTGGAGTTGTACTCAGCCTCAACCATCACAAAGACACTGCAGTCGACACGATCTTCTACGCCGGCCAAGCCGCACAGACTCGTACAGGCGCAAAGGTCAAGTACAAAGAAGGAACGACCTACCTACAGACCAATGGTTTCATGGGTTCGATCAACCACATCTATTACTCAGTCTTCACCACGAAGAAACTTGCCGGAATCGGCTCGCTCCAACTGGTTAAGGGTAAGACACAGCGTGTTGTGACCAACTTTGGTATCGACTGGACAGGCGTTTACAAGACCGCCTAATCCGTTAGTCAATACACCATCTTCAAAGGGGATGGGGGTTTCCGAAAGGATGACCCCCATCCCCTTTGTTATTGACGGGTTCTTCGGGGGTGACTTTTCAGACGGATGAACCCAAAAGTGGCCGATTAATTAGTTGCGCAACGCAAAAGAAATTCCTCAGTGTGTTTGGCGTCACCCCCATAGTCGCTGATATGGTGACTGCTGTCACATCAATTCTGGTGTGCATTTTGGGGGGGAAACTCAATGACTCAAAGTCAGATCACTCGGTCACGTGTGATGCGTCGTATAGGGGTAGCAGTTGCAGCCACTATTGCGATCAGCACCATGGCCTCAACCGGCAGTCAGGCGGCTTCAAATCCGTCTGCTCCAAAATACGGCGGAGAAGTAAAGGTCGGAATTTTCGACACCTTCCCCGGTTTCTGTGTTGGTAACAACCCAGCAAACTCAGCACTCATGGCAACTCGTACTGTGTACGAAACGTTGTTCGAAAAGACACGCGGAAATGACTTCGTTGGTCTTCTCGCCAAGAGCGCATCAGTTTCAGCGGACTTGAAGACATGGACCGTCGAGCTTCGCCCAGGCATCAAGTTCCATAACGGCGAAGCATTCAACGCAGCAGCAGCTGTTACTAACTTCATGAACTCATCCGGAATGAACTTCCTCGGTGTAGCAGCAACCCAGGGACCAGCAGCAGCAACCGCTGCATACGGCCACACTCTTGGTACAGCCGTTCCATTCCAGTCAAACGTTCTCAAGGCAACTGCAGTTGGTGAAACAACTGTTGTGTACTCACTAGACCGTCCTCAGAACGACTTCTTGGGAACCCTGTACGCATCTGGTCGTGGCTTCGTTCGCGCACCTGCACAATTGAAGGACAAGACAACTTGCTCAGGACTACCGATCGGTACAGGACCATTCAAGGCAGTTAGCTTCACAACTGATGAAATGATCGTTGCTAAGAACGCTGATTACTGGCGCACTGATCCTGTAACAAAGAACAAGCTTCCGTACATCGACAAGATCACCTTCACCAACATCAAGGAAAGTTCAAGCCGTCAGGCAGCAGTTCAGCGTGGAACAATCGACGCTGCAATGTTCTCTGGTGCTTCCGAAGGTCAGTTCATTCAGGCTCTTCGTAAGCAGAAGCAATTGACAGAGTACAAGTCACCTGCTGAGTACTACCCATCTCTTTGGTTGAACCAAGGCAAGCCAGGATCTCCGTTCAAGAACGCAAATGCCCGTAAAGCAGTTCTTTCTTGTATCGACCGCGCAACCTGGGTAAAGACCCGTACAAAGGGCGAAGGCGTTGTGTCTAAGTCACTTGTTGGTCCTAACAACATCATGTACACCACAAACGGATTCCAGA
>JBIILS010000087.1:0-4989 GCA_044232585.1 Ilumatobacteraceae bacterium
GCCAATTTGGCAACTGTCGGAACACAAGTACGAGCCGAGATGCCAAATGGGGAACACGTCATTGGTCGCGCTCTGACGGTGGAACCAGATGGTCGTTTAGTGATTTTGGATGACTGTGCCTTCAGTCATCGCATTGACACTGCAGATGTAGTGCATCTCCGACCAGCCTCAGACTGACTACCGTGGTCATGTGCTGACTGATGGGAAATTCTCGCGACTTGTGGGGTCTCCTCGATGGATGATCGTGGGATGTGTTGCTTTAGTGATGTCTCTTGCCGGTGCTCTTGGCATAGTCCGCGCAACTAATTCTCATCTTGATTCAGTTCGTCGGGTGCCTGCAGCAACTCCTGCATTGTCGCCGCCAAGTGACGGCGTAGAGAACTATTTGTTAGTCGGTTCAGACTCACGGGCCAGTGCTGACCCGACCGATGAAGATTTCGCAACAATGGGAACTGAGGAAGCAAACCCAGGAATGCGTTCTGACACATTGATTCTTGTGCGTTACGACACCAAAGCAAAACAAGTGTCCATGATGTCTATTCCACGTGACTTGTGGGTGCGCATGTCAGACAACGACAGGTTTGCAAAAGTAAATGCTGCATATCAGCGCGGAGCTGATGTTTTGGTACGAACAGTGCAACGAGCATTGAATGTGCCAATTCACCATTACATCGAAATCAATTTTTCTGGCTTCAAGCAGATTGTCGATTCAATTGGTGGAGTGCATGTGTGCGTTCCACGCGCATCACGCGACAAATTCACGGGGTTCCACATCGGTCGAAAGGCCTGCAAACTTCAATCAGGTGTTGAAGCACTGGGTTATGCACGGGCTCGCCATCTTGAAGAAAAGATAGATGGAGTGTGGCGATTGGAAGGCACCGGAGACGTAGGTCGCGGCACTCGTCAACGCGCATTTATGTCAATGCTGGCAAAAGACGCCGTGAAGTATCTGGCGCAACATCCTCTTGATGCTCACAATGTTCTGGATGCATTTGGTGCTGCAGTGTCAGTTGATGAACGACTTGACCTCATTGATCTCGCGCGCAAATTGCGACCAATTGGTGACGGAACTGCTATTTCGTACGCATTGCCTGTGTCTGACGGTTGGGCGGGGGATCAGTTTGTCTTTCGCCTTGCAAATGAAGCTCCGCCGTTGTTGGCATATTTTGCAGGACTTGGTCCGGCGCCCGCGGCTAGTTAATCAGTCGCTTGAATTGTTTGCGCTGTAGTTCTGCGCAATTTTGTTGCAAACGCTTCAGCAGAAATTGGCTCACCAATTCGATTGCCTTGTAATAAGTCACATCCAAGAACTTTGAGGCGCTGTACATGGTCTTCTGTAGTTACCCATTCGGCACATACGATCAGGTTCAAGGAGTGCGCCAACTGAATAAGTGAACGAACCATTGGGTCGTCGCCACCATCTGTCCGTCCAACATCTCGCACCAATGTTCCGTCCAGCTTTAACAAGTCGGCAGGGAAGGTGCGTAGTGAAGCTAATGATGAGTAGCCGGCACCAAAGTCATCAACGGCGATGCGAACACCTTGGCGTTTGAGTGCAGTGACTGTGCGCAGAACTGAAGGGTTGTTGTCGACAAGAGTCGCCTCAGAAGTTTCAAACACCAATTGAGAACCTTCAAGATTGTTGTCTCGCAAGATGGTGAGCGCACGATCAACAAACGTGATGTCAGATAGTTGACGACGTGATGCATTGACATGAATTGCCATGCCACGATCAACGAGGCCCGTAGAGATCCATTCGGCAACCGTGCGGGCGCTTTCGTTTAATACCCAGTCACCAATGGGCGCGATGAGTCCTGATTCGTCTGCGAGGTCGAGGAATGCGCCAGGTGCGAGAAGTCCGCGCGTTGGGTGGTTCCAGCGCAACAGGGCTTCTGCAGCAACGACACGGCCAGTATGAGCTGATTCGATTGGTTGGAAGACCACTGCAAATTGATTGCCAGCCAGAGCCTGTTCAAGTTCTGAAGCAAGTGTTTGACGTGCCTTGGCGGCTGTACGCATATCTTCGCTGTACAGCTCTGACCGACCGCGGCCGCGTTGCTTTGCGCGGTACATCGCGGTGTCGGCTGATCGTAAAAGCGTGACTGCAGCATCTGCGGCTGATTCTGTGTTCAGAAGCTCTGAGGTAGACATCGCAACCCCGATACTTGCGCCCGCTTCAATTTCAACACCTTGCAATACCAATGGACCAGTGATTGAAGTGCGAATCCGTTCGGCAACATCAAGTGCAACTTGTTCGTCTAGTAATCCTTCGCACAACACAACAAACTCATCACCACTAATACGGGCAACTAGGTCACTTGGTCGGGTGGCGGCTGCAAGGCGGCGTGCAACAGTGACGATTAGTTGGTCACCGACGGCATGTCCAATGGTGTCATTAACGTGTTTGAGTTTGTCGAGGTCAATGAACAACACTGCAACGCTGGAATGTGTTGTTTTGCTGCGCTCGAGAGCTTCTGTTGTCTTGCGTTCGAACAGCACCCTGTTCGGTAATCCGGTTAGTGCATCGTGTGTGGCTTGACGCGCGAGTTCCGCCTGAGACTGGCGTTCTTCAGTTATGTCACGGGTGATTGTGGCCCAATGATGAACGCTTCCATTTGCATCACGGACTACTTGCACCACGACAGACAAGGTGCGTGCGATGCCATCTGGTGAGCGAAATCCGATTTCGCCTTCCCAGCGATGCGAAGAATCGGCCGGTGGTGCTGCATCAAGTAACACGCGGGGCAGCTGATCGCGCACTGCCTGCATGAAAGTTCGGGCAGCAACATCGCCAGCACCTGCACCAGGGTCTGTAACGCCAATCAATGTGCGAGCTGTGTCGTTTGCAAACATGAGTTCACCAACACGATCAAAGACAAGTACGGCATCACCAGAAACATCAAGCAGTCCGACAAGCTGGTCAGATAGTTGGCGTTGTGTCACAAGCGTTGTGCAATCAATTGCAGTTCCGATATATCCGGCAAGTGCACCATCGATGACAACGGGTTGAGTGGCTACTTGAATCCACATCACTTCACCAGTTGCTAATCCGATTCGAAACTCCACGGTGAATGTTTCGCCACTGTCACGATGTTGCACCCACCGACGTTCACATTCGGTGCGTTCTTGCGGCAATGCATTGACCCACGGTGCTGTGCCAACACTGAGCGGCGCTCCGCCAAGAACCAATGCACGAAATGCATCGTTGCCCGCCGTAAGACGACAATTGATGTCGGTCTCAAAGATGCCGATTGGCAGGGCGGTGGTGGAGAAGTCGATACATCTAGTCTCACAGATTGAACACCCTTAGCGGTGGAACAACCCCCCAGCGTGTTCGGTTCAGGGTGGCTGGGTCACTATCCTTTCAAGGATGCCGACGCCGCAATTGTCTTCTTTGGGAGATCCTCTCTGTCTTATGACAATTCATGCTCATCCTGATGATGAAGCCTCAAAAGGTGCCCCCACGGTTGCCAAGTACTACTCGGAAGGGGTGCGCACCGTGCTTGTGTGCTGCACAGGCGGAGAAGAGGGCGACCTGCAGAACCCGGCATTGCGTGAGCCAGGGCAGCCCTTTCACAACATGACCCCAGAACAAGAGCGTGCCCACTTGGCAATTGTTCGTCCAGAAGAGTTGCGCAAATCGGTCGAAGCAATCGGCTTTTCTGCTTTGCATATGTTGGGCTACCGAGATTCAGGCATGGCAGGTTCTGAGTCAAACAACAATCCCGATTGCTTTCATATGGCAGATCTTGACGAAGCAGCAGGACGACTTGTGCGCCTGATTCGCCTGGAGCGGCCTCATGTCATTCTCACGTACAACGATGACCAGGCTAGTTATCCGCACCCTGATCACTTGCGAGTGCACGATGCCAGTGTGTTGGCATTTGATCGTGCGGGCGATCCTGCGTGGTATCCGGAAGCTGGCGAGCCGTGGCAACCACAAAAGATGTATTACACCCTGTGGGCAAAAGAGCGAATCTTGGCTGTTCACGAAGCATTGGTGTTGAAATACGGTGAGTCACCATTCGACGAGAATTGGCGCAACCGCCCGTCACAAGATCATCGCGTCACAACTCGTTTACACATTGGCGAGTATCTGTATGCGCGTACGCAATCGCTGCGAGCACATGCAACACAAGTTGATCCGGCTGCCAAGTTTTGGTTTGGGCTTACCGATGAAGAACTAGCTGATGTGTACCCGTGGGAAGATTGGATTCTTGCGCAGAGTCATCATCGTGAAGTCCCAGAAGGAATGATGGAAACCGACATGTTTGTCGGTATTCGTTAGCCAAGACGCATAGCGTCGCGTAATTCGCGATAGCCAATAAGCACAGCGCCACTTGCAGTAACCGCGCCACGCAATTCATCACTGGTAGCGAGCGCAAGATCATCGATCCATCCAGTTGCCACTTCGCCTAATGCACGTACTTCAGCTGTATCAATTGACGGCTGTACATGAATTTCTGTCACGCCTGGTTCCAGTGAAGCAAGCGCAGAAAGAACTCGTTCGCGGCTACCTGTACGCCAGTCGTGGTCAAAATGATCAGGAAACACGATGCCCTCGTCTGCCGCTAATTGACGGAATGGAAAACCAGCAGCATCGGCTGAAATTGTGGAAGGCAAACGAATGGGGAGTTTGAATTCCACTGCAAGTTCCAGATACACATCAAAGAATTCAGGACGTAACGTGATTGAAGTCAAGTGTGGCGCAAGATGAGAGACATCAATTCCCCATGCCAGTGCCCGTTCAATTTGTGCACGACATTCGCGCAACACTTCGGTTGAATCAGCATGTTCCCATAAGTCATCTACTGAACGTGGAAAGCCACCTTCGCCTGACAACAACGAAGGCGCATGAGTAAGTGGGCCCCATCGGTATAGCGGGTGTTCAGCATTTAGTGTGAGATGAACACCGATGTCTTCGCCCTTGTACTGATCAGCTGCGTAACGAGCCCACGGTGCCGGAACCATGATTGATGCACATGTTGC
>JBIILS010000088.1:0-4929 GCA_044232585.1 Ilumatobacteraceae bacterium
CAATGGTGTTCACATCGGGGGTTGTGCCCACAATGCCTGATGGCACTGTTCCGCCATCCCTAGAGGGGCAAACACGCGTGGTGTGGGCGAACTTGCTCGAAATCCTTCGCGCCGCCCAGATGGGCGTTACGAACATTGTCAGCATCACCACATATGTGGTGGCCAGAGACACGCTGACAGCCGATTTGGCGTCTGTAATGGCCGTTCGCGATGAAGTGATGGCAGATCACAGGGCTGCAAGCACCCTTGTGACTGTTCCCGCCCTGGCACGCGCTGAATGGCTCATCGAAATCAGCCTGGTGGCTGCTTCCTAGGAATTTCTAGGAATATGTCGCCAGCGGTGGTGGCTCGTACGATTAACCCCCATGGCTGATGAAATTAAGCGCACTGACTCTGGCATTGACATTGCCCCTCTCTATTCGGCCGATGATCTCGCCGGCTGGGACCCAGCGACGCAACTGGGTCTTCCTGGAACAGCGCCCTACACCCGTGGCGTGTACCCAACGATGTACCGAGGCAAATTGTGGACCATGCGTCAGTACGCCGGATTCGGATCTGCCGAATCGACCAACCAGCGTTTCAAGTTTCTTCTCGAGGCCGGCCAAACCGGATTGTCATGTGCGTTCGACCTGCCGACCCAAATGGGGTACGACTCTGACCATGCCCGCAGTGAAGGCGAAGTCGGCAAAGTAGGCGTTGCCATCGACACTCTCGAAGACATGCGCATGTTGTTGAAGGATTTGCCACTGGACAAAGTGTCGACATCAATGACCATCAACTCAACAGCAGCAGTTCTGTTATTGATGTACGAATTGGTTGCTGAAGAGCAGGGCGTGCCGTCATCTGCGATTAGCGGAACTATTCAGAACGACTTGTTGAAGGAATACATCGCTCGCGGTACTTATGTGTACCCACCGCGCCCTTCAATGCGCATCATCACTGACATTTTTGCGTACTGCGCTCAGAACATTCCGAAGTGGAACACCATTTCCATTTCCGGGTATCACATTCGTGAAGCCGGAAGTTCTGCTGTACAAGAAATCGCATTTACTTTGGCCAATGCCATCGCATATGTTCAGGCAGCAGTTGATGCAGGACTTGATGTTGATGATTTCGCACCACGTTTGTCTTTCTTCTGGAATGGTCATAACAACTTCTTCGAAGAAGTAGCAAAGTTCCGTGCAAGCCGCCGCATGTGGCACAAGATCATGACCGAGCGTTTTGGTGCAAAGAAGGAATCAAGCAAACTGCTTCGCTTCCACACACAAACAGGTGGCAGCACCTTGACAGCTCAACAGCCACTGAACAACGTTGTGCGTGTAGCGCTGCAATCAATGGCCGCAGTGATGGGCGGAACACAGAGTCTGCACACAAATGGTTACGACGAAGCTCTTGGCCTTCCCACCGAAGCAGCAGCTCGTATCGCATTACGCACTCAGCAAGTTATTGGGTATGAAAGTGGAATAGCTGATACTCCAGACCCTCTTGCAGGGTCATATTTCGTTGAATCATTGACTGATGAAGTGGAACGTCTTGCCTGGGAATACATCGAGCGCATCGATGCAATGGGTGGTGCTGTTGATGCCATCGAAGCTGGCTTCCAAATGGATGAAATTGAACAAAGTGCGTATGAATACACAAAGTCAATTGATGATGACGAGCGCGTGATTGTTGGCGTCAATAAGTTCACAGTAGAAGGCGAAGGGGAGCCCAATGTGTTCCCAATCGACCCAACTCTTGCTGTTGGTCAATTGGCACGTCTGAAGAAGTTCAAAGAAAATCGTGACCACGCAAAGGTTGCAGCACTTCTTGAAGAAGTTCGTGCCGCTGCCCGTGGCACAGACAACATCCTGATTCCGATGAAAGAAGCACTGCGCGCTCACGCAACTCTCGGAGAAGTCAGCGATGCTCTTCGTGACGTGTACGGCACCTATAAGCCTGGCCGGTAGTGCTCGCCATGAGCGAACAGAACGTCATTGTTGAACGAGTCGGGAACAGACTCGACATTGTTCTGAATCGCCCAGACCGAAAGAATGCGATTACGCAACAGCTGGCTGTTGAACTGCGTGATGCTTTTCTCAATGTTCCATCTGATGTCGGTTGCATATTGTTGTCTGGCTCTGGCGGCGCATTTTGTAGCGGTATAGATCTCAAAGTCGCAGGCGCTGACCTAAAGAATGAACCGTTGACAGCGTGGGTAGAAGTTCATGCCGCTATCTACAAGTGTCGTGTGCCCGTGGTCGTGGCTCTCGAGCGGTATGCCATCAATGCTGGTGCAGCGCTTGCACTTGCAGCAAACATTGTTGTTGCCGGGGAATCGTCGTTTCTGCAGGTAGGTGAAATTGCGATGGGTGTTCCTGCCCCCATGTGCCAAGCGTGGTTGCATCTGAAGCATTCGCAAGCAGTTGCAGACCGTGTTGTCCTTGTTGGCGATCGCATTGTGGGCGCCGACTTGGTGGAACTTGGACTTGTTTCAGAGGTTGTTGCCGACAGCGAAGTTTTGAATCGCTCACGCGCTGTTGCAGACCACATTGCGTCTCACCCGCAACGTGGTCGAGATGGAATCACTCGCACATGGGATTCATTACGTGGTCGTATTGATGATCCCGATGAGTGGTTTGCAAACCTCATCAAAAAGTTCTGACGTCAGCTGCACGAACTTTCTTATGTCAGGCGAGTGATGTTGATGTTTGGGCGAAGTGGAGCAGCGACTGATTGAGTTGGCCAACCAAGATAAACAATTCCCATCACATGATCCGTGGACTCCATGGAACAGAGTGTGGTGATTGCACCATTTGCACCTTTTGCCGGAGATCCCCACAATGCTGCTAGCCCAAATGATTCCGCCATCAACAACATGTTCTGAACACCAGCAGCAACTGCGTACTTGTTCTCTTCGGTCTCGTTCTGGGTTGCGCCTTCGGCAGCAGCAACGACAATGATCACTGGTGATCGCATGAATTTGCCGCGTGTTTTTGTGACTTTCATTTCGTCATCGCCATGAGCTGCCATTGCATCAGCGATTGTGTCGCCAAGAGTTCTTCTGGAGTTGCCGGTAATGATGGCGACTCTCAGTGGCCACGTGCGTTTGTGGTTAGGTGCCCATTGTGCAGAACTAACAATGCGGTCTACTAGAGCAGGGTCAACTTCTTTAGATGCATCAATCAGCAAATTGCTGCGACGTGCCGAAATGAGATTTTCTAGTTCCTCAGGTGTCATTAGTTCTTGTGCAGGTCAGCGTTGAGGCCGCCCCATGAACCAGAGCGAGCGATGACTTCGACTGCGCCTGTTAATGAATTGCGGCGGAACAATAAGTTCGACTGACCAGAAAGGAGTTTTGCTTTTACTTTTGAACCTGAAGGGTCAATGACAACAGTGCCAGCAGTGACGTAGAGGCCTGCCTCCACGATGCAGTCATCGCCAAGGCTGATGCCGATTCCTGCGTTTGCGCCGAGAAGGCAACGTTCGCCAATGGTGACCATTTCTTTTCCGCCACCAGAAAGAGTTCCCATGATTGATGCGCCGCCACCAATGTCTGACCCGTCACCAACGATGACGCCAGCAGAGATGCGACCCTCCACCATTGATGCACCCAATGTTCCGGCATTGAAATTGCAGAAACCTTCGTGCATCACTGTGGTGCCTGGCGCAAGGTGTGCTCCGAGGCGCACGCGACTGGCGTCTGCAATGCGCACACCGGAAGGGACCACGTAGTCGGTCATGCGTGGGAATTTGTCAACACCGTGCACGACAAGATGTTCGCCCCGTTGTGCAAGGTTCCATGCGACTGATTCAAGTGCCTCGACTGCAACAGGACCACGTGATGTCCATGCAACGTTCTGTAGTAATCCGAACGCACCGTCAAGGTTGATAGTGCGTGGCTTGACAAAGCGCTGTGACAAAAGGTTCAGACGTAGGTAGACGTCTGCTGCACTAGTTGGCGCAGCGGAGATTTCTATCTCAATTGTGACTGCTTCAAACGCAACACCACGATCACGATCTGTATCAACACTTGGTTGATGTGAAGGTGCATCGGCAGGGGAGAACTTCCCTAGGCCGACAGTGCGAAAGCGCACGTCAAGTGTTGCTCCGTGTGAATCAAGTGTTGCGATACCAACACCCCATGCGTGATCTGACATTAGAAAGCCTCCAGGCGAAGAGTAGGGAACAAGATGACGTCACGAATTGATTGTGCGTTGCCGATCAGCATGACTAAGCGGTCCATGCCGATACCAAGACCACCGGTTGGGGGCATTCCGTATTCCACGGCACGTAAGAAGTCTTCATCAACAGAGCCGGCTTCAGCGTTACCGGCCTCTTTTGACTTCTGTTCATCTTCGAAGCGAAGACGTTGTTCGACAGGGTCATTGAGTTCTGAATATGCATTTGCTAATTCGCGTCCACCAACAAACAATTCGAATCGTTCTGTGAGGTGTGGGTCATTGCGGTCCACGCGAGCCAGCGGACTGATTTCGACAGGATGTCCGGTAACAAAGGTTGGTTCACGAAGCGCTGCTTCACAGGTTGCTTCAAAGAGTTCTTCGATGATTTTTCCTGGTCCAAAATGTGGCAGAACTTTGACGCCATGCTTTTCGGCAAGTGTCACAAGTTGCTCACGTGGTTGCGACGGGTGCACTTCAACACCTGTCGCTTCTTTTACAAGGTCAATCATGCGTACTCTGCGCCATGGCTTAGCAAGATCGACGGGGATGTCGTCAATCAAAACTGTGGATGAGCCGGTCGCATCATTTGCAGCGTTAACGAAGAGAACTTCGGTGAGGTCCATGATGTCTGTGTAATCCGCGAATGCTTGGTACAGCTCCATCATCGTGAATTCAGGGTTGTGGCGTGTTGAGATTCCTTCGTTACGGAACACGCGGCCAATTTCGAATACTCGTTCCATTCCGCCGACGATGAGTCGCTTGAGGT
>JBIILS010000089.1:0-4903 GCA_044232585.1 Ilumatobacteraceae bacterium
AGAACTCGAACTTCTTGATGACAACAACACCCTGAGCCGCAGTCATATGCGCACCTTGGGCGAATTCCTCTTGCGCTTCGGCGGCGGCAACACGTCAGTTGCCCCAGCAAAGGCAACGCGTACACGCACCAAGCCAACAAAAGCAGAAGTGCGCTCTGAACTCACAGAACGCATCAGTGAATATCTATCCACGCATCCCGGCGCAACACTGAACGAAGTATCTACAGCACTTGCTGCACCACTTCCCGCAATCACAACATCTGCACGACCTGTTGAATGGTTGATTCTTGGTGATGATGAACTAACCGCGCCAACAGAGCGTGTTGAGTCACAAACTATTTCGGTAACACGTGATCGTGCACGTGGCGCATTGCAAGCAGCAAACCTCATGGCGTCTCCGCTTACGCACAATGCTTACACAGCACTTTTGCGCAGTGGCCGCATTCAAGGGCCAAGCGTTGCGCGCATTGTGCAGTTGTTCGGCTCATGGTCTGCAGCATGTTCGTCGGTTGGCGTATCCAGTGGTGAAGCATTGCGTTCCAATTACGAACGTACGTGGGATGAAGAACAACTATTCGGTTTCGTTGAGCGTTTCCTGCGCGAACCAGCGCATCATGGTGCAAGCCACCAGTTCGATCTGTGGCGTTCCACAGTGAATGGCACCCAAAAAGTGCCGTCGCTTGGCACCGTGCGAAACATTCTTGGTGGAACCTGGGGCGATATTCGCACTGCCACCTTGCGCCGCATGCGCGCAACCTGGGCTAACTAATTCGTGTAATCGCCATGTGTCGCACAAGCGGCTTACCTGGCATCACAACATACGGTTCGGTGTTGATGCCGTTCGGCGGTCCCGACTGCGGTTCAAAACAAATACCCGCTGGGTTTGCGTTGTAGATAACCCAATGTGAACAGTCGCTTGAAATCTCTACTTTCACTTCACCAATTGTGAGCCATGGCATCGTGATCGGCTTCACAAAACAATCATCGTATTTACGATGCGGCACTGGCACGCGTTGATTCGTAGTGATGCCGCTGACGTCTTTTTGCAACATGGCAGTGAAGTTGTGGTGTGAATGGCGTGGTGGCAAAAACCACGGATGCCAACCCACTTGCGCAGGCTGTGGTTCTAAGGCGTCAAGTGTGAGAGTAAACAACACATCGCCATCAACCACATCAATCACGTGCGTAATGCTTCCGGCAAACGGCCAATCAGATCCAAGATCACACGTCATCGTCACTTTTGCTGGTAATTGTTCAACAACAGTCCACTCAACATCAAGCACAGTGCCATGCAATGCATTCGGCACTAATCGCAATGGCAATTCATATTGCAGCCCGCGAAACATCAAAACGCCATCACGCACTCGGCCAGCAAACGGAACCATGGGGTAGAGGCCCCAGCCCAATGTGTCTTCTGCTGCGGTCACCAATAACTCTGTGCCGTCCATAATCAGAGACGACACACGTCCACCAGCTGATGTATCGATAGAAACAGCGGTTGAACCCGCGGATAATTGCACAATTGGCACCTAACCACGATAACCACGGCACATAGATTCCGTGTCGGTAGCGTAAGAACTTGTGCGCGGCTTAGGAACTCTCATCAATACCTCCACGGTGATTGTGGGAAGTTCAATCGGTTATTTCATCGGTCATCGCATTCGCGAGTCCATTCGCACCATCGTTGTGCAGGTCATTGGCCTTGCAACAGTCATCATGGGTATCAGCAACGCCATGGATACTCACAACTTGGTGTTTCCACTTGTCGGCATGGTCATCGGTGCCGTTATCGGTGAGTTGCTACACATCGAAGAACGTCTCGAAGGACTGGGGGAGCGCCTCAAGAAACGCTTCGCCAAAAAGTCAGATGACACCAGCACCTTTGTTGAAGGCTTTGTCACTGCAACCTTGTTGTTCTGTATTGGCCCCATGACAATTCTTGGCGCAATTGAAGACGCCAGTGGCCGCACGCCGCAGTTGTACATCATCAAGGGAACTCTCGACGGCTTCATGTCAATCATCTTTGTATCCATCTATGGCATTGGTGCAGCGTTCAGCGCCATCGGTGTTTTCGTGGTCCAGGGCCTTCTCACTCTCGGCGGAACAGGCATCGATTCGCTTCTTGATGACCGCATGCGAACAGAGCTGTTTGCCGCCGGTGGTTTCACCGTTCTCGCAATTGGATTAAACCTCCTGGAAATCAAGAAAATCAAGCTGGGCTCTTTGCTTCCCGGACTCATTGTGACGCCCATTTTGGTAGCAATCTTCGCTCGTTAACCCTGAATTCGGCCCCTGCGGGCTGGCAGAGTTTTCGCCCGCCCTAGAATTACAAGGTGACGATTTCCCGCATGTTTCGAGCCCTCTGTGCTGGGGCAGTCGTCATTTCTTCAGTCGCTATTAGTCCGCTTTCCGCAGCAGCTACCAGCACCACCGAGTACGTCATCGTGGAACGCGACGGAAGTGTTGACGTTCGCACACTCACCCAAGCGCAAGCAGCCAAGGCTTCTATTGATCCGGCAGTACGAATTGTGCAGCCAAACAATTCGTTCCAGATTGACGATGTCTCAACTGACATTGTCACCGGATTATCCGTGCCACCGAATGCAGAAGCTGGTGACATTATTCCTGGCCGTTACATCGTGCAGTTCGCAAGTAACACGGCAAGCGCTGTTGCCGCTACATCATTGGCCGCCAACGTCATCGCCACATACTCAAGTGCAATAAATGGTTTTGTTGCAGACCTCACTGTGTCAGAGGTTGCAGCACTGCAATCGAATCCGAATGTTGTCAACATTGAAGCCGACCGAGTTGTGTCGACATCTGCTGAACAGTCATGGCCTGGCTGGGGTCTTGACCGCATCGACCAGCGCCTACTTCCACTTGATCAGAAGTATTCCTACACAGATACTGGTGTCGGTGTCACCGCCTACGTTGTCGACTCGGGCATCAACAGCACGCATGCAGATTTCGAAGGCCGCATTCAGTCTGGCTTCACTGCTGTCTCTGATGGCAGGGGTGTTGAAGACTGCCATGGTCACGGAACTCACGTTGCCGGAATCATGGCGGGCACAAGGTATGGAGTTGCTAAATCTGCATCCATCGTGCCTATTCGAGTTCTTGCATGTAATGGTTCGGGATCTGTTGCCGGTCTTATCTCTGGTTTGAACTGGGCAATCACAAACCATGCAGCTGGTATTCCAGCAGTGGCAAACCTCAGCGTCGGCGCTGCAGCCAGTGCATCACTGAACAGTGCAGTCGCTAGCGCAGTAGCCGATGGCATCACAGTTGTTGTTGCCGCAGGAAATGACAATGCCAATGCGTGTAATTACTCTCCGGCTAGCGCACCATCTGCAATAACAGTCGGTGCCACCGCATTCAACGATTCACGTGCTTCATATTCAAACATCGGAAAATGTCTTGACATATTTGCTCCAGGTTCAAGCATCACATCTGCATACATCGGCTCTTCTACTGCTGTTGCTGGCATGTCCGGAACTTCAATGGCCTCGCCATTCGTTGCAGGTATCGCCGCGGTCTACTTAGAAACTCGTCCATCAGCCACGCCGGCCGCTGTTACCAAGGCAATTACCGATGCCGCATCGCCCAACGTGGTTGGCAGCGCGGGCGTTGACTCACCAAACAAATTGGCTCATTCAGCATCGTTTGCAGCAGCACCTGTCACCGTTCCTTCGGTTCCTCTTTCTCCAACCGCCACACCTTCTTCGCAATCAGTTGCACTTGCATGGGCACTTCCTGCATCTAACGGCGGATCAGCAATCACTGATTACAAAATTGAATACAAACCAAGCAATGTCACTGCATGGACTGTTTTTGCACACCCCGCATCTACGGCACGAACTGCGAACATCACTGGCCTAACAAACGGAACTCGATACTCATTCCGTGTTTCAGCGGTGAACGCGGTGGGAACTGGAACTGCAACAACACCGGTTCTTTCAACTCCGGTAGCCCCCATAATCCTGACAGCGCCAACTTCTCCGCGTTCACTAGCGGTGTATGTCACGTTCAACGGCGCAACGCTGTATTGGTCAACGCCATCTTCAGACGGTGGAAGCCGAGTTACTGGTTATCGCGCTGAATATTCAACTGATGGTGGCACCACATGGACAACATCAGATGTCACCGCTGCTACTCGGCGCTCAACGTCATTTACGAATCTTGTTGGCGGTGTACTGCACAAGTTCCGTGTGTATGCAATCAATGCAATCGGCACCAGCGAAGCGTCAACCGCTGTTGAAGGAACGCCTGTCGCAGCAACCGTGTCATCTCAACCGCGCTTCTTCGGCGGGTTTTTATCTGGCACTACTGCTTACTTGTCGTGGACACGTCCCGCAACTACCGGTGGTTCAGCCATCACGTCGTACAACACATGGATGTCAACTGATAGTGGGGCAACGTGGACAAGCATTGCAGTGACGCAGGCCAATGTTCGTAACGTTCGAGTAGCTGGCCTCGCTCCCGGTGTGCAGTATCAATTCCGCGCAACTGCGGTTAACTCTGTTGGTAATAGCGCTCCATCTTCCACACTTTCACTGCAAGTGCGCGTTGCCGGTACGCCGAACCCACCATCGTCTGTACGTGCCACTGTCAGCACCACGTCAATCACACTGTCATGGTCGGCAGTTGTAGCAAAAGCAGCGCCAGTAACTGACTATGTCATTGAGTACCGCGCCGATACTGCCACTGCATGGTCAACGTGGAACGACGAAGTCTCTACCGCAGTAACAGCGACTCTTACCAATATGACTCCTGATGTTCCAGTGTCTTTGCGAGTGAAAGCTGTGAATCGATTCGGCGAGAGCCCAGCATCAGCCATCGTTACCGTGACACCTCGTTCTGCCGCCACTGCACCGACTGCGCCGTTGTCCGTGACTGCCACGGC
>JBIILS010000081.1:0-5289 GCA_044232585.1 Ilumatobacteraceae bacterium
TACGTTCCACCCAGTTCACCATGCGTGGTGCACGCTCAATTCCAATGCGTACCGATTCCGGATCCCAACGCAGCAGTTCGGTCATCTGACCAAACAGACCGAAATCTCCACGTCCTGGTCGATCACCCAAAAGAAACGGTGCAACTGCAAGATGAGCTTGCATCATGTCAAGCAAACGATAGAACGACTCTTCAATCGCAGGCTTGTTCTCTTCGGTTGAACCCACTAGTGCACGTCGACCTATTTGACGCTCTGTGATGTACTCACTAAAGCGCGACAATGTTTCGACAGGCATTTGTTGATCACTATCAAGTGGCAAAAGTTTTCCGGCCTTGTCAATGGCGTCGTTGTAGTACCAGCGATAGTGATACATCTGCTTTGTCACCCATTCGTCTGCGTAATCCTCAAGCAAGTAGTCAATAAATGCCACAACAGCATCTGTGGGCACAAGACTGCGCTCTGAATACATTCCTTCAAGGCGCATGATTAGCGGGCTTGAGTCAATCATTGTGTCTGTGTATGCACCTGTTGCGTCAGGGAAAGCAATTGCAGGAATCAGAGGAAACGGCGGCAGGTCATCCCATTTAGAACCCTGCGGCACCCACTTGAACGGAATCTGGCGATAGCGCAATACTGCGCGCATCTTTAACGAGTACGGCGAACCGTGTACGCCTCTAATTCGTAATGGATATTCCTGCTTCGACGCCATGATTGTCTCCCTCGTTACCCGAATTGTAGGTGCGGTTGAACGGCGCTGAGACAAGCGAGAAAGAATACGACCTGTTCAGTTATGAACGCGCTCGCACTGGACGAATCTCTAAGAGAATCAGCACCAAGATTGCAACCCCGATGAGATGTATCCGTTCAAAATTAAATGCAATATGACCATTTGAATCGTCATAAATGGCTGCCATTCCTTGAATCAGAAGGGCAAACGATGTGGGCACCGCGCAGAACCATGCCAGTCGACGCCAGCGTGCAGACAGAAAGGCAGCCATAGTGAAAACCATCGCAATGGCACCGTCGCGGGCAAGATGCAGTTGAGCTGCGCTCTGGTTAAAGTGCCACCACGAGTTATGTCCCATCAGCCACGGTAGAGCTAGCGAGAGTTGGATTACTCCAAGAAATGCAAGGGCAAGCCGGAGAGGGCCTATGCCATCAGAGCGTCGCCGGATGGAATCGTGAATAGAAGTGATCTGCGCATCAGAAGCAGCGCCGCATTTTTCGCACGAGAGCACATGTGATTGGGCCCGAATTCGGGACTCAACATCCACAACAGACGATTGCAATATTGATTGCGCTTCTCCACAAGTCACAGTTGTCATTGTGCCAGTGGCAATTCTTCATTCTCAGTAGCAAGAATTAGTTCCCGCAAAGTTTCACGCCCTCTAGAAATTCGTGACCGAATAGTTCCAATTGGAGCCTTCATGATGTCTGCAGCTTCTTGATATGAGAAACCCATAACTAGAACAAGCGCGACAGCCTGTCGTTGGTCAATTGGAAGACGTGAGATGAGCGAGACAAGGTCGGCGCAGTCATGGGAATCTTCCGCCGGGGCGATATGCAGATACTCAGTCGGTATATCAATCTTTTTTGTAACAGCAGAGATAATCACGTTGTGACAAATGGAGATGATCCAACTCGATAGAGAACCCTCGCCCCGGTATGAGGGCAAGTAGCGCCATACGCGAATAAAGGTGTCCTGGACAAGATCATCAACCATTGATTTGTCACGCACCATTGACCTGACATATATGGTGACATGGGATCCATGGTCCTTAATGATCTGGTCGATGGAATCCATAAAAACAAGCCTACTGATGGAACTTTTCCTGACGAAGTTCTGTCTATAGATGTACCCGTGTCTCTTGACACCGGGCAAAACCCCACAACGTTAGGAACCCCTATGACATCAAGACTCTCCCGCTCGCTACGACGTAGCTTTCCCGCCCTGGTTGTGGCTGGGCTCATTGCCGCAACCGCTTCTACTGCATCCGCCCATATGGGTATTTATGTGGCTGGAATCAAGGGAGATTCAGTAGCTGCTACTGGCACCGGAACGTACACGTTGGCATTCTCAATCGGGCACGGTTGTGCTGGCCCGCGCACAACAGCGAACCCGCTCGGGACATACGATTCCACAAGCCTCGAAGTGTTCATACCGCGCAATGCTGCAGGAGATTTTCTCCTTGACGGTGCTACCGCTGTTGAGCCACAAATTGTTGATAGCCCTGCATACCGTGCAACGGCAAAATTCACGACCATCGGTACCGCTGTACGAATGACATCGGTCGTGTTTGACCAGTTCGTTCTTCCTGCTTCGAACAATGGCGTTAAAAGTAAGGACACTAATTTCCTCACAATCGGCGTGAAGCTACCCTCCCTTGCAACATTGAAGGCAAAGACATACCCAATTGCCGCAGGTGGAGTAGCTGCCTCAGCTACAGCAGCAAAGATCTACTTCCCTTCGATGCAATATTGCGATGTAACAAGCCAAGGTGTTGGCATTCAAGCCGCCACTTCTACGCCAGCCGCAATCACCGACACAAAAGATCCTGCGTGCACGTCAGTTGATGCAATTCAAACGACTTTGATTGATGAATGGCAAACAAAGACCCGCACACCGTCAGTCACAATCATTGCTTCGGGCACTGCTGCAGTTGCTGCGTCGACACTGGAATACACGGGCAACATGCCATCGTTGGCACCAGCTACCGCTAGTAAGTACTGCTCAGACCCAACCGGATACAACCCACGTACTCTTACAATGGCTGACAAGTTCTCAGCTAGCTACTCAGCCAAAACAAAGACCCTGACGGTACGAGTTGCAGGTTCAGCATTGCACTCAGGTCGCAAATATGCAGTCAAGACTGCAACAGGAACAATTCTCGGCACAGCAACTCTTAACGTAAATGGAAATGCATCAGTGAAGTTGAAAGGAACTGCAGTGTCCTCCCTGAAAGTTGGCGACAGTATTCGCCTTACATTCAGAGGCGCACTTGTCGGAGCCGATCCTGCGTAAGCAAAAATTCCTCTCAGTATTTTGTCTGTCATGGGCGGCGGTATGCAGTACCTCCGCCCATGCGGGCATCATGCCTCAACATGCACCCGTTCTCGGAGCAGCTCCTGTGGCCAACACAATTACGAAATCCATCCCCACTTCCGCAGCCGTTCTTATCGGTGACGCCAATCTTGGTGGGCCAGACGACTTTCTCTACACCTACGACAAAGCCGGCATCAACTATGCCGGGGCAATTCAGACATCTCCTGTAGGTGATGCAACCAAACTCACTGTGCCATTGTCTTCAATAAAAACTGGCTGGTATGCCTCTCATTGGAACGTTCAGTCAGCCGATGGCCACATGGCCGGCGGTGACGATGGACTGTGGTGGGCGTTCGGCGTGAAGGCAAAAACTCCCACTGCGAAGTCTGTAAAAATCACTTTGCGTTCGTCCGTACCTGTGGCGCCGCTACCTGATGCACTCAGTGTCACGTTAAATGGACGCCGTGTAGGCATGCGCACTCTGACAACTTCCATAACATCAGCACGCGTTACTTCCTTCCGTTTTCTTCGCACCAATGACACACCCGACTCGCTTCGGAATGCTTCATTTACCTGGCCTGTTTCTTACAACAAGAAAACAAAGATGTACAGCAGTACTGGGATCATTCCGTTCGCTGGCACCTACACCGTTACCGCACAGATCACTTCAACCAATGCTGGTGTTACTCGAACTGCGTTGTGGTCAAGCGATGTAATAATCGCAAACTAATTAGTGGTTCGGGGCTCCAGTTGGAGCGCCAACCGATGGCGTTACGTACTTCGGTTTAAAGAACAACACGAAGAAAAGTCCACCAAGGGCAATACAGATTGATGCGACCACTAGCGGTTGGCTTGAAGTGATGCTTGTAGTGATGTACCCCACCAAGATTGAAGCTGGTACTTGCGCAAGGCTCTGAATACTTGAGTAAATACCCATCGCTTGCCCCTGTTGTCCTGGTTCAGCAGAACGACTGATGAGGCTGGTCATGTTTGCCATTGTGAGACCATTAAATGCAGTGAAGAGCGGAATCACTAAGTACAAACCAAACGAGAAGGACGTTGGGACTGCAAAGTACAACAACATCATTGCGGCATTACCGAACAAGCTGAAGCGAAGCACTGAATAATCTGAAAGCTTCTTTGAGATACGAGCGACAAGAACAGCTTGTGAAAAAGCAATAAACAAACCGACTATTGCGAAATAGTCCCCGGTTTTTGATGGACCAAAATTGAAGTTGTTACGAAGGTAGATGCCGAAGAATGTGGTGAAGAAAGTAAAGCCCATGCTGAACAAGAAGCCAGAAATCAAGACTGCACGAAGTCGATCTGACTTGAAACCATCAACAACATTTGTTACCGATTGCAGCGCGTTCAACTTGCCGGCGTGAAACTTCTCTTTAATAGTTTCGGGGAATGTAGCGAGCACTGCAACGCAGTTCAACATTGCGAGAATGGCAGCAAACCAGAACGGTGTTGTTGCCCCGAACCAACTCGGTGTGTCAAACAGCCCGTAGAAGCTGACATCTGGTGAACTCAACTTTCCACCAAGGTATGGACCCACGATAAAACCAAGACCAAATGCAGCCCCGAGCGCACCAAAATTCTTTGCGCGATTCTCATTCGTACTGATGTCGCCGATAGCGGCATTAGCTACAGCCAAGTTTCCGCCAGTGAAGCCATCAAGTGCTCGCCCTGCAAACAACAGTGGGATGTTCGCCGTCATGATTCCAATAGCGAACAACACGTACCCAATAGAAGTTCCAAAGATTGAAAGCGCTAACACCGGGCGACGACCATGGCGGTCTGACAGCTGCCCAAGAATTGGAGCTGCAATAAACGTGCAAAACGGATAAATCGCTTGAAGCCAACCAAGCATGATGAGGCCCTTAGTGAAAGACCATGACTCAGGAGTTACACGAAAGGGCGAACCTTCTCCAATCAGAAGCGGGAACACTGGAATAAGAATTCCGAACCCAACTAGATCTATAAAGACCGTAGTGAAAATTGCTAGAAGAGGATTACGACGCATCCCGTCAGTGTAGTCAGGCGAAGTGGTCAATAGCTTCTATCAACACATCAAAGGCTGGCGCTGCGTCTACATTCCACACCACATCACAATTTGGCGTCACAGGTGTCTTGTATTGGCGCTTGTCAATCAAAGTCATTCCACGTGTGTGTTCTCCACGAAGTTCAATGTCAACGTGATGTGGCGCAATGGTGAACAGATGGGGATGCGTCAGAGCAAG
>JBIILS010000038.1:0-10785 GCA_044232585.1 Ilumatobacteraceae bacterium
GTTGTGGGTAGTTGCAACCTTGACCTTGTCAGTTCAACAGACCATCTCCCCTCTCCCGGAGAAACTCTTCGTGCCGTTACCTATGCAGAACACGCCGGCGGCAAAGGCCTTAATCAAGCTGTGGCATGTGCTCGCATGGGTGCTCGTGTTGCATTTATCGGATGTGTCGGAAATGACAATGCCGGCACAATGTTGCGAGAATTATTCCAGTCCGAAGGCATCGATACAACTCAACTAAGAACAGTTGATGCGCCAACTGGTCGTGCCTTCATCACAGTTGATGCAAATGGCGAGAACACCATCGTCATTGTGGCTGGAGCCAATGCGCATCTGGGTGACACTGCGATCACAGTTCCTCGTACAAAAGTGTTACTCACACAGTTAGAGATACCGCTTCACGTTGTTATCGATGTACTTACTCAAGCCCGCTTACAAACGTCAGTAACAGTTCTAAATCCTGCTCCTGCAACTGCGCTTACAAAAGAACTCTTGTCGCTCTGCGACATCGCGGTACCAAACGAAACCGAATCAGCAGAGTTGGGCGGCACTCAGGTACTGCTTGGCGCGGGAGTCAACACCGTGATCACCACATTGGGCGAACAAGGCGCTGAAATATCAGATGACACCTCAACGACACTTATTGCTTCTCACAAAGTCGATGCCATTGACACCGTTGGTGCAGGAGACGCATTTGTCGGTGCACTGTGTGCAGAAATCGCACGTGGTGCTGATATTCACCATGCATCAGAGATCGCATCTATTGCAGGCGCATTAGCAACAACTGTTCGCGGCGCTGTTCCTTCACTGCCACAACATGCAGCTGTTATGTCGCTCTAAGCGGACTGAAGAAACTCAACCCAGTTGCCATCTGGGTCTTCCACTATGGAGATACTGATTCCTGTACGAATTTCGCGCGGGGGCACAACAACTTTGTAGCCAGCTGCTCCACATGCATTGGTGATTTCTTCAAGATTGCTCACACTCAGTGTGAAATAGCGATAGCCACATGCGCCTGTGATACCGCCACCTGCTGCTTTTGCAGGATCATTATTAGCCTTCACCAACTTCAATAAAGTGGTGCCTGCCAAAACGCGATACATAGTTCCGCCGCCTGGCATTGGCATTTCGCCTTCAAACGTGAAACCAAGTGTGTCGCGATAAAAAGCTAACGAAGCATCCGCATCGCACACAACAATGCCAAGGTCGATGGAGTCTTTAGTGAGAATTGCTTTTGTCATGAACTGAACACTAGCAATGCTAGAGAAGCAGTCGGTTTGTCAGAAAAGGCTTATTTGCCTTGCCAATTAGGTGCACGCTTCTCGGCAAATGCACGAGGGCCTTCTTTAGCGTCTTCACTACTAAACACTGAACGCTGAAGTTGGCCAAGCAACGCAGGGTTACCATCACCAATCTCATCAAGCATCAGTTGCTTCGTTGCTTGCACTGCAAGTGGACCATTGACCGTGATGCGTGCGGCAAGGGCCAATGCAGCATCTCGTAATTCGGCAGCTGGCACAACCTGATTAATTAGGCCGAGTTCTTTTGCACGTGCGGCATCGATTGGGTCGCCCGTTAATCCCATTTCCATGGCGACTGCCAACGGAATACGAGCTGGCAAACGCATGCCACCACCGGCTGCGAAGAGTCCGCGCTTCACTTCAGGAATTCCGAAACGCGCAGTGTCGATAGAAACAATCAAGTCACACAACATGACAACTTCAAAACCACCTGCAAGCGCATGACCGTTCACTGCCGCAATAAGTGGCTTGGTGCACTGACGAAGTGCGGTAAAGCCCATACCGATCTTTGCAAGATCTTCGCCGGCAGCAAATGCCTTCAAGTCCATACCCGCACAGAAGATCTTTTCACCAGCGCCAGTGATGACAATGGCTCGCACTTCTGGGTTTGTTGCTGCATCAGTCAGCGCATTGGAAAGGCCTTCGCTGAGTGCGCCATTGAGAGCATTTCCTGCTTCAGGGCGATTCAGAGTGATGATAAGAATGTTGTTGGTTAGTTCTGTGAGAATTTCCATGATGTACCTCCGGTTGGGATATCAGCCTTGCATACCTTTATATAGCGGGTCTATTCCAACAACTAGAGGTTGTAATTATTGGTCTACCGTAAGGCCATGGGGCAATTCACATCAGACCTTGAGTCATTGAAATCACACGCGGTTCCGCAATGGTACGACGGCGCGAAATTCGGCATATTTGTCCATTGGTTTGTATCCACTATTCCGGCATTTGCCCCCGTGTCTGATGACCCGTTCACCCTTGCTGCAGAGAAAGGTGAACGTGAAGCGTTCACGGAAAGCCCGTACTCCGAGTGGTATTGGAACTCACTACAAACTCCCGGCTCTCCTGCAGCATTGCACCACGCAGAAAAATACGGCAATCAACCGTATGAAGATTTTGTTCCACAGTTTTTTGAAGCATCACAGGGGTGGCAACCTGAACGCTGGGGTGAACTTTTCGCAGCCTCTGGCGCCAAGTATTGCGTGATGGGAACCAAGCACCACGATGGAGTGCTGTTGTGGCCAAGCAAAACACCGAACCCACACAAAGGTCCACAATGGACGTCTACTCGAGACATCATCGGCGAATGCGCTGAAGCAGTTCGATCACACGGCCTGCGACTGGGGCTGTATTACTCCGGTGGAATTGACTGGACATTTCAAGGACTCGGCATCGATGGCTGGGCTTCTTTGTACAAGGCAATTCCTCAAGATGACGCGTACCACGCGTATGTCGATGCGCATTACCGCGAACTCATCAGCCGATACGCCCCAGATGTTTTGTGGAACGACATTGGGTATCCAGGTTTTGGTGCAGGCGCAGCAGATCTCTTTGCGCATTTTTACAACACAAACCCAGAAGGCGTCGTAAACGACCGCTTTGATTTTCTTGGAGTAATGCAAGGAACTGCCCACGCCGACTTTGTAACCCCTGAGTACACCACTACTCCACCTCTTGAAGGAAAGAAATTTGAAGTGTGCCGCGGTATCGGTACAAGCTTCGGTTACAACGAACAAGAAGATGATTCGTCATATGCATCGTCGACTGAACTAATTCATATGCTCATCAACATTGTTGCAGCAGGTGGCAACTTCTTGCTCAATGTTGGCCCCATGGCATCTGGTGAAATTCCCTGGATTCAACAAGAGCGTTTGCTTGCAATTGGCCAATGGCTACAGGTCAATGGTGCTGCGATTTACGCCTCTCACCCACATGAGATCACACAGCTTTCAACTGCAGAAGGCGACACTGTCCGACTCACTCGCGGTGCCGACGGATTCACATATGCAATGGTGCTTGGGCGTCCGAGTACAAAAGTTGTCAGCATTACCGGACTACCCACAGGCGACACATTCTTGTTGGGGTACGACCATCAGCTCTCTCGCATTGGTGACGACGTAATTCTTCCCTACCGACCCGACTCGTCTCCCGCGTTTACATTGCGGATTGCGTAAGAAACGAAATCAGCGCAGCGCCTATTGCTTCTGGTTGTTCGGGAAGCATTGCATGACCAGCGCCGTCAATATCGACCAACGTAGTAATCGCCGGGTGATCACTTGCATACTTTTGTCCGTTGCCCACTGGCGCTATGACATCTTGCAGTGCTTGAACTACCAGTACTCGGGGTGCAACCGCATCCCACCATTCAGTTCTGTCGACACGTGAGAGAGCTGCCTGTTGCAGTCGCATGACGTCAGGCATCCACCCTTCTCGCCAAACCTCGGCATCATTTCCTTCAGCAAAAAATGCGCGGGATACATGATGCATATGCATTTCATCAGAGAGCGTTTCGTCATAACAGGCAATAAGTGATTGAAAAATGTCTCGCTCCATCTCGACATGCCCACCAGCGGCCAAAAGTGTTAACGACAACACTCGATCCGGATAATCAGTAGTAACCATTCGTGCGAGTCGGTTACCAAAAGCATGCCCCACAAGATGAAAAGACGTAACTTCAGCCGTATCTATTGAATCAATGACATATCGAGCCAAATCATGCAACGTTGGTTCACCTGGGAGACTGCGCGGCGGATCAATAGACAATGTCTGAAATCCTGCAGTGCGAAGCAACGTGCACAACTCATCAAAATCTGATGCAGGTCGTCCTAATGACGGAAGTAGTACCACTGTTTCCATGAGGAAAAGGTACTACACAAACCAATAAGGAGATTTTATGACGACAACCGGTCTCCCCCAGTTATTCAAAAAAATCAGCTAACTGCTGCGGCAGCCAATTTCTCAAGAGTGATTTCCATGTTGGCACGGTTGTGCGTTGCGCGATTTGAAACACCGCTGACAAGTTTGCCCAAGAAGTCAGCCCAAGAAGCTCGGTGGTCATCCCAACTGTGAGTCACGCGACATCCTGTTGCAGTTGGCTCGATTTCATAGATCCAGTCACACCAGTTTTTTCCTAAAGCCATCAAGCCAAAAGAAAATTTCTTCGGTGCGTCACAAACGTTCACTTCAACTGAAGTTGACCACGACTTTTTGCCGTTCTTGTTCTTGCCGCTGAAGCGAGCGCCAACTGCTGGGCCGGTAGCGCCTTTTGCCCACTCGCCTCCCTGATTCTCAGGAGACCATTCCCCCATGCGAGGCAGGTCAGTTACTAGTGCCCATACTTTTTCTGGGCTAGCTGCAATGTCACGGGTAACGGAAACGAGATTTGTCATCCACTTATTGTGTCACAGCAACCTGAAGCCGCGTGAGAGAATAGAAAAATGGCAGTTGCAACCTCCCCCCACCAAGGAATCGTCACACTTGATCTCGAAGGAGTCATGATTCCCGAAATCTGGATTGCAGTTGCAGAAAGTACTGGAATTCCAGAACTTCGCCGCACAACACGTGACGAACCGAACTATGACCTTCTCATGAAGTCACGCATTGAGATTCTGAATCAACACGACCTCACCATGAGTCGCATTGAGTCAGTCATTGCAGAACTCTCCCCTATGGATGGTGCGATTGATTTTCTTGATGCATTACGCGAACGCACACAAGTCATCATCTTGTCTGACACATTTGAACAGTTCGGTCGGCCTTTCATGCGCCAACTTCATTGGCCAACCTTGTTCTGTCATCGACTAATCGTTGAGAATGACCGCATTGTGGATTTTGAACTTCGTCAAGCAGACCAAAAGCGTCTAGCTGTAGAAGCTTTCAAGGGCCTCAACTATCGCGTGGCAGCTGCCGGAGATTCTTACAATGACACCGCAATGCTGGCTGCAGCAGATGCAGGATTTCTCTTTCACGCACCAGACAACATCAAGAAAGAGTTTCCACAATTTCCTGCATTGGAAACATACGACGACCTATTCAAACATCTCACTTCTGCTTTGGGGGTATGAAATGACAAACACCGACATCACAAATCTAAAACCAGAAGATTTTCATACTTCAGTTGCCTCGACTAGCCGAGCGTTCTGGCCGGATCCGATGTTCGGATTCTTTGCGCGAAACGCTGTGCACGAACATCTGATGCTTCCTAATTATGCAACGGCTGTAATGCGTGATGCCGTACAACATGGAATTGTTGAAGTCATCATCCGTAATGGCCGCGTCGTTGCTTCTGCGTCGTGGCTCGCACCTGGTGATGCACCTCGCCCATGGCTACAAGAACTTCGCGTCTCAATTCGGTCTGCACGTAGTATCCTCAAAGGACGTAATCGTCTGAAGGGAATCAAACTTCTCGATGCAATGGCAAAGAAGCACCCGAAGGAACCGCATTGGTACTTAGGACTACTGGGTGTTGACCCAGCGTTTCAAGGCAAAGGTCTTGGCGGCGCGCTACTCACTCATCGCTTAGAAGTATGCGACGCAACCCACATGCCGGCATACCTAGAAACTCAGAAGCCCGAGAACCTTCCGTTTTATGAACGGTTTGGGTTCTCGGTACTTGAGGAACTTGCTGACGACGGTTGCCCAACTCTGTGGACCATGTGGCGCGACCCGCGCCCCGCATAATAAGCGCTTAGCGATTACCAGGAGCCATGTAGAACCAAAGTGGAAACTTCGCGCCAGCATCTTTCATTGCTGTGCGCGCACCTAAAACAGTTTTACCTGCTTCAGTCGTTTCAAAAAACCAATTTTCCATTGCTCTTCCGCCTGGTGCTGGACCATCAATCAATTCAAGTGCAGCTTCTTCGTAGTACGTACGAATGTCGTGACACATCGCCATTACGTTTCCACCGGGAATTTCTGCCGTTGTCCAATCTTGCCCGTTCGCAATTGCGTGAAGAATCGCCAATGCATTCGGTACTTCTTCTGCAGTGATGCATCGACCAACTGAGGTAACTCCCCGGCGCTCTAGCGCGCGACCATAGGCCCTCTTCATACCGCGAGCCTCATCTACGGACGCAGGAAGCGACGCATCAAAGCGTGGCGGAATAGCGCAAGAAACTGGTTGTTCATCGGCTTCAATCACCTGCGGATGATCTACAAGTACTGGGCCAGATGGTTCATTCAATAACGCAAACGCCCGATTCAATACATCCATCTGAAATTCAACATCATTGGGAATACCCAATGGACGGCCGAGTGGAAACTCACAATGCAATGCTCGTGGCGGAGCAACTTTTTGTGCAACCTCACGTATGGAAGACAACACAACAGTTGCAATTCCTGCAGCTTCAAAAATATGCGCAAGCACACTCACGGTGCGCGTACAAAGAGGTCAAACAGGAGTCAAGATGACAACATCAACGCCATCTTGACGAAGTTGGGCTGCTGCCGACGGGCCGGTGTCTAAACGAATTGTTGAAACATCGTCTGGTTGATTTCCAGCAAAGGAAAGATGACGTGGCGCTACAGAACCAATGATTCCTTGTGCTGCTAATTCTTCAAGACGATCAATGGGATACACCACATTGAGATCCATCTTCACGCCCATCTGATCAAAGTTGGGACTCCAGTGTCCGAGAACAAGATCACGACGATCACGGTCGATGAATCGATAACCGGTGTCACCTGCTGAGAAGGCTTCGTCACCAACTGCGTACAACGCTGCCGATGTAACAATGGCAACTCGCGCATCAGCTAACGCAACAGGGGTTACCCATGCCGGATTTTCAAACTGAGGTGCGGGAAGAGATGCGGAGTGCGCCCTCATCATTTGGTCACCGTTCATAAAGCCCCCTTGGTTGTAAGAAAGTCTATGCCATGCGAGATGACTGAGAGTTACTGACTATCCTCAATTTATGCCACATATTGAAGCAAACGACGCAGCTATAGACGCGATGCGCACACTTGACCCCACTGAATCAATCGTCATGTTGAACCTATTGAAGTTTCGAGACATTGCCCTTGACGGTTTCGGCGTTGACGGCATGACCGGTGGTCAAGCATTCCGTCGATACGGCGAATTGAATGATTCTGAAGACGTGAAGTTTGGAAGCGAACCCATTTGGATGGGCCTTCCAAAGAACACAGTCATCGGAGACGAAGACTGGGACTTAGCAATTCTCGTGCGCTACCCCACTCGCCAACATTTCATCGACAAGCTTGATAACGCGAAATACCGTGAGATTGCCCAAGTGCGTCACGCAGCGTTGTTCGACAGCCGCTTGGTCGAGATGTCACAACTCTTCCCCGCCGTGTAATTGCAACGATCTGACTCGTGTAGACCAAACAATTCGCTTACTCTTGTACGGATGCAGATTCGACACAGCTACCTACTGGCAGCGGCCGCATTGTTTGCATCCGCTGGTAACTCAGCTGTTCACATTGCTATTCCATGGCTTGTCCTTGAGATAACGGGTTCATCTGCAAATGCCGGTGTTGTGCTGGGAATCAGTGGGTTCTCAGTCATCTTTACAGCGCCAATCATTGGTGGGCTGATTGCAGTCCTTGGGGCTCGGCCTGTTTCTATATGGGCCGACATCATCTCTGCTGGCTCAGTTGTGCTCTTCCCTGTTGTCGGAAGTTTGTTTGGGCTGAATCTTGCATCACTTCTGATCATCGCCATTGTCGGCGCATTGTTTGACCCAGCCGGAGCTACCGCACGAAAGTCGCTAATTCAAGCAGTGGCGGAACGCGACGGACTTTCGTTACTCAAGTTCAACGGCACCTATGAAGCTGCCGTCACAATCGGAACAGTAATTGGGCCTACTGGCGCAGCCCTAGCAATTGGTTTTGTTGGCATCAATGCAACCTTCTACTTGATTGCCATTGTCTTCCTACTTGCCTCATGTCTTGCATTCTTCATCCCTGTCGTCACTACCCATGTTCGAAGCGAAGAAAGTTTCTCCATCAGTAACGTGTTCAAGGAAACACGTATAGGCATGAATGCACTATGGCGCGACAAGCCATTGCTGTCGCTTGTTGGTCTATATACATTGCTCACAGCTATCTACATGCCAGTTGAATCAATCGTGTTGTCACGTTATTTCCAAGACCTCAATGAGCCGCAAACACTCGGGTTTGTTTTATCGGCTATGTCTGTGGGCATTGTGATTGGCGCACTTCAATTTCATCGTGCAGTTCGGGTCTTCTCCCCTGGCAACATGGTGATCATCTCCATGACGCTTATCGGTGCAGTGGTGTGTGCGATGGCGTTCTTGCCCAATGCCATCATCTTTATTCTTCTTGGACTTGCACTCGGACTGGCCTTTGGGCCTGTGAGCCCTATGAGTAACTACCTGGTGCAACAACGAATGCCGCAACACCTACATGGCCCAGTTTTTGGAACGCAGTTCTCGCTCATGTACTTAGCAACACCTGCAGGCACTCTGGCGCTTGGCCTCATTGTTCAATCAGTAGCAATTCCGCCATTGCTGTTTTGGATTGGTGCTCTCTTTATCGGCGTCACATTATTGGTCGGTTTTACAGGCCCATTGCGACGCTTGACGATTGACGCGTTACCTCACGACAACGCAGACTAGCCAGTTAGCGTTCTTGCGCCCCAAAGTCTGGGGGGCTGAGGTAAAGTCATTCAGTGATTCAAGTAGTTGTTGAGAAAGTTCAGACCCTCATTACGACGCTTCTTGGGACCCGTTCAGACTGGCGTCTCACAAAGCCAGTGATCCCGCGCATGCCACGAGTGGACTACACGTGGATCGGCCCAGTGATGGCAGTATTCACAATCTTTATTGGGTGGTTTGCATTCACAAACACAGTTGGCGATGGGAACGCTGCGTTTGCATTATTCATCGGATCCGTCTCCATCATGATGATGACCTGGAGCAACCTTCTATCGACACGCATATTGCCGCTTGAACAAATCTTTGGTGGAGTTGATCGCATGTACGTGTGGCACCGCTGGTTCGGTGCTCTATCAGTCGGAGCAATGTGGCTCCACTTAGAAATGGTTGATGACGTAAAGGGAATACGCGGAGCATCCAAAGACATAGCCGATGCTGCAGAAGATTTGGCAGAGACCGGATCGACACTTCTTTACATCCTTGTAGCCATCAGTCTGCTCAGATGGATCCCCACTCGGTGGTGGCGTCTCGCCCACAAACTTCTTGTCCTGCCGTATGCATTCTCTTGTTGGCATTTCTACACATCCACAAAGCCCTACGCCAATGTTTCATTCTGGGGTTCATGGTTTACAGGTTTCATGTTCCTTGGTCTTGCGGCGTGGTTATACCGAGTGTTGTGGCGCGACATGTTTCGAAAAGGAAAACTTCACACTGTCTCCAAGATTGAGGTCACTGGCAATGTGCTCACTATTGAACTTGAACCAATTGGGACGGAGCTGAAATATCAACTGGGTCAGTTTGCTTTTCTCAAGGTGAAAGTTCCCGGCTTGCGGGAGCCACATCCGTTCACCATTGCGTCATCTCCTGATGAACAGTGCCTTCGATTTGTCATTCGTGATCTAGGCGACTGGACACATCGTCTCATCACTTCACTTGCTGTTGGTAACCGCGTTGTCGTGGAAGGCGCCTACGGACATCTGGCCCCTATTCCGAGCCACCCTGTTGATCAAGTTGTTTGGGTTGCTGGCGGAGTGGGAATTACTCCATTCCTTGGGACGTCTATCTCGCGACTACCTAACAGTGGCCCAACCCCACATCTTTTTTATTGTGTGCCATCCCGCCAGAATGCTCCAGCAATTGAAATGCTTGAAGCTGCAGATCGCGAAGGTCGAATTCACTTGCATGTTCACGCGTCTGATGAAAAGAATCGCCTTCAGCCAGACCACATAATCACTGCATTAGGTGGCGCTCAATTGCAGGGCGCACACATTGTTATGTGTGGCCCCGAATCACTTGTGAAGTCCATGAAGTCAGGACTTCGCAGGCACGGCGCTCGACATATGCATGTTGAAGGTTTTGATATTCGAAGCGGAGTCGGCCCCGATTTGTCTCGTCATCTAGACGAGATAGTGAGAACTCAGTTACGCCGTTTTATACCTAGTAAATAGTCATCTATCTCGGTGCCTTTGTTGAATAATTTATGCGTACCTGCAGATATAGGCTTGCCCCGTGAACGATGCACTACGAAACACATACACAGGTGAGTTCGCCGTTGAAGCAAGCGGGCTAACCAAACACTACGGAGAAGTAGTGGCACTCGATGGTCTTGATCTCGCAGTTCCAACAGGAACTGTTCTGGGGCTACTTGGTCCGAATGGTGCTGGCAAGACCACCGCAGTTTCCATTCTCACGACGCTCACCGCACCTGATGCTGGAACAGCACGTGTCGCAGGAGTGAATGTCTTGAGTGAACCACAGCGTGTGAGGTCATTGATTGGATTGTCGGGCCAGTACGCCGCTGTTGATGAACATCTCACTGCGTTGGAGAACCTCGAGATGATCGGCTGTTTGTACGG
>JBIILS010000090.1:0-4856 GCA_044232585.1 Ilumatobacteraceae bacterium
CAGCCAACCCACGATCAGCCAACGTGCGCGAAATCGCTGCGGTCAATGTGGTCTTACCATGGTCAATATGACCCATGGTTCCGATGTTCACGTGTGGCTTATTACGCTCAAACTTTGCTTTGCTCATTTTCTGCTCCTTGCAAGATGTTTCTTTGTTTTTATATTTTCGTAGCGGCGATCAGGATCGAACTGATGACCTTCCGATTATGAGCCGGATGCTCTGACCAACTGAGCTACGCCGCCTTGGCGTAATAGTCGTTCAACCATCTAGCAAGCCAGATGGCGGAGCCCTCTGTCGGAATCGAACCGACGACCTTTTCCTTACCATGGAAACGCTCTACCGACTGAGCTAAGAGGGCGTGCGCGTGGAGAAAGCCCCCACGAGCCGGACTAAAAAGGTTATCGGTGCGAGAGGGCGAACGGCACTAGGTTTTGTGTCTGTGCAACAAGTTCTCATTCGCCATGCGACCCCATCTGACGCCGAGGCGATTCGGGCCATCTATAACTATGAGGTTGAGCACGAAACTGCCACCTTTGACCTAGTTCCACGAACTCTCGAGGATCAATTGGCCTGGCAAGAAGCCCGCGAAGGTGCCTTTTGTGTCTACGTGGCAGAGCTAAATGGAGAGGTCGTTGGCTTCGGGGCCCTGTCCCCATATAAGGAACGTGCTGCCTACCGCACCTCAGTGGAAGATTCCATCTATATCCGTCGCGACCTTGGCCGCCAAGGAATTGGCCGGGTTCTGCTGTCTCATCTACTGAAATCTGCTGGAGATGGTGGATTTCATGCCGTCATGGCCCGAATTACCACTCTTTCTGAGGGTTCCATTGCCCTTCACGCCGCTCTTGGGTTCCAATTAGTAGGAGTTGAACGCCAAATTGGCCGAAAATTCAATAAATGGCTCGATGTGGCCGTCATGCAATGCCTTTTGCACGAAAATCCCTAATTTGGCCCCAGACAGCATGAAACCCCGTCGAAATTCGACGGGGTCACATACCCGCCACGACTAGCCAGTCGTGGCCATGGTGGGCCGGGAAGGATTTGAACCTTCGAAGGCAGTGCCGGCAGATTTACAGTCTGCTCCCTTTGGCCGCTCGGGCACCGACCCATATGGAATGGCAAGGATATCGGGCTATGTAGCCTTCTACCCCATGCCTTCCTTTGACATTGTTTCCGACATCGACCGCCAAGAGCTGCGTAACGCAGTCGACCAAGCTCAGCGCGAAATGACCCAGCGCTTTGACTTCAAGGGAACAGACTCCTCTATTGACCAAAATGACCTGGTCATCACCATCAAAACTATTTCTGAAGAAAAGGCTCGCGCCGTTCGCGTGTTGCTGGAAGAAAAATTCGTGAAGCGCGGAATGTCATTGAAAGGCATCGAGTGGGGCAAGTTCGAACAGGCATCAGGCGACACTGTGCGTCAATTGGTCACAGTCAAAGTTGGCATCTCTTCTGACAAGGCACGCGAGATCAACAAGTTGATCAAAGAAAAAGGCGGCAAAGGAATTTCTAGCCAAACGCAAGGCGAGCAAGTTCGCGTCACTGGAAAAAAGCGCGACGACCTTCAAGCAGTGATGGCATTACTCAAGAGCGAAGACCTCGGCGTGCCATTGCAGTTTGAAAATTTCCGCGACTAAGCATGGACATTTCAGACACAATCATGGGTCACTTGCCGCCGAACGGTTGGCACAATATTGCCACTACTGCAGATATCGATGGGTTGCACACAGAGATAGAACTCTTTCGAGCATCTACCAAGAGTGAATTCAACTTGATTAGATCTGATATTAAAAAAGATCTTGAACTCTTGGAATACAAAATTGTGACTGCCCTGCATCAAGAATTGGCTAAGCAAAATAAGTGGATGACAGGAATTCTCGCCACTTTGTGTGTTTCACTAATGGTGTTAGTGCTCCGATAATTAGTCTTCGCTAGGTGCTTCGGCTGCGCGCTTCTGTAGTTCGTTCACAACATTTGCGTCAGCAAGAGTTGTGGTGTCGCCCAAGTTGCGGCCTTCAGCGACATCTCGCAACAAGCGTCGCATGATTTTGCCACTGCGAGTCTTTGGAAGATCAGGCGTGAAATAGATGGTCTTTGGCTTTGCAATTGCGCCAATTTCTGAGGCAACGTGATTTCGCAGAATCTGCTCATCAACTTCCATGCCGCCGACGAGAGTGACATACGCGATAATTGCCTGACCTGTTGTTGCATCGTTGGCACCAACAACTGCTGCTTCAGCAACGCTTGGGTGAGACACCAACGCACTTTCAACTTCAGTTGTAGAAATGCGGTGACCAGAAACATTCATCACATCGTCAACGCGACCAAGCAACCAGAGATAGCCATCGTCATCGAGTTTGGCGCCGTCACCTGCGAAGTATCGCCCAGCAAAACGGGACCAATACGCATCTTGAAAGCGTTCAGGGTCTTTCCAAATTCCGCGCAACATACCTGGCCAGGGCTGAGTAAGAGTCAGGTAACCGCCGCCATGAGTGACTGGTTTTCCTTCATCATCAAGAAGTTCTGCACCGATTCCGGGCAATGGAAACGTTGCTGAACCTGGCTTTGTGGTGGTTGCACCAGGCAGTGGCGAAATCATGATGCCGCCAGTTTCTGTTTGCCACCATGTGTCAACGATGGGGCAATTCCCGCCACCAATATTCTCGTGGTACCACATCCACGCTTCTGGGTTAATTGGTTCCCCCACACTGCCAAGCAACCGCAGTGACGATAAGTCATGTTTTGCTGGCTCTTCCACTCCCCACTTCATGAATGTACGAATAGCCGTTGGGGCCGTATAGAAAATTGTGACTTTGTATTTTTCAATGATTTCCCACATGCGATCATTCGCTGGGTAATTGGGAACACCCTCGTACATCACTTGCGTTGCACCGTTACTAAGTGGGCCGTACACGATGTAGCTATGACCAGTGATCCAACCAACATCTGCTGTGCACCAAAAAATATCTTTGTCGGGGTTCAAGTCGAATACGTACTTGTGGGTGTAGGTCACGTGCGTGAGGTAGCCACCCGTTGTGTGCATGATTCCCTTTGGCTTACCAGTGGTGCCAGAGGTGTACAACAAGAAGAGCAACTGTTCAGAATCCATTGGCTCTGGTGGGCATACAGCATCGGCCTTTGCCATGAGTTCGTGATACCAATGATCACGCCCGGCTTGCATGTCAACCTCATTGCCACCGCGCTTCACAACAACAACTGCAGTAATTGTTGGTGTACTTGCTACTGCTTCATCGGCTTGTGGCTTCAGTGCAAACACTTCCCCACGTCGATATCCGCCGTCAGCAGTAATAAGAACTTTTGCTTCAGCATCATTGATGCGATCAGACAATGCCTGAGATGAGAACCCACCGAACACAACAGAGTGCACTGCACCAATACGAGCACATGCCAACATGGCAACTGCAGCTTCAGGAATCATCGGCAAATAGATATTGACTCGGTCGCCCTTGTTTACACCAAGACCCTTGAGAACGTTTGCAAACTTCTGCACTTCGTCAAGCATTTGCGAATACGTAATGGTGCGGGTGTCGCCAGGTTCTCCCTCAAAATGGAATGCAACTTTGTCGCCTTTGCCTGCAATGACATGGCGATCAAGACAGTTGTACGACACATTGAGTTTTCCACCAACAAACCACTTGCTGTAGGGCAAGTTCCATTCGCAGATGGTGTCCCACGATGTATCCCATGCGACAAGCTCACTGGCCTGACGTGCCCAGAACGCTTCGTAGTCTTCATTAGCTTCGTCATAAAGAAAAGTGCCTGCAACAAGAGTGTTCTTCTTGAATGCATCTGACGGCGGAAATTTCCGCTTTTCCCATTGAAGGGCATCGATTGTGTCGTGGTTGTCGTTGTCTGCCATGTAAAACCCCCAGCTAGTCCTTATGACACTAGTGAAATGAAGCCTTAGTTACCCATGGCGAACGGCAAGACTGAGCAAGTGACAAAATCAAACCTCGGGCGAGATACAGCCCAGAAATTCGGGCCAACGGAATGGGGCATGACCTCAGCTGTTGCCCTCACCTGGGGTGCGTCTTTCCTCTTCATAGCCATTGCCATCGACCATGTGGCAACCGGCGTCGTACCTATCGCCCGCCTTGGCTTTGGAGCACTGGCGCTCGCCTGCTTCCCCGCTGCCCGCAAGCGCATCGATAAGTCAGACATGGTGCGCGTAGCCCTGCTTGGGCTGGTGGCAATGACTATTCCGTTTTATCTGTACCCGTTGGCTGAACAATCTGTGTCGTCTTCCGTCGCAGGCATGATCAACGGTTCCATCCCCATCACCACAGTTGTTGCTGCAGCCATCTTGACCCGCAACATGCCATCTGCCCGCCGCATCACCGCGGTGTTAATTGGTTTTGTGGGAATTGCGTTGATATCTATCGGCAGCGTTGGCGACGGGAAGGGTGCCTCACTTCATGGTGTTGCCTTTTTGTTGGCCGCAACATGCTGTTATGCATTCACCAGCATCTTGTCGCGTGAAATGCAAGTGAAGTACGGAACACTCACAGTTCTGTTGTGGCAGGAACTTTTTGCATTGCTCTTTTCATTGCCACTTGGAATTCCAGCATTGTTCGATAGCCAATTTGCCTGGTCGGCATTCTTTGCGCTTCTAGTACTTGGCGCATTCGGCACGGGCTTTGCTTATGTGATGTACGGAATGCTTATGGTGCGAGCTGGTGCCGTACGTGGCGTCATCGGAGTTTTCTTTACACCGGTAGTTGCAACAATTCTTGGGTTGCTGTTTCGTGACGAGAAAGTCACTGCCCTGGCAGTTATCGGAATGTGCGTGGTGTTGATTGGGGCATGGCTAACTAGCCGGCCCGACAAGCAA
>JBIILS010000022.1:0-15398 GCA_044232585.1 Ilumatobacteraceae bacterium
CACGTGGGAAAGCGTATAGGTACCGCAACATGTGACGCATTCGCCGTGCATTTCCTCACTGTGGATGGCACGATAGAGACATGCCCGAAGTGCCTGCAGCCGTCTCTGACCGAGTTGAGTCAGTTCGCTTAGCAATTGCGGCCGCCCTGCGGGACCGGGTGATCGGCGACAACGCCGAGGAAAAACGCGACGCCATCATGAACGCCACGGGTCCTCGCTGGTTTTCTGAGTCATCTCCCCTCCATATCGTGCATTCAGACTCATCCATGTTCATTGGTGGCATGCGGGCTCTGTTGTTTCAGTCACTTCATCCGCTGGCCATGGCCGGCGTTGCTCAACATTCCGATTATCGCGGAGACCCATGGGGTCGTCTGCAACGCACTGCAGATTTCGTAGCGGCAACGTCATTTGCTCCGGCTGATGTTGCACAACGTGCAGTTGACATCGTGGTGAACGTACACAAGCGAGTCAAGGGAACAGCAAGCGATGGTCGTGAGTACTCCGCTTCAGACCCACACTTGTTGCGCTGGGTACACGTAGCCGAAGTAGACAGCTTTATGCGCGCGCATCAGGCGTACGGTGCCACTCCGTTAGATACTGCAGGGTACGACGCATATGTTGCAGACATGGCTGTCATCGCACGCAAGTTAGGCGTGCCAGCACCACCAACATCGGTGCAAGGCTTGAAAGATCAGATTTCACAATTTCGCCCAGAACTACGTGGCACAACAGAATCACGCGACGCAGCAAAGTACTTGTTGCTGACGCCACCACTTGAATTTGCTGCACGTGTTCCTTACTCACTGATTGCGGCAGCAGCAATTGCAATTCTTCCCACATGGGCTCGTGCAGATTTACGACTGCCCTACTTGCCAGTCACAGAACAATTAGTGGTGAAGCCAATCGGCCAGCTCATCTCGTCCACTATTCGGTGGGCTACTTCTGGCGATTTTGTCTCGCAAGCAGAGTAGTTAGATCACCGTTCGTTCCGACGCGCACGCGTTCAAGACCTAACCAGGTTGCCATCTCGCGTAATTCAGTCATTAGTTCTGTCGCGACATGTTTGACGTCAACATTTTCTTCGCTAAATGCACCTGGTACAACTAACTCACCTGCTTGACGATCAGCCTTCAAATCAACGCGCGCGACAATGCGGTCACCTAGTACAAACGGCAACACGTAATAGCCGTACACGCGCTTGGGTGCTGGAACATAAATCTCAATGCGATAGTGAAAGTCAAACAATCGTTCTATACGTGGTCGACACCACACCAACGAATCAAAGGGTGAGACAAGTGCACGCACATCAATATTGCGCGGTCGCACAGCATCGGGCAACATGTATGCGACATCTCGCCATCCTTCAACCCGCACTTGCTCAATGAGTCCTTCTTCCACAAGTTCAGCCAAATAGGTCTTTGCCTGTTGAGGTTTTTGCCTGTGGTAATCAAATAAGTCAGTTGCGGTACCAACACCTACGCTGCGCGCTGCTAACAACAACATTTCACGGCGAGCTTCGCTTTGCAATGGTGTTGGAAGATTCAGTATCTCTTTTGGCAGGACATCATGTGGTGCGTAATACACGCGCGCAAAATCATTTGGTCGGCGCTGCGCCGTTATCTCTCCGGTCCAAAATAAGTATTCAAGAATTGCTTTGCCTTCGTCCCAATCCCACCAAGACCCTTTGGGGCCGACGCGTGTACGAACATCACCAGCCACAATTGGGCCATCATTGAATATTCGGTCGCGAATCTCTTTCAATAACTTTGGCTTTTCTTTTGCAACACGACGCAACCCCGGCCACATGGAACCGTTGCGAGCTTCTTCCATTCGCCAACGAATCAAGGGGTGCATCGAAGCAGGAAGATGCGATGCCTCGTGACACCAGTATTCGAAAAGTTCACCATCAGCTGTGGCATCAGGGATGAGGGTGCGTGGATGATTTCCCAACCGCGAGAACAGCGGCATCTCTTGGCTGCGCACCAAAACATTCACACTGTCAATTTGAATCAGACCAACTGAATCAATCACGCGTCGAAGATGACGTCTATCTATTCGCCCGGTGGGACGCGGTGTTGCAAAACCTTGAGCGGCTAACGCAATACGTCTAGCCGAATCACGACTGATCTCAGTCGGCGACAGTGACCGTGACACTCTTGATCACAACATCGACCAATGGCTTGTCGCTGCGATCTGTTTCGACGTTTTGCATTGCTTCGACAACTTCAAGTCCTTTGACAACTTGCCCGAACAATGCGTACGACGGAGGCAACTGCACACCGCTTGGGCCACTGATGAGAAAGAACTGTGAACCGTTTGTGTTTGGTCCGGCATTGGCCATTGCCAATGAACCGATTTGGTACTGACCAGCTTTTGGCAATTCATCTGCGTACTGGTAACCAGGGCCACCGCGTCCTGTGCCGGTTGGGTCGCCACCTTGGCAAACAAAACCCTTAATGATGCGGTGAAAAATCACGTCGTCGTAATAGTGGTACGCAGCGAGGTACACGAAACTGTTGACGGTCTTTGGTGCCTTGATCGGGTCAAGTGCGATGACCAATGTCCCCATTGATGTTTCCATTGTCGCGGTGTAACGCTTCGTCGGATCAATTCCCATTTCTGGGGCAGATGGGAATTTCTGATTCTTAGTTGCAGAACCGTCAAGTGGTGGGAAGGGGAAACTCATCCCGATGACGCTACAAGGCACTCGAGGAACCTTTCGCCGACGCACCCGCAGATTGTCTACGATGGAGACATGAGCGAACACGTCAGCCCCCTCGACCTTGATGCCATCGAGCGTGATCTGGCTGATGTCGATGCAGCCCTAACTCGCCTTGATAACGACACCTATTGGGTAGATGAAGTCACCGGCCAGCCGCTCAGCGCTGACCTTCTTGCTTCTCAGCCAACTGCTCGCCGAAACAACCCGTAATTGTGACTTTCGTCTCGCATTAGGCGCAACGAAAGGTTAGAATCTAGGAAGTAATCAAACAGTTAATTGTGTTGTGCAAGTAATTGTGAAATCAAGGAGTCGCCGTGGCAGATCCAACTAAGCCGAGAGCATCGTTTGCTCCGTGGGATCGCCGCGAACTGCCAGGCAGTTTCAGTGTGGAAGAAACTGCACGTCGCGTCGGCAATTACAAGTGGGCTGAAACAAAATTGTTTGAAGTTCTTGGCGGCTGGATCGCAACTGTGCCCGAACTCGATATCAAACTTCGTCTTGGTACTCATTGCTACAAGCACGCATGGCACGCCGAACTGTGGCACAAGCGCTTGCCAGAACTTCGCGAAATGAATCCGGCACGTCTCACGGTTCCGGCCAACGATGCGCTCGTTCGCTTTGTTGATGCAATGACTGAACCAGAAGATGCAAGTCTCACTATTGAAAAACTTGTTGGCGTCTACCGCGTGTATATCCCCCACTTCATTTCGGCGTACACGTATCACCTCAACAACACCAGTGAAATTACCGACATGCCAACCATTCGGTCACTGAAGTTTATTTTGCAAGACGAGTTCGAAGATTGGCGCGATGGCGAAATGCTCATTCAGTCGCTGCTCGAAACTCCTGAACATGTCGATCGCGCTGCTGCTCACCAAGCAAAGCTCGAAAAACTTATGATCGAGGCCGGCGGCGTCGCTGGTCACGGAAGTATCGGAATCAACACCCAAGCACCACAAGGAGCACTGTCATGAAAAAATTCATGCCCGTTGAAGAGTTGGCACGCGACGAGCGTTTCAACCAAATCACACAAGCTGATCGCATGGCCGATGGCCGCAATGCGCTCATCGCCGATTCGGAAAAGTCGCGCCGTTCAAACCGCCTCACACCAGCACGACCTGATGCAAGTGAAGCTGCACGTGCATTGATGCACGGCATTTTCGTTGGTGAAATTCAAGCGCTTGAAGGCGCTGGCCGTACCTGTTGGGACTTCACAACTGGTGAAGAAGCACCATTCGAATTGAAACTCGACATGGCTCGCCAAGCATGGGACGAAGCTCGTCACGTTGAAATCAGTTTGAAGCTCAGCGACTGGATGGGAAGTGAAATCGGTCAGTACGCCGAGAACACCGTGCTCTTCCAAGCAGCATGCTCAAACGACCCAGTGCTCCGTCTTGCTGGTGTGAACCGCGCGCTCGAAGGTCTTGCAATTGACGTATTCACCACCATGAAAGAGTTCGGCGAACTTGCGGGCGATCCGTACCTCGAATTCTGTGAAGACTGGATGCTTGCAGACGAAGTAACGCACGTGAAGATGGGCAGCGACTGGTTGCGTAAAATCACAGAGAACGATCCAGAGCGTCGCAAGAAGGCTCTCGAGTTCCAGGGCATTGTCGACAAGATGTTCTCGTACGGTGGAAGCCGCAGTGACTCTGAAGAATCAAGCTTCGCGATTGCTCGCCGATTCCGCGAACTTGCTGGTTTCACTGAGGACGAAAATGACCACATTGCAGACCTCGGAATGCAAGCCCTCAATGAGCGCAAGGCGCAACTTCGCGAGAAGCAAGCCGCAGCAGCTAACTAATCATGACCCTTACGGTCACCCCAGACACTTATAACTTTGTCGCATTTGATACCGCGTACACCACGCGTATTGCCGAGCACATGGCAACACAGCTTGGTCTTGATGACATTGATGTACTCATTGCGATTAACGAGAACTCTTCGTTAACGCGCATTGAAGTTGAAGTCACTGATTCGCTGATCACAATCACACCTCACTCGGGTTCGCTTGAAGATACGCGCCGGCCTCGTCAGCAAAGTGAATTGAACACCACCATCACCATGGCGCGCGGCATGTTGCGCGCACGTGATCGGTTGCGGGGTGGCTTTGCAGATGCTCCGGCTGACACGGAACTGTCATTGCCGCAAGCAGCTATCTGGGACACCTACATCATGGGTCGCATTGCACACATGGACATTGAATTGAACAAACAAGCGTGGGTGTATAACTTCCGCAATCGTTTCGGTTTCTCAGACGCTGTGGATGCGGTATTTGAAAAAGTGTGGAACACAACAGACACCACATGGGCAGATCTGAACACACTCAGCGCCAACACCGTTGCACTTTCTGTCTAAAACCACATGACATTTTCGGTACGTCAACGCACTGCATTAGTAAATGGTGTTGAGCTTGTTGTTCATGAAAGCGGAGACCAAGGCGCGCCACTAATTGTTTTGGCTCACGGTTTCCCTGAGACAGCCCACAGTTGGCGACATCAGATGATTCCTCTGGCAGAGGCGGGGTACCACGTCATTGCCCCTGATCAAAGAGGCTATGGCCGAAGCAGTGTGCCAAAGAATGTCAATGCATACAGCACTGTTGATCTGTCTCTCGACCTTCTCCACCTCGCCGAACAGGCCGGTCATGAGAAAGCAATCTATGTCGGTCACGACTGGGGTGCACTGTTGTTATGGGATCTGTGTCGTTTGCACCCTGAACGAGTAAGTGCGGGCGTTGCAGTCAGTGTCCCGTTCACCAATTGGCCTATGGCCCCAATCGAATTGATGAACGCACGCTACGGAGACAGGTACTTCTACATTTTGTATTTTCAACGGCCGAACGAAGCCGAACGTGAATTACAACAAGACATCGCCCACACAATGGCGACAGTTTTATGGGGCGCATCAGCATCGGGAGTAAATGACCCCATGTTTTTCAGCACAAAAGAATTGCCAGCAATGGCTGACACAACTTTTCTTACTGGTCGCCCAACACCACCACCGCTTCCTTGGACGTGGTTGTCGCAGGATGACTTCGATGAGTACGTTTCTCAATTCACTGCGTCTGGATTTTTTGGTCCAGTGAGTTGGTACCGCAATCTTGATACCAATTATGAGTACACCCGGCATATTCCCGTAGAAAAGATGGCCATGCCAATTTGTTTCATAACTGGCGAACACGACCCCGTGAATCTTTTGAACTCAACTGCTATTGGCTATATGACTAGTACGTTGCCGAATTTTGTGGGCGGCACAGTGATACCTAATGCAGGTCACTGGGTACAGCAAGAGAGCCCCGCTGCATTCAACGAGGCTCTCTTTCAATTCTTGAATTCGCTTGACGCGAAATGATTTAGTTTTCGCGCAGTTTCGACAACAAGCGCAAGATTTCTAGGTACAACCACACCAGCGTTACCACCAGGCCAAGTGCACAGAACCATTCCATGTGCGCTGGCAATTTGTTTGCTACACCTTTTTCAATCATGTCGAAGTCAAGCGCCAAGCTGAACGCGGCAAGTCCAGCAACGAACAAGCTGAACGCGATCCCCATTGGGCTTGCATCACTAATGAACGATGGCATCGAGCCGAACATTCCGATAACAAATGACACCAAATAGAACGCCATAAGACCCATCATTGCGCCCATCACAATGCGACGTGTGCGATCTGTGACCTTAATGATGCGGCTGCGATACAGAAGCAACATCACAACAAATACACCGAGCGTTGCGCCAACAGCCTGCAACACAATGCCGTTGTACTGCTCGGAATATGCGCGGCTGATTGCACCGAGAACAACACCTTCAGCAAGTGCGTAGATAGGGCCAGCAATGCGAGCAAGATGCGGCTTGAAACTGCCGACCATGACAGCAATAAGTCCGACAATGAATCCGCCGATAACCCAAGCGAATGGAATCTGCACCATTTCACCAGGAGCTGGTGCATCAATCGACAACCACGTGACCGTTGCAGACGCAAGAATCAGAACCAACAACATCATGGTGGCGCTGGCAGTGCCAGCAACGGTCATGATGCCGCCATCCCAGCGAGTCACTGGTCCATCATTCATTGGTTGAACGGTGGGGGGAGCCCATGAATCATTCTGTTTGTCAAGATTGCCAAGGCCCATGGCCTTGTCGGTGAGTAATGGATTAGCCATAACCAAAACTGTAGTCCTGACCAGTGTCGCCATGGCGTCGGGTCCATGTCAGAATTCAACCCATCGAAACGTCTTCACCCACCAGTTGGACCGTCACTGCACAGAACCTGGCAGAGCATGCCCGCAACCCCATCCATACTGATGCGGGCGCTCAAGCTGCAGGTTTTCCACGCGCATTGGTTGCAGGCGTCACGACGTACAGTTATCTCACTCATCCCATCGCTGCTGCATGGGGCCTTAATTGGTTGGCTCACGGGGGCGGAGAATTGTTGCTGAAGCGCCCGGTCTTTGACCAAGACACTGTTCACTGTGTCCCTTATCTCGATGGTGATGCGGTGGAGATTCAGGCAATTACTTCAGAGGACGTCCAACCTCGGGCCATTTTTCGAGCAGTCCCAACAGTTGGGCCTGCACCGCAAATTCGCGACGGACACCCCATTGACACTCATGTTTTCCACCTAATTGATAACCACGGACCAAACCACGGCGAACACGTCGGCGATGATCTTTCCTTGTACGCAGAGCACAATCTTGTACACCCCGCTGTCTGGCCGAAGTTAGCAAACGACGTCATCCACAAAGAGGTCGCCACCGGCAGTTGGATTCACACGCGAAGCATTATTCGCCACCATGCACTCGTCTACGGCGGTTCAACTCTGGAAATTCATTCTGCAGTTGTTGATCGTTTCACGCGGTCAGGGGAACGTATTATTGCTGACTTTCACATGGTGGTTGATGGTGTTATCGCGGTGTCAATCGAGCACGAAGCGATTATCTCGCTACCGTAAAAAAAATCAGATGAGGTCGTGTGCGCTCATTGACTGCCACATGTCAATGTCGGGGGCGCCTGTCAGGATGCCTGTGCAGGATTTCGCCATTTCCACCATGGTGGCGCCACCAAAGTGGGCTTGTTGTGTCGCTGGGGAGTCCCATTTTTCGATGATCAGAATGCGGTTCGGGCGGGTGTCAGACACGATCATGTCCACATTGCGACACCCCTGTTCCATACGGGTCAGCACGATGTATTTGGACAGAATTGCGACGAGGGAGCCCATGTCCGAGGCGTCAAAGGACATCGTCACAATGACCAGCTCTATCTCGCCAGAATCAGCATTTTCGAGGTTATTTTCAGCCATTCCTCATACTCTTTCAGATGTTGGCGAAATGTTCTTGGTCAGGCTGTGGCACCCGACACGCATCTAGATAGCCTGCCCATATTCGACCCGAGTGGCGGTCGATGCAAGATTTAGGCGAGGTACAAGAGTGGCAAAGGATCGTGTCGATCGCGACGAAGAGGACCTCGTCCGGCTGTATCTCACAGACATCGGTCAGTACGCCCTACTTACCAAGGATGATGAAGTTCGTCTCGCCAAAGCCATCGAAGCTGGCAAAGAAGCCGTTGCCGAAATGGCAAAGATCAAGACCCCTACCGCTACCAAGCGACGCGAACTGCGCAAGGCAATTCGTGAAGGTGAAGTCGCAGAGCGCGCATTCGTTCAGTCAAACCTTCGTCTCGTTGTCTCTATTGCAAAGAAGTACCAGGCATCTGGTCTTCCACTTCTTGACCTCATTCAAGAAGGCAACTTGGGCCTCATGCATGCCGTTGAAAAGTTCGATTGGCGTAAAGGTTTCAAATTCTCTACTTATGCAACATGGTGGATCCGTCAGGCCATCACTCGCGGTATCGCAAACACCGGCCGCACCATTCGTTTGCCGGTCCATGCTGGCGACACGCTTGCACGTTTGCAAAAAGCTCGCTCGCGCCTGGAACTCAAGTTTGGCCGCACCGCAACTCTTGCTGAATTGGCAAAAGAAGTAGAGATGCCAGAAGACAAAGTCACCGAGGCATTGCGCTTCGCTGCTGAGCCTCTGTCATTGTCAGAACCACTTCGTGAAGATGGTGACGCTGAATTGGGCGACGTCGTTGAAGACCGCTCAGCTGAATCTCCATTTGAAACTGCTGCAACAGCATTGCTGCCTGAAGAAATTCAACGCTTGCTTGCACCACTCGACGAACGTGAACGCGAAATCTTGCGTTTGCGCTTCGGCCTTGGTGGCAGCGGCGAAGGTCGCACCCTTGAAGAAGTTGGTGAACACTTCAACCTCACTCGTGAGCGCATTCGTCAAATCGAAGCGCGCGCAATGAGCAAGTTGCGCCACCCGTCATCAGACACCGGTGCTCGCGACCTTCTCTCCGTGTAATTAATCGGTCGTATTGCGCATTATGCGCGTTACACCATCAATCGTTGCTACGAAACCGATGCCAAGCAAAATTGGTATCAACATGCGCACAATCCATTGTTGATCAATCCCAGGCACATACGCCGCACGAACCTGATCTGCGCATAGCCACGCGCACACAACCAAAGTTGCTCCGGCTCCTGCGTTTAATGACACTGCAATGTGCTGCGAGGCGTGACCGCGTCGTTGCATAAACATCGAGACAGCAGCAACTACTGCTGCACCTGTTGAGAACATCAATATCATCGGCGTAATTCGCGCACCATCTGGCAGCCCCAGATACTGCATTAGCCCTATGGCGACTCCCACCATTGATACGAGAAATGTCAGAACGAAAAATTCTCTGCGGCGGCGCACTGACAAAACAACGGCGCACAGCAATGAAGCAAAACCTGCGAGCCACCACAACACACTTGATTTCTCGCGCAGAAAGAGCGTTCCTGTCATGGTTGTTGCTACTCCGTCAACACTGAAGGGAACTTTCCATTCCACCACTGTGCCAAGAGTGTCAATAGGTGCAGGCCGCTTAGGACTCATCCAATGCACACGATGGTCATGCCACATAGCAGTTCCGTTTGTGCCAATTTTTCGCCAGACAGGTGTAGGGCTTTCCACAAAATTGCTTGTGTCAACGTTGCCGTATCGATTGCTGTTGATCAGAGTTGTTTGCGAGCCGTCATTCACAAATACATCACCAGTTGTTTTGATGTGCATGTATGGTTCATTTTGATAACCAGTAATCATCACATCATGGCCAACAGAACGCACACGAACAAAGGTGTCAGAGCCCACGATGTCCACGTCTACTCCATCAGGTAAAGCCGGCGTGACCGACTCAATGACCGACACAGTGTCACGCGGCTGCACGCTGTCACCAGATCCCATGTGTTGTACAGGAAACGGCAATACCGACAGGAGACCGAGAATCAGACGCATGCTCTAACGGTAATGCCCTCAGCGCTCGTAATCCCTAACCTATGTACATGGCAAAGATTGAAGAACCAGTCACACTGCTAGTCAGCGACAATGTGTGGGCTCGCCACCGTGATGCAATTCGATCAATCTCCCCCGGTGTGACCCCCGTTATCTACGAAGGCAACGAAGTTCTTCCTGACGAGATTATTTCCACCATCAATACTGTCTTTTATTCGAGTGACTTATGGCCAGATCGCTCGCGTGGTTTTGCCCTCTCTATCATGAAGGCTGCTTCTTTGAAATGGATGCACACATTTTCTGCTGGTGTAGATAGCCCATTCTTTGTGCAGCTCATGGAACGTGGAGTTCGGCTTACAAATTCTTCTGGTGCAACCGCTTCGCCCATTGCTCAAACAACTGTGCTGTACATGTTGGCTCTTAGCCGTAATGTTCGTGCCTGGTTTCAGCACCAAGAAAAACAAGAATGGACCCGCCATGAGTTTGCAGAACTTGATGGCGCTCGGCTCGCAGTCATTGGCATGGGGCCCATCGGCGTTGAAACTGCACGACTTGGTGTTGCGCTCAACATGAATGTGGAAGCAATTCGTCGCACTCCGAACGGAACCGAGCCATGCCCCACATTTTCATTTGATCAATTTTCACGGGTGCTCGCCCATGCCGACTGGGTGGCCGTAGCCCTGCCACTCACCGACGACACTCGTCAGATCTTCAATGCCGAGACATTTGCCATCATGAAGCCTGGCGCACATTTCATCAATGTTGGCCGTGGCGAACTTGTTGACGAAGACGCGTTGATAGCGGCATTGCAATCTGGGCATCTTGCCGGAGCAGCTCTTGACGTCTTTGCCACCGAACCGCTTCCTCCTGATTCCCCACTATGGAATATGGATAACGTCATCATCACCCCCCACAGTTCTTCTGCATCGGCCCAATCAGGGCTGCGGAGTGAAGACATCTTTGTGAAGAACTTTGCGCGCTATGTCGCCGGTGAATCATTGCTCAATGAGGTGAATTTGTAGTTCCAATTGTTGATGCTGTTGCACACATTGCTTCTGACGAACAGGAGTCACATATGTCAACCATCTTCATGTCACCAAAAGGTGGCAACTGCACCACCGTTACTGCCACTGCCTATGCCTTACTTTTGGCGGCCAGTGGTATCCCAACGGTTCTCATAGATCTCTGCGGAGATGTTCCGGCCGCTGCAGGCATGGCGGAACCAACAACACCTGGCATTAATGATTGGCTGGGGGAAAGTTCACTCTCTGACGCACAGTCACTTGTCACGCTGGGAACTCCGTTCGACAATGATCTTGTCATTGTGCATCGCGGCTCTTCATTTGTAGAGGGGCAACCTCGCTGGGCAGATCTGGCAAATGCAATCACCACTCTGCCCATGAACATCATCATTGATGCCGGTATCACGTTCATCCCGGATGAACTGCGCAGTGCCGTTTCCCAGGTCACCATGGTTGTCAAGCCGTGCTACTTGTCATTACGCCGTGCCTCACGCATGCAACGCCCCACACAGTTATTTGTTGTGTGTGAAGAAAGTCGTGCGCTCACCGTAAAAGACGTCGGCCATGTTCTCGGCATGCCCGTGACATGTGAAATTCCATATACGCCTGCAATCAGCCGTGCTGTTGATGCCGGAATGTTGCCATCGCGTGCCGAGCAACTTTTCGGCCCATTCATGACTTTGTCGTAACAGTCATGCACCATGGTCTCGGACCACTTCAGGTTCATATTGATGATCCAGACATCAGCGAAATAATGGTCGTAAGTGGAAAACAAGTGTGGGTCGAAGATGCAATAGGTCTTCGTCAAGTTGGCACACTCACCGATAGTGAGATGAATATCAGCATCGAACGCATTGCGCGTGCATCGGGCCGCAGGCTTGACCTTCTGTCTCCCATTCTCGATGCACGACTACCAGACGGATCACGAGCATGCGTTGTTATCTTGCCAATCGCAGTAGATGGCCCAACCCTTTCTATCCGAAAGTTTTCTCGTCGTATCTTGCCTCTCGCTTCATTTGGTCCCATCTCATGCACCGACATTGTGCGTGATCTCGTGAAACAGAACGCCAATGTTGTTGTAGCTGGTGCGACATCGTCTGGAAAGACATCCCTGATATCTGCAGTCAGTCAGTCGTTTGGACAAAATGAACGCATTGTCTGTGTAGAAGACACTGCAGAACTGCGATTCGCTCATCCACATGTTGTGCAATTACAAACACGCCCAGCTAACTCCGAAGGCCGTGGCGAGGTGTCCCTTCAATCTCTCGTTCGCGCTTCACTTCGACTCCGGCCCGACCGGCTTGTTGTCGGCGAAGTTCGTGGCGCTGAAGTAGTCGACATGTTGTTGGCGCTGTCATCAGGACACCGAGGGTGCTGGTCAACAGTTCATGCAAACTCTGCAAATGAAACCATTGACCGACTTGCTGCAATGGTGTTGCGCGATTCTCCGCAGTGGTCGCATGATCAAGCAGTATCAACTATTCATAGTGCAGTCGGTGCAATTGTCTTTGTGAAGCGAGTATCTGCACGACGACGATCAATTGTTGAAATAGTTCGTTGTAGCGAATCAACTCTCACCACCTTGTATCAGTTAACTGATAATGATTGATCTGTTAATCGGAATCTCGATGGCCCTTGTGCTTGTCTGGTTTTCTACACCACGTTTCTTTCACCTATTCGATGCCTTTGAAATGCAACGTCGACTGTGTAGCGATGACTTCATTCGCGAAGTTGCCAAATCCTCACACCCATCATCGGGACAACAACAAAGAGTGGTTTCGCCAGATCTTGATTTTGCAATGCTCTGCGATTCTCTTGCTCGCGCCACTCGCAGCGGCACTGCCCCTCATGATGCACTTCTGGCCAGTCTGGGCCACCACCAGTTTCAGCATCAGTGCTGGTTGATACTTCTCGACGATGTCACTGCGATGCAGTCTTGTGACAGCGCTTTAGCCACCGCTCGTGAATCTGCTCAACCACACAGCAACGATGCACAATGCCTTTCTCTGCTTCAAACTGCCATGGTGCACGGAAACTTTGTTCCGAGCGCTCTCGACCACGCATCATCCGTATTGCGAGACCATGCAGCCTGCAAAGCAGAACTTGCTGTTGCGGCTTCGCAAGCACAACTCTCAGCTCGGCTCCTGTCGATGCTGCCGTTCGTTCTCCTTGGTGGCGCAATCTTGGTTAGTCCTCAATTCCGATCATCACTGTGGTCCCCCATTGTTTTGGGTCCCTTGCTTGTCGGTGTGGTGCTGAATCGAATCGGTTGGCGATGGATCACATCGCTCATTACGCGGGCAGTGAGTGACGAACCTAATGACATTGGACAACTCACAGAGCATCTGTGCGTGTCTTTGCGCACGGGTTTGTCTATGACCCTCGCATGCGAGCGGTGGGGCTCGGTGTCGCCATTGGGTAACTCAGTGGCTGATCTCATTAGAGATGGGACGCCATTGGAAGAAGCATTACTTCCGCTCGCGATCAACCACTCGATAACTGGCAAGAATCTCGGTCATACAATTGTGGAAGCTGAACGCGATGGTTTGCCCATTCTTGACACCGTCATGCGACTTGCGACAGACCATCGCAACGAACGACGCAGACAGATAGACACACGTATTCGCCAATTACCGACGCGCCTCTCTATCCCCTTGGTTCTTTGCGTTCTTCCTTCATTTCTGCTGCTCTCTGTCGCCCCACTCGTTCTTGCAAGTCTCAGCACACTCTCAGTTTCACTTCCCTCAGTCACTCAATAAGAAAAGAAGAACATGTCTCATCACTCACATAAACGCTCTCGTGGTCAAGCAACAACGGAATACGCATTGATATTGCTCGTTGCAGCAATCATCGCCTTATTAGTAATTGCATGGGCTACTGCCGGCGGCGGAGCCGGAAAGATTGGCTCACTCTTTGACACTGTCTTCAATGACATATTCGACCGCGCATCCAACACAACGCCATAATGGCCGCGGACAAGCAACTGTTGAATTTGCCTTAATGGCACCACTCGTTGTGTTGTGCGCACTGTTACTGCTTGCAACATTGTCAGTGTGTCTCGACACGTTACGACTGAACGACATTGCTCGCAGTGCCGTGCGATCAGCAATCACGTCTGAGAACCCATCAGATGCAGCTACAGCCATCGCTGATCTGTCCCATGTCTCTGCGGTAACAATCACAGACGAGTCAACGGGGCTGGTCACAGTAGAAATCACCATGAAGAAACAATTCCCTCTTCTCGGTCGCTGGCTGCCATCGCTGTCGCTCCATGAAACAGCAACCATGATGCGTGAACCACCATTAGTTCTGGGGTAAACAAAACCGGAGCCCGCATTGCTGCGAGCCCCGGCTGTTCTTAAGGGGGAGATAATCACACCATTTGGTGTGCGATGTTGTTATGCCGAAGCTGAAGTGTTCTGAGCTGCTGGAGCGCCTTGTCCCATTGGGCCATGTCCGTGACGTCCACCGTGTCCGCCAGGTCCACGACCTTCGCCCTTCATGCCACCTGCACGGCCAACACGATTCACCATGGTGTCTAGGTTGGTCTTGAATTCAGCAAGCTTTGCATCAGCTTCAGCTTGTGTGTGCTTACCAGAAGTCACTTCTTCTGCAAGGTGAGCAGAGAAATCTGATGTCAATGCGGTCTTTACGTCTGCAATGTCAACACTCTGAGCCTTCGCTACATCAGCAAGTGATTTTCCAGAATGAAGTTGTGTCTTCAGTTCCTCTTGTGTCAGCTTCAATGTTGTTGCAAGTGTCGCAGACATGAACTTTCCAGGTCCACCCTTACCTTTGTGACCGCTCATGCCGCCCATGCCTTGAGGGCCACGTGCTGGCAAACCAGCGGTGGTCAACATGGTGTCGAGACGTGATGTCATTTCAGCAAGCTTTGTTGCACCTTCAGCTGCAGTGTGCTTTCCAGCGGCAACTGCTGCATCAACATGTGCTTTGGCTTCTGCAAGAAGAGCTGCTTTCACCGTTGCAAGGTCAATGTTCTTTGCCTTGGCAACATCGGAAACTGATTTTCCAGCTTCAAGCTCAGTCTTCAATTCTGCTTCGGTCATTCCCAAAGCCTTTGAAACTGTTGCAAATGGGGATGGACGATTCATCTTCATTTCTGATGGAGCTGCAGGTGTAGTACCAGCGGCAGTATCAGTTGGGAGAGTTGTCTCTGTTGCCTGTGCAACTGCAACAACATTGCTCCTCTGTGCGACTTGCGCACTGGCGAAACCTGTCATACCGAGAACGGCTGCCCCGGTTGTCACGATGAGCCCTGAGGCCACCGCAATTTTCGTAAAACGAGATTTGATCTTCA
>JBIILS010000091.1:0-4667 GCA_044232585.1 Ilumatobacteraceae bacterium
GCAGAAGCAAGGGCTGCTGCGCCGATGATTTGGCCCACCATCAAGGTGTTCAGCGTGCGCTTTTGAAGTACCGCGCGTTCTTGCGGGCTGAGAGCCGTGAGCGTCACTAACGCACGGCTTTCACCGCATATTGAGCAGCACTGAGGAGCGTGAGCGCAACGGCGATCCACATGAAAATAGTGAAGGTCCATGTTTGATCAACCACTGCAAATGGGGCAAGGGCGAAACCAACTGCAAGCTGTTGGCTAACGGTCTTTACCTTTGCGGTCTTACTGGCAGGCATTGAGACACCTTTTGAACCCACAAAGACTCGATACAAACTGACGCCGATTTCACGAGCTGCGATGATGAGAACAGGCACTACCCAGAACACATCACGACTGACAAGGGTGAACATTGCGCCAAGGACCAGAATTTTGTCGGCTAACGGATCAAGGAATGCACCGCTACGGGTAATGCCATGCTTACGGGCTAGATAACCGTCGAAGCCATCGCTGCTGCACAACACAATCCATACAACGAGAGCAACATACGAACCGCGTCCATCATCAGGAATGAGCATGAACAGGAAAGGCGATGCAAGAACACGCCCAACGGTGACCATGTTTGCCCAGGTGACAATTGCTGTTTCGTCAAAAGCCATGTGTTACTTCCCTGGTGCTTCAGTTGCGATGAGGTCTGGGCCGAATACTTGATCAACGACCACGGTGTGAAAGCGACCCACTTCAAGATGTTCAGGAACTTGAACTACTCCGTCAATTTCAGGTGCTTCACGGAATGAACGAGCAATACCAGGCTCGTCAACAAGAACTTCAATGGTCTCGCCAAGCAAGAGGTCGCGACGTTCGGCAGAGATGTTGTCTTGCAGTTCACGCAATTCGGCGAGGCGCTCATTCATGAGGCCTTCTTCCACTCGGTTCGCAAGAGTGAGTGCGTGAGTGCCGTCTTCTGGGCTGAAGGCAAAGAAGCCGCACCAGTCGAGTTGCGCGTCACGAACGAACGACAACAATTGGTCGTGATCTTCTTCAGTTTCTCCGGGGTAGCCAACAATGAAGTTGCTACGAAAGGCAGCATCAGGAGACAAGGTGCGAATGCGGGCGATGCGTTCAAGGAATCGTGGGCCGTCTCCCCAACGCTTCATGCGGCGAAGATGCTCTTTACTTGCATGTTGCAGCGATAGGTCGAAATACGGAACACCAGTGTCCAAGATTGCGTCAATCAATTCGTCAGACAAGTCACTGGGGTACAGATACAACAGGCGAACCCAGTCGGCCATTGCTGCAACATCGCGCACCAATTGAACGATGGAGCCTGCACCCAATTCATCGGGGCGGTCCTTGCCGTAACTTGCAAGGTCTTGTGCGATCAGCACGACTTCACGAACTTCAAGTTGTTCAACTTCGGTGAGGATTGAAGCAACATCACGACTGCGTTGCGGGCCACGGAAACTTGGGATGGCACAGAAGCCACAACTGCGGTCACAACCTTCTGCGATCTTTACGTATGCCCACGGAGATGTTGATTTCGGACGGGGCAAGTTCAGTAGGTCAAACTTTGGTATTTCACCCGTGACAGCAATCGGCTTGCGAGTGAGTTGTAGCGGAACACCGAAACCTGCGACCTGGTCTGCTTCTGGCAATGCTTCGGCAAGTTCGTCGCCGTAGCGCTCGGCCATGCAACCAGTGACTATGAGCCGTGACGAACGTTTGCGGGTGTCATCAAGCGACAACATCGTGTCGATGCTTTCTTTGCGTGCCTCTTCAATGAAGGCACACGTATTGACAACAACAACGTCGGCCTTCGATGCATCTTCGGTGGCAACAAGTCCGTCAGCGATGAGTTTGCCAGCAATTTTGTCTGAGTCGACCTGGTTCTTCGGGCACCCCAAAGTCTCGATGTAGTAGCGCTGAACCATCCGTCAGAGCCTACTAGTAGTTCAGTTTGAGTCCTTTGTATGGCCACTTCATAGCTAACAAACGGCCTGTAGACGACGCCGTGATGTACGCAGTTTGATAATCAGGCCCACCAAAGCAGATATTCGTCGTAATGCGGTCATCAACAGCGATGTGTTGCAGCACCTCGCCCTGTGGAGAAATAACGGTGATACCGCCATTGACAATCGTTGCGACACAGATGTTGCCATCGCCATCAACTGCAAGCGAGTCCAACAGTTGGTATCCGGGCAATCCGCACAACACGGTGGACGCATCAGGTGGTGCCAATTTTCCAGGAGACGTTATTGCGCGTTGATACACACGTCCTGTGTGAGTCTCTGCCCAATACACAGTTTTCTCATCTGGTGATAATCCGATGCCATTCGGGCCGTCTGTTGGGAACGCGACTTCCTCGATGAATGAACCATCAGGCTTTGCATAATAAATACCTGTGCGGTCTGCGCTTCGTTCTGATCGAGTTCCGTGATCTGTGAAGTAGAAGCCACCGTGTTTGTCAAACACGATGTCATTTGGAGCGCGCAACTGTGTGTCACCGCAGTGTGTATACAGATCAGTCACCGTTCCGGTTGCAATATCAACTCGTTGAATTCGTCCGCCAATGTACTTTGATTCGTCAAACGGACCTGGGTACAACAAGCCGCCCATATTGAGTGGTGTGAATGCGTTGCCGTTGTTGCACAAGTACAAAGCACCATCAGGACCAACGGCTAAACCATTGGGTGAACCATTGATTTCAGCAACAGTTGTTTTGGTGCCATCTGGCGCAACTCGTGTGAGACGCGAGGCAAATAATTCGGTGAGTATGACACTGCCGTCTGGCATCGCCACCGGCCCTTCTGGAAACTGAAGCCCAGTAGTGATTTCGGTGAATGCCGTGTCGGCCATCGTGTTACTCCCCCATTGATTCGAGTTCTTCAACGCTCATCATGACGGCGCGCGCTTTAGAACCTTCGCTTGGCCCTACTATGCCACGCTCTTCGAGTTCGTCCATCAGTCGGCCAGCGCGTGCAAAGCCCACCTTCAGTTTGCGCTGCAATAGCGAGGTAGAACCAAGCCCTGAGCGAACAACGATTTCGATAGCTGCCTTGATGAGTTCATCATCTACGCCGCCACTGCCGCCTCCGAAGAGACCGCCAGCACCACTGCCGCCAGATTCTTCACCTTCGATGCCAGAGACGTAGACCACTTCGGGAGATTGGCGACGCCAGTGCGCAACAATCTTTCGCACTTCGTCTTCATCAACCCATGAACCCTGAATACGGTTTGGAACGTTTGTGTTTCCGGGCATCAACAACATGTCGCCCTTACCCACAAGTTTTTCAGCACCAGGCTGATCAAGAATGACTCGGCTGTCTGTGAGGCTGCTCACTGCAAATGCCATACGTGCTGGAATGTTGGCCTTGATTACACCGGTGATGACGTTTACTGATGGTCGCTGCGTTGCAACGATGAGGTGAATACCAACGGCACGCGCTTTCTGTGCAATACGAGTGATTGATTCTTCAACGTCACGTGCTGCAACCATCATGAGGTCGTTCAACTCGTCGACAACTACAACAATGAATGGCAAGCGTTCGTATTTCTTTGCGTTCTCGTCGGTGTTGTCGTTTACTTCACCCTTGTCAAACGCTGCGTTGTATCCACCGATGTCACGAAAGCCCACTTCAACCAGAAGGTCATAGCGACGTTCCATTTCTTTCACTGCCCAACCCAAAGCGTTAGCTGCTTTCTTTGGGTTAGTAACGGGAGCAGTAAGCAAATGAGGAAGGCGGGCGTACTGGCCCATTTCCACTTGCTTTGGGTCAATAAGAATCAGGCGCACTTCATCTGGTGTGCTGCGCATGAGCAACGACGTCAAGATTGAGTTGATACCACTTGATTTACCAGCACCAGTAGCACCAGCAATAAGCATGTGGGGTGTTGCTGCAAGGTTCAAGAAAACAGCACGACCTGCAATGTCTTTACCAACTGCTACGTCAAGAGGATGAGTTGCTGCACGAGCTTCAGGTGACGAGATGAGGTCGCCCAGAGAAACCAGTTGACGAACTTCGTTCGGCACTTCAACACCAACAGCTGACTTTCCGGGAATTGGCGCCAAGATACGAACGTCGGTTGCGGCCATTGAATACGCGATGTCACGGTTCAAGCTGGTGACCTTTGCAACTTTGACACCGGATCCAAGTTCAAGTTCGAAGCGAGTAACGGTTGGGCCAACTGTCATTCCGACAAGTCGAGTTTCAACACCGTGCGATGCAAGAGATTCTTCCAAGAGACGACCGCGTTCAGCAACACGTGCCTTATTGACTTCTTGTACTTCTGTCAGTCCGAGCAAGTCTGTCGATGGCAATACCCACACGCCCGGCACTGCAGGTGCACCAACTGCTGATTCTTCAGACGAACTTCCGGCACGTTTGGTGCCTGGCTTACCTACGAATTCAGGAGTAACTGGCTCAATTCGGCCTGGTTCTGGGCGACGCTTCGCACGCTCTTTCTTCTGAACTAGATCTGGGTCTGAATCAGCATCGTAAATAGATTGCGGACGTTCGCGCACAGAAGGCGCCGGGGCAAAATCTGAATCATCGTTGCTGAATTCGTCGTACGGCTGTGATGATCCGTCGCGCGATGAGACTCCGCGAGCCATGGTTGCGGCTGAACCTGATTGCTTTGCAGTCCATGTACGAATAGCGGTAATCAATTCAGGGATCGTTGTAT
>JBIILS010000023.1:0-15314 GCA_044232585.1 Ilumatobacteraceae bacterium
TATGCACCTATTCCGTCGTTGCTGTTGACAAGTGCCGTGCATCACCACCTCATTCGTGAAAAGCGCCGTACACAAGTAGGACTGGTCGTGGAATGTGGCGATGCGCGCGAAGTGCATCACATGGCGTTGTTGGTCGGCTTCGGTGCAGGCGCAATCAACCCGTACCTTGCATTTGAGACGGTTGAGAACATTATTTCGAACGACATGTATTTGCTCGGCTCAATGGATCCGTTGAAGGCCGTGAAGAACTACATCAAGGCTTCCGGCAAGGGCGTCTTGAAAGTTATGTCAAAGATGGGCGTATCAACCGTTGCCTCGTACACGGGTGCACAGATTTTCGAAGCAATTGGTTTGTCAACTGAATTGGTTAACGAATTCTTTACGGGAACTGTGTCGCGCTTGGGCGGCATTGGTCTTGATGAGATCGCCGCTGAAGTTGCAACACGTCATGCGTTGGCGCACCCAACACGTCCTGACCTTCGTTCGCACCGTCGTATTGAACTAGGTGGCGAATACCAGTGGCGCCGCGAAGGCGAGTACCACCTCTTTAATCCAGAGACTGTGTACCGCTTGCAGCACGCCACTCGTTCAGGTCGTTATGACGTGTTCAAGCAATACACGCGTGATGTTGATGATCAATCGGAACGCCTTGCAACTTTGCGTGGTTTGTTCCACCTGCGCACTGGTGATCGTCCGTCAATCTCTATCGATGAAGTAGAGCCAGTCTCTGAAATTGTGAAGCGATTCTCTACGGGGGCAATGAGTTATGGTTCTATCTCTGCTGAGGCGCACGAGAACCTTGCAATCGCAATGAACCGTTTGGGTGCAAAGAGCAACACCGGTGAAGGTGGAGAAGACCCAGAGCGTTTCGTGCCGATGGCTAATGGCGATTCAAAGCGTTCTTCCATTAAGCAAGTGGCCTCCGGTCGCTTCGGTGTGACAAGTGAGTATTTGGTGAACGCCGATGACTTGCAGATCAAAATGGCTCAAGGTGCAAAGCCCGGTGAAGGCGGGCAGTTGCCTGGTTACAAGGTGTATCCGTGGGTTGCTAAGACTCGTCACTCAACTCCTGGAGTTGGCCTCATTAGCCCGCCTCCTCACCATGACATTTATTCCATTGAAGACTTGAAGCAACTGATTCACGACTTGAAGAACGCGAACCCATTGGCACGTGTTCATGTGAAGTTGGTAGCCGAAGTCGGAATTGGCACAGTTGCTGCTGGCGTCAGCAAAGCAAAAGCTGATGTTGTGCTGATCTCTGGTCACGACGGCGGAACTGGTGCATCACCATTGACATCTTTGAAGCATGCAGGAGCCCCATGGGAACTTGGACTTGCGGAAGCACAACAGACATTGATGTTGAACGGCTTGCGCGACCGCATTGTGGTTCAGGCAGACGGTCAAATGAAAACTGGCCGTGATGTCATCATTGCAACACTGCTCGGTGCTGAAGAGTTCGGTTTCGCTACTGCTCCACTTGTGGTGAGCGGATGCATCATGATGCGTGCGTGCCACTTAGATACGTGCCCAGTCGGTATTGCTACTCAGAACCCTGAATTGCGTAAACGATTCAACGGCAAGCCTGAGTTTGTTGTGAACTTCTTTGAATACATCGCAGAAGAAGTTCGTGAGTATTTGGCTGAACTTGGTTTCCGCACTTTGAAAGAAGCAGTAGGACACGTTGAACTGATTGATGCTGAGAAGGCTGTGAATCATTGGAAGGCACAGGGCTTGGATATCTCACCGATGCTTGTGGTTCCGCAGAATCCGTATTCGTCAACTCCCTACATGTCTGTTGCACAAGATCACGGTTTGGCAGAGGCTCTTGATAATCAGCTGATTGCTTTGTCGAAGGCTGCTTTGGCTGATGCGACTCCAGTTTCTATTTCGTTGCCGATTCGAAACGTGAACCGCACAGTCGGAACAATGCTTGGCTATGAAATCACAAAGAAGTGGGGAGGCGAGGGTTTGCCAGATGGCACCATCACTATCAACTTCACTGGTTCTGCTGGCCAAAGCTTTGGTGCTTTCGTGCCATCAGGCGTTGACATGCGCCTTGAAGGTGACAGCAATGACTATTTGGGTAAGGGATTGTCCGGTGGTCGCATTGTGTTGTACCCACATCGTGATTCTCCATTCGTGGCAGAAGACAATGTGATTGCGGGCAACGTGATTGGTTACGGCGCAACTGGCGGCGAAATCTTTATTCGAGGCATGGTGGGCGAGCGCTTCTGTGTTCGTAACTCAGGCGCAACTGCAGTTGTTGAGGGAGTCGGCGACCATGGTTGTGAATACATGACTGGTGGCAACGTTGTTGTTCTCGGTGCAACTGGGCGCAACTTTGCGGCCGGCATGTCGGGCGGTATTGCATATGTCTATGACCCGAAGAATGAGTTCTCTGGCAAAGTGAACTTCGAGATGGTTGAACTAGAGACCGTTGAAGGCATTGACGCTGAATGGTTGCGTACAACAATTGCTCGTCACTGTGAATTCACCGGCTCAGCTGTTGCTCAGCGAGTCTTGAACGACTTCGATAATGAGGTAAAGCATTTCCGCAAGGTCATGCCGCGTGACTACAAATTGGTTCTCTCTGTTATGGCATCGGCTAAAGCTGATGGACTTTCAGAAGAAGAAACGTCCGATCGAGTGATGGAGGCTGCCCGTGGGTGAGACAACAGGATTTCTAAAGTGGGGTCGCAGTGGGCCAACACGTCGTCCAGTCGAGCTTCGTTTGAAAGACTGGAAAGAGGTGTACGAACCATTCGATAGCGAAATTCTCAAGAGCCAAGCTGGTCGTTGCATGGACTGCGGTATTCCGTTTTGCAATAACGGATGCCCGCTCGGCAACCTGATTCCTGACTGGAACGACTTGGTGTATCGCGAACATTGGCAAGATGCCATCGAACGACTTCATGCCACAAATAACTTTCCTGAATTCACAGGACGTCTGTGTCCTGCTCCGTGTGAATCAGCATGTGTGCTTGGAATTAACCAAGACCCTGTGAACATCAAACAAGTTGAAGTATCAATCATTGATCGTGCATGGGCTGAAGGATGGGTGACACCACAAATTCCATCACTTCAAACTGGAAAGCGCATCGCCGTTATCGGCAGTGGCCCTGCAGGGCTTGCAACAGCTCAGCAGTTGACCCGTGCCGGACATTCTGTCGTTGTTCTCGAACGTGCTGACCGTATTGGCGGCTTGCTGCGTTACGGAATTCCCGAGTTCAAGATGGAAAAGAGCCACCTTGATCGTCGCCTCGAGCAGATGCGCGAAGAAGGAACCGAGTTCCGCACCAATGCAGATGTTGGCGGCTCTGTTGACATGGAAATTCTGCGTGCTTCGCACGATGCGATTGTTCTTGCATGTGGCGCAACATCATGGCGTGACCTTCCGATTCCTGGTCGTGAACTCCATGGCGTGTATCAGGCAATGGAATATCTCCCCATCGCAAACAAAGTACAAGAGGGTGATGCATCAACGTATGACATCGATGCAAAGGGAAAGAACGTTGTCATCATTGGTGGCGGCGACACCGGCGCTGACTGTTTAGGTACGGCGTTGCGCCAAGGTGCAAAGCAAGTGATTCAACTTGAGATCATGCCTCGTCCTCCAGAGACTCGCTCTGCAGGTAACCCATGGCCGCAATACAACGTGGTGTACCGCACTTCGTCGGCCCATGAAGAAGGTGGCGAGCGAATCTTTAGCGTGAACACTGAAAGATTTGTCGATGATGGAAATGGAAACGTACGTGCGTTGCTTATTCATGAAGTTGAAATGGTTGAAGGACGATTCGTGAAGAAGGAAGGAACCGATTCTGAGATTCCGGCAGACCTCGTGTTCCTTGCGATGGGATTTGTTGGTCCTGACAAGGGCTCGTGGCTCGACCAGTTAGGCGTCAATCTTGATGAGCGCGGCAACATCGCTCGCGATAACGAATATCAGACAAACGTTCCGGGCGTCTTTGTGGCAGGCGACATGGGTCGTGGGCAAAGCCTCATCGTGTGGGCAATTGCTGAAGGACGTGCGTGTGCAGCTGGCGTTGATTCATACCTCATGGGTGAAACATCGCTACCGTCACCGATTCTTCCCTCCGCTCGTCCCTTGATGTGACAACGGCGGTGGCGAAGCGTCACCTTTTAGACCCTCACAGGCTCTACTGTTGTTGTTTGTGTTCGTAAACCGATTTCTTCCGAGGTCAAAGTCCGCGTCAGTGGCGCTGGCGTTTGTCGTGGTTGCAGGATTTGGTGTCGCATCATGCGGGGGAGACACATTGGGGGTTGCCACAACGGTGGTCAACGTTACGCCCACCAACTTTGCAACGATTCCTCCGGTTGTTAGCACTTTGCCTGGCCCAACAACCACATTGCCGTCAAATGCCGTCGGAGCAGAAACGGTGTACACAATTGTCGCGGGTGACTCTCCAATTGCTGTTGCAAATAAGTTCGGTATTTCGCTCACAACCTTGTTGGCGTATAACGCGATGGTTAGTCCAGCGCAGTTTCCGTACCCTGGCCAGACACTGAGAATCCCGCCACAAGCTGTGGTGGCACCTGTTGATCCCAATGCAACACCTGCTAATCCGGCAACACCCGGAGTTACTAATGCGCCAGCAGCACCTGTCGGACCTGGATGTGGAACTCGACCTGCTGGTACATACACCATTGCGGCAAATGACTCATTTTTCAAGATTCAGAAAAACTTCTGTGTGTCGCTCGGTGCGTTATTGACTGCAAACAATTGGCCAGACAGTGATCAATTGCTCTTACCTGGTCAAGTAATCAATATTCCTGCCGCCGGCAGTTAACGCGCAGTATTGCGTTTACGACGAGCGTGACGTTCTAGTGCGTGCGCAATTAGTTCGTCGATGAGGTCTGAATATGCCAGGCCAGATGCAGCCCACAATTTTGGGTACATCGATATTGGAGTGAAACCAGGAATCGTGTTTATTTCATTACACAGAAAGCCGCGACCATTCTCTTCAAAGAAGAAGTCAACGCGCGCCATGCCTTCGCAGTGCAGTGCTTCGTATGCAGAAATCGCCAAGGCCCGAATGGAGTCCGATTGTTCAGATGTGAGACGTGCAGGAATGTTCAGAGTTGCAGCATCGGTGACGTATTTGTCTTCGTAGTCGTAGAAATCATCGCCGGGAGTTATTTCGCCGGGAACTGATGCACGAGGAGTGCGGTTACCGATAACTGCTACTTCAATTTCTCTTCCGGCTATCGCTTCTTCACAGATAATCCATTGGTCGTATGACGCAGCCAGTTGTACTGCCGAGCGGAGTTCATGCAGGTCATGGGCTTTTGAAACACCAACGGATGAACCCATATTGGCTGGTTTCACAAACATTGGAAAGCCAAGATAAAGAACAACGTCGTTGAGTGAGTCCGGCGTGACTTTGTCTTCGCGCAAAGTGACATGTCGTGCTTGCGGAATTCCGGCCTGAGCAAAGATTGACTTAGATACGCCTTTGTCCATTGCAACTGCGCTCGCTAAAACTGCACTGCCTACAAATGGAAGATCAAGAATTTCAAGGAGCCCCTGGATTGTTCCGTCTTCACCAAGCGGGCCATGCAGCAGCGGCATCACAACAATGGGGCCGGATTCAGCCAACAGGGAAAGAACTGTTGAAGTGGTCTCTGTTCCCGCAGCAACCAGATGTGTCGGCACTGATGCTGGGTCAACGCCGCCACCAGGCAATTCGGTCATGTCGGGTAGGTGCCATTTACCGTTGCGTGCAATACCGATGGGTACCGTGCGATAGGTCTGTGAGTCAGCGGCACGAAGGACATGAGCAGCGGTCACGCAACTCACGTCGTGTTCAGCTGATTGCCCACCAAAAATAACCACAAGGGTGGTGCGCCGGTCGGTGGTGTCCATCGGTAAGACGGTACTCGCCACTAGGGTCGTTCCATGCTCATCACCGCCTCAGAAGTGGCATTAGTTGCTCGTGGAACCCTTGTAGGGCTTGATTGTGAGGCATCAGGCATCGCGTTCGATTCTCGAACCCTGCACAGCGGGCAAGCGTTTGTGGCATTAGTAAGCGATGCAGATGGTCATGAATATTTACAGGCAGCTGCCACTGCTGGTGCGCCATTTGCAATAGTTCAAAGAGGCAGGTCAATCAGTGCATTGACCTGTATTGAAGTTGATGATTGTGATGCAGCGTTAACTTCACTTGGTCGTCATTGCCGAGATCGTCTTTCTGGTTCTCTTGACGGCCGTGCGATTGGAATTACAGGTTCAGTAGGAAAGACCAGCACGAAAGATTTGGTTCTGGCTGTCTTGCGTTCGAAGTTCACGAATGCGCATGGGCCCGAGAAGTCACTAAACAATGACATCGGAGTTCCTGTCACGATTATCAATGCACCTGATGAGTGTGAAGCATTGGTTCTGGAAATGGGAATGCGCGGTCTTGGTGAAATAGCCAGACTGTGCGATGTGGGTCAACCGCAGATTGGTGTGATTACTGAAGTTGGTGACGCACACAGCGAGCGCGTTGGCGGAATCGAGGGAGTGGTTCGCGCAAAAGCCGAGTTAGTCCAAGCTCTTCCTGCATCAGGAGTAGCGATTGTCAATTCAGATTCCGTTAATGCGATGAAAACCGTGCACGGCATTGCTGCGAGTGTTGTGACGTTCGGGTCTTCTGAAACAGCATCGGTCAGATGGGAGATTGTCTCTACCGATGATCGTGGGCGTTGCACTGTGCGGTTCACAGCGGGCGACGAAAGCGCGGTGGGGGTTGTTCCGCTTCCGGGAATTCATATGGCGTCGAATGCCGCTTCAGCCGTAGCTGTTGGTGTTACGTGTGGAATTGGAATCACACAGTGCGTTCAGGCATTGTCGAACGCACAAAGCGCAAACCAACGAATGCAGTGGGTCAGTGGTCGAAACGGATTACGGATTCTTGATGATTCATATAACGCGAACCCAATGTCAGTAGCAGCAGCATTGCGCACAGTGGCAGAAACTTCAGCTAAACAAAGATTTGCAGTGTTGGGCGTCATGGCTGAAGTGCTTCATTCAGATGTAGCCCACCGAGAGATCACATCGTTGTGCATTCAGTTAGGCATTGAGTTACTTGCGTTGGAGACCGACCTGTACGGAACCAACGCATTGTCACTAACCGACATTGCAAACACTTTGGGTCAGCGTGATTCAGACGCTGTTGTACTTGTCAAGGGCTCGCGTGTTGCGGCAACCGAACGAGTTGTTCAGGAATTGACTGCCTGAGTTTCGGCGCGTTGGTCGATCTTTTCGATATTGCAGGACCATGCAAGGAACAGTGCCCACACCGCGCCAAACAACAAAACTGGGCGTGAACCGACTCGGTCCATGATTGGTCCGAATATCAAGTTTCCAATGGGGATTGTGCCGCCAAAGGCCATGAACCACAACGACAACACTCGGGCACGAATCTCCAGTTCAAGACGACTCTGGAGAACCGTCATGAGTGCGGTGGTTGTTGAGAAATAGGACGCTCCGAGGAAGAAGCCAGTAATGAAAGCAAGAGGAGTGGAACGCACTGAGGCAAACGCGGTCATGAAGATTGCAAAGCAAATAAACCCTCCGCGTGCCGCTTTTCTTTTGTCCACTCCTGCCAAAACCGTGCCAATTGCAAGTGCTCCGAACATTGCTCCAAGTCCCCATGTGGCGTAGAGCCATTTGTACACAGGTGTGCGAGGTTGGATATCAAATGTGAGGTCAGCAACCGCGGGGAATAGTCCGACAAAGGGGAGACTAAAGAGCGAAAATGAAAACATCGTGACAAGCAGTCTTCGTAAAACAGGACGGGCACGCGCTGTACGAATACCGAGAGTTAATGACTTCCATCCAGATTCAGAGGAGCGTTTAGCCGCGGGTAGCGCAATGCGAATCACTGCCGACATAACAATCAGGTATGTGCAGGAGTTGATGAAGAACACCTGAGAGGTTGTAACGCCCCAGTGCATCAGTAGGGCGGCAAGGATTGGGCCGACTACGCGCGAGCCATTGACAGATGTTGATGAAAGGCTGATGGAGCCACCGAGGTCTTCTGGGCGAACGAGGCTTGGCAAGACTGCGGAAAATGCGGGAGCGTTAAATGAGTTGCCGATGCCAACAGTTAGCTGAGCGCAAAAGAGCAACGCAATTGAACTGTCGAGAGATGTGAGGATTCCCAACAGCACAGAACCTGCCATCTGGATGGATTGAGCAAATATCAGCCAGTTGCGTCGATCAAATTTGTCAGCCATCACTCCGGCAGGAATAGATAGAAGAAGCAAAGGTCCCAGCTGAGCAAAAGTGAACAAGGCCACCGTTGAGGCACTGCCAGTGCGTGAATAAATGTAGGCAGGCAAGATGACTTGCTGCATCCACACCCCGATGCTGGAAAGAAAACTGCTAATCCACATCACACGGAAATCTCTGTAACTCAGCGCCGCGCTGATGGTGCCAGGTTTACGGTCTTTGCGTTGTGGCTGCGGGGAAGAGTTCATAAGGGACAATTCGACGCTACTTCGTGGGGGGTGTACGTGGCGTGTTGGTCCACGTTTGCGGACGAGTTTGTGACAATAATGACAGAGTGCACATTGATTCACCCGCCACTGTTACGACCACAACGACAACTGCCGATAGTTGTCGTACTAGATACGGCACATTTGCTGAGTGTCCGTTATGCATGGGTGATCTCACACCGGAACATGCGCACTTCAAGTGCCGCACGTGCGGCTGGCGTGATAGTTGCTGCGACTAGCGCGGAGTGAATTTAACGGGCAGTGATGCTGGCCCAAAAATGCCAATACCCGATGGTTTGTACACAACGGGGCCATCAAGTTCTAAGTTCAACATTCGTTGTGACAGAACTGTGAATGCCTCTTGCAGTTCAGCGCGAGCAAGTGAAGCTCCGAGGCAATAATGAATGCCAGCGCCAAGCGACAAGTGTGGTTGCCCAACTGGTTCACGAGTGATGTCAAAAGTCTCCGGTGTAGGAAACACTGAAGCGTCGTAGTTCCCGGTGCTCATTGAAGTACTCATGAAAGTTCCCTTCGGGAAAAGCACTCCGTTGTATTCAATGTCTTCCGATGCAAACCGAATAGTTCCGCCAACGGCTCCAGAGAAACGCAACACCTCTTCTACTGCGCGTTGTGCAAGCGAAGGGTCTTTGCCGAGAAGTGCCCACTGTTCTGGGTACTCAGCAAACAAAGCAAGCGCAAGACCGAGTTGGTTACGAGTGGTGTCTGTGCCGCCAACGATGACGGCGTCCACCATCATTGTTAGCTCTTCAGTATTCAGTTTGTCGCCTGCTTCTTCTGCTGCGATGAGATCAGTGATGAGGTCATCTGCTGGCACGCTTCTGCGTTTTTCGATGAGTCCTTCTGTGTATTTCTCAAGTTCTTGCTGTGCATTGAGGAAAACTGGCATGTTCTGTGCCAAATTGTCGCTGAAGATAAGCAAGATCTCAGTTGCGAGTCGGCTAAAGAGTTTCCAATCTTCTTTTGGTGCACCGAGCAGCTCGCAAATGATGGGGATGGGGTAGGGCTCGCAAATGTCACCAACCACTTCGGCTTTGCCAGACGCAGTAAATGGGTCAAGGAGTGAATTCACTGTCTCGCGCATGAATGGGCGAAGACGGTCAGCGCTGCGAGGCGAGAACGCAGGTGCAACTAGCCGACGCAAGCGAACATGGACTTCACCTTCAGCATTCAAGATTGACACTCGGCGCCGACCAAGAAAGGCTTCGTCGGTGATGCCTTGCAGTTGAGCAACCATGCCAGTAGCTGAGTGCCAGCGTTTGTCGCGCAGGATTCCCATGACTGATTCATAGGTCAATACTGAGTACCCAATGTCAGTGCGTGCAAGCCAGCTTTCTTTTGCTATCTCGCGCAACAATGCGTGGCGATCTGATCGTTGCTGGTCAACAATGAGCGGGATTTTGGGGATTTGTAGGTCAGTTGCAAGCGATGCCATCGCTACAACCTATTCGCTGACAGCGTCTCGCGGCGTAACGAAAGGAAGCGACAGAGCATTTGCCACAGCCTCATAGGTGACGTGGCCGTGGTGAGTGTTGAGCCCGTGCGCAAGAGCCGGGTTTTTCTCCACTGCACGTCGGGCGCCGTCTCGGGCCACTTCCAACTGATACGGCAAGGTCACGTTGGTCAGTGCATATGTGCTGGTGTGTGAAACGGCGCCCGGCATATTGCCTACGGCGTAGTGCACAACACCATGTTGTACATACACCGGGTCCGTGTGTGTGGTCTCGTGCGTTGTTTCAATGCATCCGCCTTGGTCAACTGCTACGTCGACAATGACTGCGCCGCGCTTCATTGACCGAACCATGTCTTCGCTGACAACAACGGGAGCTCGACCGCCGGCTACCAATACTGCGCCGATTACTAGGTCAGCATCCAGAATGCTGCGTTCAATGGAACCGCGATTAGATGCGAGAGTTGAAATTCTGCCTCGGTGAATTTGGTCGACATAGCGCAAGCGATCAATGTTCTTGTCAATCAGAATTACTTCGGCTTCCATACCGGCTGCAATCCACGCTGCATTCCAGCCCACATTGCCTGCGCCGAGCACAACAACTTTGGCAGGGCGAACTCCTGGTGCTCCACCCATCAGCACTCCGCGACCACCATTGTGTGATTCCAAGAAGTGTGCGCCCATTTGTGGAGCTAAGCGGCCAGCTACTTCGCTCATTGGTGCAAGTAGTGGCAAAGAGCCATCTGGCATTTGCACTGTCTCATACGCAAATGATGTGGTGCCCGCCGCGATGAGAGCATTAGCAACGTTCGGGTATGCAGCTAGATGCAAGTAGGTGAACAGTGTGAGGTCGCGACGTAGGAAAGCGAATTCCTCTTCCTTTGGTTCTTTGACCTTCACCACCATCGGATGTGCCCATGCGTCAGCGGCAGAAGGGACAATTGTGGCTCCCGCGGCAATGAAGTCAGAATCTGAAATAGAGGCTCCGTCTCCGGCGCCGGTCTCTACGCATACCGCAATGCCGTATCGCTCACATTCTCTGACGCCGTCTGGAGTCATTGCCACGCGGCCCTCTGCGGTCTTTACTTCTCGAGGGACTCCAATAGATGTAATCATCGCCATGCCTTAGGTATATCCCAGAAACAGGGGTGAGTGTGGACGCCATGGTCCGATATGTGGAATCCTTAGTGCATGAAGAGTTTCAAGAACTTTATTAATGGTGAGTATGTAGACGCGAGTGATGGTCAAACAACCGCAATTATTGATCCGTCTACCGGACAGCAATACGGTGAGGCAGCCCTAAGTGGTGCAGCCGATGTTGATCGCGCAATGAAAGCAGCAGCACAGGCATTCAAGTCGTGGGGTCAAACAACTCCATCAGAACGCTCGTTGGCCCTGTATCGAATCGCAGATGCAATCGAAGCGCGTGCGGATGAGATTGTTGCAGCCGAAGTTCAGAACACAGGCAAGCCCATTGCACTCACCATGAGTGAAGAAATTCCTCCGATGGTTGACCAGATTCGTTTCTTTGCTGGTGCTGCACGAATGTTGGAAGGAAAGGCAACCGCTGAGTACATGGCAAACATGACATCAATGATTCGTCGTGAACCAGTCGGAGTGTGTGCTCAAGTGGCGCCTTGGAACTATCCGATGATGATGGCGGTGTGGAAGTTTGCGCCAGCTATTGCTGCGGGTAACGCTGTTGTACTGAAGCCGTCTGACACCACTCCTGCATCAACCACTCTTCTTGCTGAAATCGCAGCGGAGTTTTTGCCAGCTGGCGTACTGAACGTCATTTGCGGTGACCGTGATACTGGTCGAGCAATGGTGACCCATGACATTCCTTCCATGGTGTCTGTAACTGGTTCCGTTCGCGCGGGAATTGAAGTTGCTGAAGCAGCAGCTAAAAGTTTGAAGCGAGTTCATCTTGAACTTGGTGGCAAGGCTCCAGTAATTGTGTTTGACGACGCAGATATTGAAGCTGCTGCTGCCGGCATTGCTGCAGCTGGGTACTTCAACGCTGGACAAGACTGCACTGCAGCTACACGAGTCGTGTGTGGTCCGAAGATTTATGCAGAGTTCGTAGCCGCACTTGCAGAACAAGCATCTGCTACTCGTACAGGTGGCCCGAAAGATCTTGAAGCTGCTTTTGGTCCATTGAACAATCAAAGTCAACTTGCTCGTGTTGCTGGTTTTGTTGATCGCACGCCGAAGCATGCTCGTGTTGTGACAGGTGGAGAACGTCAAGGAAATGATGGGTACTTCTTCACGCCAACCGTGATTGCAGACCTGAAACAGGACGACGAGATGATTCAGAATGAAATCTTTGGACCGGTAATCACTGTCCAGAGATTCTCAGATGAAGACGAAGCGTTGCGTTGGGCAAATGGAGTTGAATACGGACTCGCATCGTCGGTATGGACTCGCGATTTTGGCCGTGCAATGCGTATGGCAAAGCATCTTGATTTCGGTTGTGTGTGGATTAATACTCATATTCCCGTTGTTGCAGAAATGCCTCACGGTGGATACAAGAAGTCCGGATACGGAAAAGACTTGTCAGCGTATGCACTTGATGACTACACACGCATCAAGCACGTAATGGCAAACCTAGAGAGCTAAATCGTTTTACCTGTTTTGGTATTGACGCCAGGCTTCAGTAAACACTGTGGTCAGCGTTGACCGAATGAACTCAAGTTCTTGTTCGCCGCATATAAGCGTGGGGGAGAGAACGATTACTGGGTCTGCGCGGTCGTCTGCGCGACAAATCAGTCCGGCGTCGTAGATCATTGGTGACACGACTGTGCGCAAAAGCCATTCGCTTTCCTCGTCGGTGAATGTTTCGCCGGTTTCTGAGTCACGCACCAATTCCGCAACACGGAAGTAGCCACAGCCGCGCACGTCGCCCACTATTGGTAATTCGCTAAGAGACGCCATCACATCGTCGAACAATGGTTCGTTTCGCAAAACGTTGCCGCAGATATCTTCGCGCTCGAGAATGTCGATGTTGGCGAGTGCCACAGCGCAGCTGACGGGGTGACCGCCGAATGTATGTCCGTCTAAGAAGACTCTGTCGCCTTCCTCTAGAAACGGCGCAGCGATGCTGTCGCTCACTAAAACTCCGCCTAGAGGGGAGTACCCACTCGTTGCACCTTTAGCAAATGTGATCATGTCTGGTTGATAACCAAATCTGTCTGAACCGAACATGTGACCGAGTCGACCAAATGCACAAATCACTTCATCTGACACAAGCAGAATTCCATATTTGTTGCATGTTTCTCGCACACGTTTCCAGTATTCATCTGGTGGCACCAATGCGCCACCAGTGTTCTGTACTGGTTCCATAATCACCATTGCGATGGTGTCAGGGCCTTCTTCGAGTATTCGACGTTCTAAATCGTCGGCACAATCAAGTGTGCACGCATCTAGTTGCGAACATGTGCCGCATCGATAGTGGTTCGTGTTGCGAATCTTCAGAGCATTCGGAAGAAGGGGTTCGAATGGCTCACGTATTGCTGGAATGCCAGTGATTGACAGCGCGCCAAATGACGTGCCATGGTACGAATAGTCGCGACTGATTACTTTGCGTCGCTGTGGTTGACCGATGGCTGCGAAGTATTGAATCGCCAATTTCCATGCTGCTTCAACTGCTTCACCACCGCTAGTAGTAAAGAAGACCCGATTGAGATTGCCTGGCGCGAGATCAGCAAGTTTGCCTGCCAGTCGCGCTGCAGGTTCCGTTGCGTAGTTCCAGATGGGGAAATATGCCAGTTTCTCGGTCTGAGCACGAGCAGCTTCAGCGAGTTCCTTTCGACCATGTCCGATGTTGACAGTGAAGAGGCCGCTGAGCCCATCGAGGTACTTGCGACCGTGTGCGTCGTAGACATAGGCGCCTTCGCCTCTATCAATAATGGGCAATCCGTCTCGTTGAACACCTGCGAGGCGAGTGAAGTGGCCCCAGAGGTGGCGTTGAGCGAGGTGCTCAATCTCTTCGAAGTCGGAGGGGTCCATATATAAAGACTAGGTTGCCGTCTCGCAACATGAACATTGAATTACGACCTCGTGATTCCGCCCAGAGCGGTTCAAGATGCCTATGATTTGAGCGACAGCAAAGGTGGTGGTCCAGTGGCAGATAAGCGCGGGTCAGTCGAACTCGTCAATGTGACGAAGAAATACGGTGGCATGGTGGCAGTTGACTCCATGAACCTTTCAGTTCATCCCGGCGAATTTCTGTCGCTATTAGGTCCTAGTGGTTGTGGCAAGACCACAACATTGCGAATGCTCGCAGGCTTTGAACAGCCAGACTCTGGACATATTCGTATTAACGGATTAGAGGTGCAGCACATTCCGCCGTACAAGCGTGAAGTAAACACTGTGTTCCAGCACTACGCATTGTTTCCACATATGACTGTTGCCGAAAATGTGGCGTACGGCCTCAAGCAATCAGGCACACCTAAGAGCGAAGTAGCTGTACGTGTTGCTGAAGCTCTTGACATGGTTCAGATGTCAAAACTTGCCGAACGTCATCCGCGCCAAATGTCTGGTGGCCAGCAGCAACGAGTTGCGGTCGCTCGCGCACTGGTGAATCGCCCTAGTGTTCTGCTTCTCGACGAACCGCTTGGCGCTCTCGACCGCAAACTTCGTGAAGAGATGCAGATTGAGTTAAAGCTCCTTCAGAGTCGTCTCGGAATCACATTTGTATTCGTGACACACGATCAAGAAGAAGCCATGTCGATGTCAGACCGAATCGCCATCATGCTCGACGGCCACATTGAACAACTTGGTGACCCTGAGACGGTCTACGAGCACCCGTCGTCAGCATTTGTTGCTGGGTTCATTGGTCGAAACAATTTCTGGACCGGCGTTGCCACTGAAGATGGCGCCATTGCCGATGACGGTACAGTCTTTATTGCATCGCGCCCCGAGGAAGATGTTCCGAACGGTGAAGACACATTGTCGGCAGTTCGCCCAGAGTGCGTGGTACTCACGTCAGAACGCCCGCAGCAGGAACACAATGTGGTGCAGGCAACGGTCTCTGGAATCTCTCATTTTGGTGACGTCCTGCAGTACGTGGTGACCGCCGGAGACCGCGACCTTATTGTCATGTCACCGCGCACCGACGCCAACCGCCCAGCATTAGGCGACTCCGTCTGGTGCTCGTGGGCACCTGAAGAGGTGTACCTGTTCTCGGCCCGTCAGGCCGGGGTAGTAATGGCTGAGGCCCACAACGACTAAACCGCTAGGGAACGCCTGTCTACGGACTAGGTTGTCCCTTGTAACGAATCTCTAACAACTAAACCACAAGGAGAAATCACATGACACAGGAACTACGAATTCTTGCCCCAGATAG
>JBIILS010000024.1:0-15199 GCA_044232585.1 Ilumatobacteraceae bacterium
CTTTCACGGCTGTTAAATCGACCTCATTGATTGCGTCTGAACCAGTCGCAGCTCCATTTGATTGAGCCGGACTTACATCGTCTTTGTACTTGACGATGAGCTGAAGTACTTCCCCATCAGTACCACTAGATGGAGTGACAAGCAATGGCCCGACAACAGTGCTTGCACCAAACTCGTTACGAGCAACGACGCTTACCTCATACTCTTTTCCATTCACCAAACCAACAACAGAAGCTGTGCTGGCAGAAGCTGCCACGTTCACTACGACATCACCAGGATTCACTCTGACTTCAAAAGAGTCCGGTGCGTTGGTGGCTAACTTTTGTTGTTGCGCTGTCGCACTTGAGATTGCTACCGAATCCCACTTCACATCAAAGCCGTTATCCGTTGCCTGCACGCTGACGTTCGTCGGTTCATCCGGACAAGTGACAGTGGTGTTAGGCGCAACTGGTGAATCAAATTCTGAACAACCAGATGGAACGGCGCTTGCCATTGTCATTGACACCGGCAGAAAAGAAAACAATGCAGCGACAAGCAAAGCACCACACATAAAAATGTGCGCGCGAGTACCAATTCTGAGGTCAGATTTCCGCGCAAACATCACCTATAAATTATAAATGGTGCTTAATTTTCCACACTAAAAACAATAGAACTAAGTCTCTAGTAGACCTTTAGAGTTCCCGTAAATCAACGGATTTACGCATGAATTCGTCAAGAAAGTAGTGCTTTCAACACAACTGCCCCTGCAATGTGCGATGCAGCTTTTCGCTGACTCGTACCCAAACTGAAATTGTGCGTCGTTTTCAACAAGCCAGTCGTGGATTTTCCGACACACACGGCGATACCTGTAGACCGGCATTCGTGAATACAAGTGATGAATCAGATCGATGCTCTTGCCCGAGCAACATGATTGTGCAGCCCAACCAACCACGAATACGTGTATTCCGATAACGCAAAGTTATGTTGAAATCATGATGTGGTAACCACACAAACCACACTTACAAAATGAGTGCATCAACTTGCGCTGATTAGTCAAGATGTGAATTTCTTATGACTATGGTTAGGTACTAGATGATTCCTCCCGTCCTTTTAATGAAACGATGATTCCAATGAACAACTCTCCATACATTCTCTACGGCGGACCTGTATCGCTGTACACCGGAAAAGTTCGTTCATACTTACGCAAGAACAACATCAACTTTGTCGAGGTGCACCCAAACAGCGAGCGCTACCTGAAGCACGTCGTGCCTACCGTTGGTCGCTGGATCATGCCCTGTCTTGAAACACCCGATGGCCGCATCATTCAAGACGGCGCCGACATTATTGACTTTTTCGACAATGAAGTGAAGTTGTCACAGTTTCCTATCAGGCCGATTACTCCAGTTCACAGAGCAGTTAGCCACTTGTTCGAATTGTTTGGTGGCGAAGGACTTCTACGTCCTGCCATGCACTACCGCTGGAACTTTGATGATCAAAACATTGCGTTCTTGGAGAGCGAATTTTCTATCAGTGTTATTCCGAAGATGACTGAGGGCAAAGAGCAAATTAACTTTGCTCGATCAAGTGGGCGCATGCGTAAAGCTGGAGTCACTTTCGGAGTTGGCTCACATTCGATAGAAGCTATTGAAAGCTCATTTGCAGAATGGCTCGAACTATTCAGTGCACACTTGGGAGAGAACGCGTACCTGCTCGGCAATCGCCCCACGCTCGGTGACTACTGCCTCATGGGGCCAATGTGGGCTCACTTATTCCGAGACCCTGCGCCGACCGCACTCATCAAAAAGACAGCGCCACGCGTAGGTCGCTGGGTGGAACGCATGAGTACATACGAGCCATACGACGGTGAATATTTCGAATCGGCAACTGCGCCCCGCGAACTGATTGCCAACGACACCTTGCCCGACACCTTGGTAGCAATGATGCGTTATGTGGCCGAAGAGTACTTGTCAGAGATAACTGCGCATGTGGAGTTTGCAAACAACTGGTTGGCCGATCAAACAGACCTTGTTACCGGCACCAACGGATTACCAGACCCAGGAGCTCGTGGTATTGGCAAGACTTCTTTTGCCTGGCGCGGCATCGAAATTGAGACTGCTGTTATGCCATATCGCTTCTGGCTCTTGCAACGTCTTCATGATGCAGTCGCTGAATGTGACGCTGCATCTCAGGCTGCAATTCGAACCGCATTTCGCGATGCCGGCCTCGAATCAATCCTTGACCTGCGCACCATTCGTCGGGTTGAGCGGGTAAACCACCTTGAAGTGTGGGGCCACTCCTCTAATACACAGGTTATTCGGACCGCATAACGGCCGTCTGGTGGCTGTGGTTTACGATTTCTTCGTCGGTTACAAACCCTGGAGAACGCAATGTCAGACAAACCTCGCCTCAGTCATAACTACGGAACAATCGATAAGGAATACGGCATGTTCCTAGCTACTCGTCCACCTGAAGAAGATGGTCCGTTGTACATGGTCAACCTGATGAAGTATCACGAGGTTGCTCAGTATTCAGAAGATGGCGTCGTTGATCATGCAATCAGCGGTCGCGAAGCAGATGATCGTTATAACCCAGCTTCAATCTTGAACAAGATTGGCGCAACAATTGTGTTCGCAGGTGACGTCACCAGTAACAATGTAGGTGACGAAGACTGGGATCGTATTGCCATCGTTCGTTACGCCACACGTAAGTCTTTTATTGAAATGCAAAGCCGCAAAGACTTCGGCGACAAGCACGTGCATAAAGCTGCCGGAATGTTGCGCACCACATTGGTCTGCTGCCGTCCGGAAGATGAATCACTTGATTCACGTAACCGTCCTACCCCACTTGAGCTTCGCACTGTTGCAATGATCGTGCGTCAGACCCCGGACCGTGCGGGCGCATTTGCTGCCCTTCCCGGAGCGATCAACTTCTCTGCAGAAGGAACCGTCATTGGCGATGGCCGTAAATGGGACACCGTGCAGTTTGTACCAGTGAATTCAGAGGCCGAAGTTGCTGAACTCGCGGCAAAACTTGACTATTGCAAGCCTGGCGAAAGCTACGTAATGGGTATTCAGGTAGTTCTGGATTCAATTACACTTCCGTAAACCATGGTTCTTCAATCGCTCTCAATTTCTCGCACAGAATTCGAAACCGCTACAGGCTGGCAGTTGAAGCCTGAAGGTGCCTGTCACGGAGAAATCTGCGTGCCCCTTCCTCAATCAGTGAGTGCAGATATTGCTCGAGGGATTGTCGATGTCAGTGCGGTTGCAGAACGTTTAGGTATGCCCATTGTGCATGATGCAGAAATGGGCCTGTGGGCTCTTGGACCTGCTTCGATGTCTGGTCGTGCTCTTGCAACTGCAGTTGCACCAGAGTTAGAACTTCCAGACATCAACGGAAACATGTTTCAACTGTCATCGTTGCGTGGCAAAAAAGTTGTCATCGTTTCTTGGGCGCCTTATTGAGGTTGTTCACGTGACTTGCCAGTGTGGCAAGCCTTTCGAAATGAAGTACACACACGAGGACTAGAAATAGTCACTGTAGGAATGGACACCTTGGGTGCCGAATCGTGTCGCCCATTTATTGAAGCGGCTAACGCAGAACACCCATCACTAATTGACGTCAACCATGTAATGGCTGAACGATTTGGTGTTATCAATATTCCGAACGGAATCTGGATAGACGAAGAAGGAATCATTGTTCGTCCTGCAGAACCAGCGCCAGTTCCCGGCGGAAAGACTCCTCCACCGAGCGCTCCGCCTGTTGGCCTTCCGCAACGCATGGCAGACATCATGACCGAGGCCTCAAAGATAGTGACAGACAGAGATTCATATAGCGCTGCGCTGTATGACTGGATTGAGCATGGCTCCAACAGCAAATTTGCCTTGCCTCCTGAAGAGGTCATCGCACGATCAGGAAACCGTGACACTTCAACGGCTGAAGCTTCTGCACATTTTTCTCTTGCTCAATATTTATGGAATGCCGGGCACAAAGATGCCGCGATTAATCATTTCCGTGAGACTCATCGTCTGCAACCAGACAATTTCTCGTACAAGCGTCAAGCATGGTCGCTAATGGCTCCGCCAGAAGCCGGCCCGTTTGCACGATTCATCCAAGGCCCAATGGAAGGCCAGGAATCTGATTGGCCGTTCGAAAGCGACTGGGTCACTGACGTACGCGCGATGGGTGCCGAAAACTATTACCCCTTGTTCAAGGAATAGTTAGACGCAGATCTAGCCGCGTCCGGCCATTCCGGCGCCCACGGTAATTGTTTGTGTATCACGAACGATGCGCCCCATGAGATGACCGCGAATAACTTGCAAAGCCGTATCGCCTTCTGGGTGCCCAGCACGTTGTAAAACATCAAGGTCTGTCATGCAATCTTGTAGCGCAAAACTTAATTCACGGTGAGCTGCACGAATCGGCTCCTGGTCGAGAGGAGTTGGCACATCTGCTTTGGCTCCCAATGTGGCAGCTCGGTGTCGTATGCGGTCTGCTTCGGGGCCGTTAACACTACCTAATGCAGTTGCAACATCGCGCAAAACTTTAGTCATGTCATTATGTTCGTCAGCTATGTAGGTGTCATACACCGGCAACACCTGTCGAACTTCTTGAATCAATGATTGCAACATCTGACACATTGCTTGCGCCTTGGGACTGTCAACAAACGGCATAATTTCATTTTGTAATGCGACGATGAATCCCTCGAGAAGGTCGTCGACAGTTGGATTGGTCATCATGCTGGAACCCCCGCGTATCCCATCAGTTGCGCCATTGCAGGAAGCGCCGGCATGCTTGATTGAGCTACGTATAACGGAAGAAGAAGCATGTACTCCTTATTCACGCGACGTGAAACAAATTGTTGAACTGGCACCGCAATTTGCATTGTGCCGAAAAGCGTGAAATAGCCAAGCTCTTCTGGCGTGATGTCATTGCCCGTCAGTTTGTTGTAGTACGCCAGGAACCCGCCTTCCTTTTTCGGATAATCCATGACGTGGGTATTACTCACAACGTCCATCAGGACCATCCAGCCAAGATCTTCTCGCGGGTCACCAACTCGACTTGCTTCCCAGTCAATAAGTGCTGACACTTGTCCGTCTTGGTACAAGAAGTTCGCTGGGTTGAAGTCACCATGAACGATTGACAGTGGCATAGCGCGGGGCTTGTTACGACGCAAGGTGTACACAGCATCGAGAGCAATCATAAGAATTGGGTCGTAATTCATTGAAGAATATGACGTCTCAAAGAACTCGATTGTGGAATCCATAAATGAATCCCACGAGTCAATCTTGATACCACGGTGAAACGGATCCGCTAACGCACCGTCGGGATCGATTTTGTTAATTGGACATCTGTGTAGTTCAACAAGAACTTCACACAAATGCTTGATCACACTTTCTGCTTGGTCTTCATCTGCGCCGCCGTTAAACAAAGCAGAAGTTTGACCGCTTCCAGATGCGCGTTCGATAATCATGGCCGGCTCACCAAAATGTTTCGGATCCATTTCGAATCCATAACTTTGACTGACTGGAATTGTGGTGCGCAGCCGCAATGACTCAATGAGATTGTGCTCAACAGATCTATCAGTGTGAAGAATTGCTTCAACGTCTGGTGGGTCTTTACGCAAAATCAAAGGCATCAGTTCCTCTTTGTTGCCCCTAGTTACTCGTGCCTCACATTTAAATGTTTCCCGTGAGAAACCACCAGCAATCTGTTGAAAATCTTCAACAACGACGCTGGTGGCATCTGGCAAAATGCGTTCTAAGAACGCCACAATTGATTGCTCCATCAGACCCCCCGGATGATTAAACTTTTTACGAGTGTAGACCAGATGAACGAGGGGCAAAATCAGGGTGTCCTCGCGGGGGCCACGGTAGTCGCCTAGGAGATGTAGGCAGTTAGCCTTGCGCTATGGCAACACCACGCGAGGTCTGGCAGAAGGCTTTTTCTGAATCTTCCGTGCGCCCCGGTACATACGAAACCATGTCTGGCATTCCCGTACAGCCGGTGTACGGACCTGACGATGGAGAATTTCCCGGCGTGTACCCGTATACGCGCGGACCGTACGCCTCTATGTACAGGTCCAAGTTATGGACCATGCGCATGTTCGCTGGCTTCGGAACTGCAGACGACACTAACAAGCGATTCAAAGACATCATCAACTCAGGCGGAGACGGACTGTCAACCGCGTTCGACATGCCCACACTTCTTGGTCTCGACAGTGATGACACCATGTCACTTGGCGAAGTTGGCCGATGCGGGGTTGCTATTGACACCGTTGAAGATATGGATGATCTGTATCGCGACATTGACTTAGGCAAAATCACCACGTCAATGACCATCAACTCACCAGCTGCGGTGTTGTTTTCTATGTTCATTGCTCAGGCTGAACGCAACGGCACTCCCCGTGCGCGCCTTGGTGGCACGTTACAGAACGACATCTTGAAGGAATACCAAGCGCAGAAGGAATTCGTCTTCCCTCCACGCCAGGGAATGCGCCTTGTGCGAGACACCATTGCATTTACTGCTGCAGAAATGCCGAAATGGCATTCAGTGTCAATTTCTGGATATCACATTCGTGAAGCTGGCTCTACTGCAGCCGAAGAACTGGCATTTACTTTGGCAAATGGTTTTGCATATGTAGAACTTGCTGCACAAACAGGACTATCTGTTGATGCATTCGCACCGCGACTGTCGTTCTTCTTCAATGCACACATTGACTTCTTCGAAGAGATTGCAAAGTATCGCGCTGCTCGTCGTATTTGGGCACGCTGGTTGAAGGAACGTTATGGCGCTACCAGCGAACGTTCATTGCAGCTTCGCTTTCACACCCAAACCGCTGGTGTTTCACTTACAGCACAACAACCAGAAGTAAACATTGTTCGTACTGCTATTGAGGCATTGGCTGGTGTGCTCGGCGGAACACAGTCATTGCATACCAACTCAATGGATGAAGCAATGGCCTTACCAACTGAGCGTGCAGCCCGCATTGCATTGCGCACGCAACAAGTAATTGCAAATGAAACAAATGTGACAGCAGTTGCTGACCCACTTGGTGGCTCGTGGTACGTAGAAGAACTCACCAACGAGATGGAACGTCGGGCTGAAGAGATATTTGCCGACATTGAAGCATTTGGTAATGGTTCAATGCTTGATGGTTGCATCAACGGCATTGAAGAAAACTGGTTCCAGAGCCGTATCGCCGATTCTGCGTACGATCTTGAACGCAAGTTCAACTCAGGTGAACGCATCATTGTTGGTGTTAGCCAATTCTTAGAAGGTAACGACGAGGACGAAATCGACCTGTTGCGTATCACTAATGAAGACGAACAAAAGCAGCGCCGTCGCCTTGAGGCCGTGCGTTCGTCACGCAATGCCGCTGCAGTCGCCGAATCACTTGCAGTGCTTGAAACTGAAGCAGCTGACCCAGAAATCAACCTCATGCCAGCTCTGATTAACGCATCGAATGCGCAAGCTACGGTGGGCGAAATGATGAAGTCAATGGGCACCGTGTTTGGTCGCCATATCGAAGTGCCGACAATCTGATGACTCTTCGTGTGCTCGTTGCAAAGATCGGACTTGATGGTCACGACCGCGGAATCAAGATTGTTGCGCGTCTCCTGCGTGATGCAGGTATGGAAGTTATCTATACCGGGCTCTTTCAAACTCCCGACACTGTGGCATCCGCCGCAATTGATGAAGACGTTGATGTCATCGGATTGTCAATGTTGTCAGGCGCTCATATGACTCTTGCGCCGTTAGTTGTCGAGGCATTGCGATCACGTGGAGCATCAATTCCTGTAGTCGTGGGCGGCATTGTGCCGAAACAAGACATACCACTGCTGAAGGCTGCAGGTATTTCTGAAGTGTTAGGTCCTGGTGCACCAGGAACTGCAGTTGTCGACACTATTCGTGAGGCTGCAAACGCGTCGTAACTTACTGACGATTCATTTCTGCTTGTGCTTCAGCTTTTGCAGTATCAACACGTCGTGGTCCCGATTCAATAATTATTTCGTGTAGTACACCTGTGTAGGCATACGGCGCACTGTATCGAGTTGACACCGGAGAACCATGGTCGAATCCGACGCTTGGCCCTACTGATGAAATCATGCGCATGTACAACGACACTTCAGCTGAGCCAACCGAGACACCGTCAATCGTGACTTCCAAATAGCCAGACATTCCGTCACCACGACGAAGGACCGCACGAAGTTCGTGATCACCTTCTGGCACTAGTGCGGATGACTCGATAATTGTGTGATCACCAAATGCGTTGTAGTCAAGAAGCAGTCGACCGTTCTGTATAAACACTGAAACTCCGGAGTTCTGCGTGCCTGATGCATACAACACACCTTCGTCCCCCTTTTTGTAGGTGACTTTGGCAACGATGTCAACATTGCGACCGCCGACACCACCCGATGCTTGTGGCGGCATTGGCGACATTGGCGGACGGTACACGTAACGACGATCTTCAGGATGTGGTGAGTTCTTGCGGAAGCGTGAACCGAAGAGTTCCACACCTCGGTCATCAAGTGGCAAGACGCCATGAATCTCTGCTTGTTCCCACCAATGAGCAATCATCTCTTCAAGCTTCGCTGGTTCACTATCGGCAAGATCATTGCACTCTGAACGATCTATCGACAGGTGATACAGCTCCCACTTTTCATTGCTGTATGGCTGACCAGCGGTGTGCTTCAAGACGGCTTTCCATTCGCCAACAACAACTGCCAAACTGCCACCATTTTCAAAATGTTGAACAGTGTTTGTGGCAGGAGCCTTCGGATCATTGAGGAATGACTTAAAGGAATGTCCGGTAACAGGCATTTGTTCAAGACCCTTGCGAACCTTTGGCGGCGTGACACCAATGATGTCGTACATAGTTGGCACGATGTCGGCAACGAACACGAACTGGTCGCGCTTGGTTCCCCGCTGGTCTTTCGAAATGCCGTTTGGCCAATGCATCACCATTGGCACGTGCACACCGCCTTCGTGCGTGTTCTGCTTGTACCAGCGGTAAGGCGTGTTACCTACTTGTGCCCAACCCCATGGGTAGTTGTTGTGGCTGTTTGGACCACCAATGTCGTCAATGTCTTTGATTGCTTGGTCAGGTGTTTCGAAAATGCCGTTGAAAAACTTCATCTCGTGCATGACTCCGTATGGGCCACCCTCTTGTGACGCACCGTTATCAGCATGAATCACAAGAACTGTGTTGTCGAGTTGTCCGAGCTTGCGCAGACCTTCAACCAAACGACCAATTTGATCATCAGTGTGATCAAGGAATGCTGCGAATGCTTCTTGCAATCGTGCAGCAAGACGCTTTTCGTTATCCGACAAATTTTCCCACGGCTGTACGCCAGGGTTACGTGGCGACAACACGGTGTCAGCCGGAATAACGCCAGTTGCAATTTGCTTCTTGAACCAACGCTCGCGAATGATGTCCCAACCTTCGTCGTACTTGCCACGATATTTCGCCATGTACGAAGCAGGTGCTTGGTGAGGGGCGTGTGTTGCACCAAATGCAATGTAACCAAGGAATGGTCTGTCTGGTCGCACACCTTTAAAGTCAGAAATAATGTGTAGTGCTTGATCAACAAGATCTTCTGAAAGGTGGTAGCCCTCTTCTGCTGTGCGAGGGGCATCAACAGGGTGATTGTCTGCAACAAGTTCAGGGTGGAACTGATCTGTTTCACCATCAAGAAATCCGTAGAAGCGGTTGAAGCCGCGTGCTAGTGGCCACTGATCAAACGGGCCTGCAGCCGAGCATTGCTCCATTGGTGCAAGGTGCCATTTACCAACTGCAAACGTTCCGTAGCCTTCATCGCCAAGAACTTCGGCAACTGTTGCAGCATGGTTTGAGATGTGACCAAGCTGGTTTGGAAAACCTGTGATGAAGTTCGACACAGTGCGCATACCAACTGCATGGTTTGAACGACCACTTATAAGGGCCGCACGTGTCGGTGAGCACAGTGGTGTTACGTGGAAGTTGGTGAACTGCAAACCATTGGCCGCAAGGGCATCGATGTTCGGCGTATCAATGTCAGAACCGAAGCAGCCCATTTGCGCAAAGCCGGTGTCATCAAGAAGCACAAGGATGACGTTTGGGGCATCGGCGCCAGGGTGTGCTGGAGTCGCGAACCACGGCTCTGACTCCGCCAATGTGCGTCCAATTTTTCCTTCAAATCCGTAGTTCTCAGCCATGGTCTCCCCTATCACTTACGAGACACCATCTTTGCTGGCGCCTGACCCTTTATGGGGTGTCGAATCAGAATAGATGCTGTTCCTGTGGGATTATCAATGGACCCCTTACAACCCATAAGTTCAGTACGAACAAGGAGACCCCATGCACCTCGAGATCGATCGATCCAACCTTCGCAATCACCGCATTGTCACAACTGCAGCGCCCACCAGCGCGCCCGAAGGTTCCGTTGTCCTGAAACTTGAGCGGTTTGCGCTCACTGCAAACAACATCAGCTATGTCATGTCGGGCGACGCACTTGATTACTGGGGTTTCTTTCCCACAGAAGATGGTTGGGGTCGCTTGCCCACTATGGGCTTTGGTGTTGTCACCTCATCTGGCGTTGCTGGGGTAAATGTTGGCGAACGGTTCTTTGGTTTCTACCCAGCCGGCGACCACCATGTGGTGCAAGCAGAAGCAATCAGTTCTGGATTTGTTGACGCATCACCTCACCGCGAATCTCATGCCATGGCATACCGCGGTTTCGACAGAGTGTCTCCAACTGAGACCGAAAAAGACAATGCAACTCTTGTACTGCGCGGTCTCTTCATTACATCGTTCTTGGCGGAAGACTTCCTGCGCGAAGCAGATTTCTTTGGTGCAACACAGGTTCTTGTTACCAGTGCATCCAGCAAGACTTCAATCGCATTAGCGCATTCTCTTCGTGAGAATTCAAACATCAGAGTCATCGCACTTACATCTGCTGCCAATGTTGACTTCACATACGGCGTTGATTTGTACCACCAAGTCATTACCTACGAAGACATTGAATCTCTCGACCCTGCCATTCCAACCGTCATCGTTGACATGGCGGGTAACGCCAGCGTTATCTCGCGCGTGCATAACCACTTCAACGATGCACTGAAGTATTCATGCCGCATTGGTGGAACACACTGGGATCAGTCAGGTTCAACAAAGGGCATTCCTGGACCACGGCCAGAGTTCTTCTTTGCACCGAGCCAAATGGCCAAGCGTGGCAAAGAGTGGGGACGCGACGTATTCAATGAGCGCATTTACACCGCCTTGTCTTTGTTTCTTGATGATTCAACGCGCTGGTTGACTATTCAACATTCACACGGCGCAGATGCATTATCTGATGTCTACATGCAACTTGTAGAAGGGCGCGTGCGCCCCGAAGCCGGACACATTCTTTCTATCTAACCACTACCAAAAGGAACATCACCATGTCACCAAACAAGCCAACATACGGACAAGTCGATCGTGAATACGGAATGCGCATGTTCACTACTCCTCCAGAAGAAGACGGTCCTGTCTGGATGGTGAACTTCATGAAGTACAAAGAAGAAGCCACGTATGCAGATGGCTCACGAGGTATTACGGGTCAAGAAGCTGACGACAAGTACGCCCCGACTGAAATTCTCACCGAATTAGGCGCAGAAGTTCCGTTCTTTGGTGACGTTGTGTTGCAACTTGCTGGAAAAGATTACAAGTGGGACCGAGTTGGTGTTGTGAAATACCCAACACGCGCAGCATTTCTTGGCATGCAGAATCGTAAGGATTTCCTCGACAAGCATGAACACAAAGAAGCTGGAATGGAATTCACATTCGTCATCGGTTGCCAACCAGTTGAACTCGGTAGCAAGTTCCGCGTGAAGCCAGAATCATGGGACAGCATTGAACATGCACCTACCGAAGAAGACGGCCCCGTCATGGTCGTTCACCTTTTGAAGTTTGTCGAAGGTGGTCGTCAAGGCGACATGGAGGAATACCAGTCAAAGGCATTCACTGTTGCTCAGAAACACGGTGGTGGAGCTGCTGCAGTATTTGCTGTTGAAGGCACAATCATGGGCGATGGTCGCCAATGGGATGAATGTCGCTTCATTGCGTATCCATCAATGCGTTCATTCATGGCTGTGGTGCAAGACCCAGAGCGTCTTGAAGCACAAGGCAACCACCGTGTTGCTGCAATCGCAGATACCTACACAGTGATTGTCCGCCCACGAAACGATACGTTCACTACTCACGGTCCAATCTGATGGAAATAATGCGCACCCCCGATAGCTGCTTTGAGAATCTTCCTGATTACAACTTTGCACCCCATTACACAACCATTACCGCCGCAGACGGTACTGCACTTAGGTTTCATTTTGTAGATGAAGGCCCACGTGACGCAGCACCAATTGTGTTGATGCACGGAAACCCTTCATGGTCGTACTTGCATCGCCACATGATCACTGGGCTAGTAGCGCTCGGACATCGCGTATTGTCACTTGACCTCATGGGCCTTGGCCGATCAGACAAACCAAACGAAGCGTCGTACTACTCACTCGCCAGCCATGTTGACTGGGTAACGAAATGGTTCGAGGCAGAGAACCTCACCAACGTCACCATGTACATGCAGGACTGGGGCGGCCTCATTGGCCTCAACGTGTTGCCACATATTGCAGACAGAGTTGATCGCGTCATTGCATCAAATACCGGATTACCTGTTGGCGAAGGTGCCAATAAGGCAATGCGCGACTGGCTTGAATTTTCCAGTTCCGTTCCTGAACTTCCAGTTGGAAGCCTGGTGAACGGTGGCTCAACTCGCAAACTCAGTGCTGCAGAGATTGCTGCCTACAACGCGCCATACCCTGATGGCAGTTACCAAACCAGCCCAAAGATATTCCCAAGCCTGATTCCTGTTCAACCAGAAAACCCTGGTGTTCCACAAAATAGAGAAACGTGGAAGTTCCTTGAGACATGGACCAAGCCATTCCTCACTGCCTATGGTTCAGAAGACCCAATTGCGTTTAAGCCTGGTGCTCACCTTGCATTTCAAAATCGTGTTCCTGGCGCTGCTGGCCTTACGCATCATGTGATTGAAGGAGCTAACCACTTTATTCAAGAAGATGCGCCTGCAGAACTAGTAACCATCATTCACAACTTTGCACAGTAAGTAAATATGTCAACTCCAGAATTCGTACGCAGTCCCGACAGCAGTTTCGCTGACCTCGCTGACTATCCATTCGCACCTAATTATTTCGACATTGATGGCCTGCGTATGCATTACCTCGATGAAGGCCCTCGTGACGCACCAGTCATTCTGATGATGCATGGCATGCCGTCGTGGTCATACCTGTATCGCCACATCATTCCCATCATGTTGGCCGCCGGATACCGCTGTGTTGCGCCAGACCACATTGGTTTCGGAAAGTCGGACAAAGTTGTCGACCCTGCGTGGTACAACATTGCACGCCATACAGCGAACACTGCTGCACTCATTCAGCACCTTGACCTCACTGACATCACCATCATGGTGCAAGATTGGGGCGGCCCTACTGGCCTTGCACAAGTTGCGCACATGCCAGAGCGTTTCTCTCGAGTGTGCATGATGAATACATGGCTGCACCATGCAGAGTACGAATACTCCCCCGGCATTCGCCAATGGATTGAACAGAATTCACTAGGCGGCATTTTTCGCGACAATGTTCCCGACAAGTTTTTGTGGGGCACTTTGATGGCAATGGCTACAGACAGAATTTCACCACGCGATTCACTGTTTGTTGCACTTCAAGGCGGAACACCGAACTACGAAGGTGAAGCACTTGATGTCAAAACTGCGTACGACGCACCGTTCATAGGACTTGGTGACGGCGGCGTAAATGGTCCGCGTCGTTTCCCACTCAGCATTCCATTGCATGACCCCATTTCGGGAGACGCAGAGAATCAGGAAAAGAACTTCGCAACCATTAACGCGTTGAAGATTCCCATCCATTTCTTGTGGGCAACGAACGACGACGTATTCACATTGGACTGGGGCAAGAAGTGGCACTCACTGATTCCTCATTCAACATTTGAAGAAATCGTTGGTGCTCGTCACTTCTTGCAAGACACGCATGGCCCTGAAATAGCCAACCGTTTACTTGCATACATGCGGTAATACCGCCCAGATTTATTTGGTGCCGAGGGCACGCAAGAAGTCTGGCGGAATCACAATGTCATCGCGGGTGAGCTCTGAGATGTTTGCTTTTCCAAGTCCCAACATTGCGGAATCAATACCGCCACGCAATACATCGAGCACATTCTCCACTCCGGCCTGACCGTTGGCAGCTAATCCCCACAAGTACGCACGGCCAATCATGACTGCACGAGCGCCAAGAGCAACTGCCTTCACCACATCGCTTCCGCGACGTACTCCGCCATCAAGAACGATCTCAATCTTGCTTCCCACGGCATCAGCGATTGCTGGCAATGCACGAATAGGTGCCGGAGTTCCATCCAAGTTGTTTCCACCATGGTTTGAAACAGACAATGTTGTGGCGCCAAGGTCAACGACTCGCTTTGCGTCATCAACACGGCTAACACCCTTCACCATGAAGGGTCCGCCCCACTGGGCACGAAGCCATGCAATGTCTTCCCATGTAGGAAGAGGTGTCTGCATCCATTCGTAATACGCACCAAAAAATGTCGGTGCCTTTTCGCCCGGCTTTGCCATGTTCGGCGCGCTGAGATCTGGAATGCGACCCGTCTTTGCAAATGCCCACAACCATGCTGGTTTCTGAAGTACTTCTGGAGCCAATTTGATGATGGCTTTCAGGTCAATCTTTTCTGGAATCCATGGGCTACCCCAGTCACGTCCATTACTAAATGACCAGTCAAGAGTAACGATGAGACCTTTTGCACCAGCAGCACGAGCACGTTCCATGCGTTGTTCCAATGTGGCCCTATCGCCACACCAATACATCTGGAACAGAGTTGAATCATTCACTGCTGCAACGTCTTCAACCGACTTACTTGCAAATGAACTAAGACCCATCGGAATACCACGGTTAGCGGCGGCACGTGCAATAGCTACTTCACCTTGTGGGTGCACAGCCTGAACGCCAGTAGGAGAAATGATGACCGGCATTGACAACGACTGACCCATGACAGTTGTGCTCATGTCACGCGAATTTGAATTGCCCGCAACGTGTGGGGCAAACCCCAGTTGATCAAACGAAGTCAAGTTGTCTGAAGTAGAAAGTCCTTTTTCAGAACCAGCGA
>JBIILS010000093.1:0-4495 GCA_044232585.1 Ilumatobacteraceae bacterium
CCGAGAGAGAACTCTAATCACCCACCTTCCGTGGGGGCTGAGGGGTACCCTTGCTTCATGGCAAGCGACCTGATCTATGCATTTCGCATCATGCGCTTACCCCTCCTTGATGCGGGCGGGGCTGCAATTGGGCGTATTGACGACATTGTGGTGGTTCCTGGCCGTAGTGGCGACGCCCCCCGGGTCACTGGGTTCGTGGCCACAAGCCAACGCCGACGCATTTTTGTGAATGCCAACCGCATTCAGTCCCTTGACACCGAAGGCGCCCGCCTACGCAGCTGGGACGTGGACCTGAACCCGTTCAAGCCTCGCCCAGGAGAGCACATGCTTGGTCGCGACATCATCGACAAGCGGTTGAACGCTGAAGCCATCAGCGATGTTGCCTTGCGTTCCACCGTCAGCGCTCGGGAATCCGGCTGGGAAGTTTCCAAGGTGCGTCTCACCCGCCGCGGGGTTCTTGGTCGCCGTTCCACATACCGCTTGGTCGACTGGACTGAAGCAAGCAGTCTGTTTGCACCCGCTACCGAAATGGCGGCTGAAGCTGCACGTCTTCGCGACATGCACCCAAGCGACGTAGCTGGCGTAGTGCGCTCATTGCCATTTGCACAGCGTCAGTTGCTGGCAAAAGAAATGGACGATGATCGTCTTGCTGACTTGCTGGAAGAAATGCCAGAGAGTGAACAGCTTGCACTGATTGCAAACCTTGATATGGATCGCCTCATTGACGTGTTGGAAGAAATGCAGTTCGACGACCTTGCCGACTTGTTGGCAGAGATGCCTGCACAACAGCGTTCTCGCGTGCTGGAAGCAATGGATGACGATGATGCAGATGTCGTGCGTTCATTGTTGTCATATGCGCCAGGTACTGCAGGTGCATTGATGACGCCCGAAATCATCATTATGGGTGCTAACGCAACAGTTGCTGAAGCATTGGCGCAAGTACGTAACGCAGAGTGGCTTGTCTCTATTGCTGCGCAAGTGTTTGTTACTCAGCCGCCATTCAAAGCACCTACAGGCAAATACCTCGGAGTGGTGCACTTGCAGCGTTTGTTGCGCGAACCACCAAGCACCGAACTAGGCCGTTGCGTTTCGAACGAGCCAACCGTTACTGCTAACCAATCAGACCGTGAAGTTGCAGAATTCTTAGCGTCCTACAACCTGCTTGCTGTAGGTGTGTGCGACGATGGCGGACATTTGTTGGGCGCCATCACAGTGGACGACGTGCTTGACCGTATGTTGCCAGCTGACTGGAGACAGCGCAGGCGTCAGGCGGCTACATCATGAAGCGCCGCACCGACTTAACAACACCACGTCAACGCCGCCGCGTTGGTATTCACTACGACCCAGATGCATTCGGTTCATTTAGTGAATCCATTGCACGTTTCTTGGGCACAGGCCGATTCTTAGTTATTCAGACAATCGTGGTTGTCACGTGGGTAATTGTCAACATCTACGAACCATTTCAGTTCGACGGATATCCGTTTATCTTCCTCACACTGGTTCTGTCGTTGCAGGCGTCATACGCTGCACCGCTTATCTTGCTTGCGCAAAATCGTCAAGAGGATCGTGACAACGAGCAACTTGAACGTGACCGCAGCATGGCAGCACGAACGCAAGCAGATACTGAGTATTTGGCGCGTGAATTAGCCGGTGTGCGTTTGGTGTTGGCAGACCTTGTCACCATGGGAGACCTGCGCGAACAAACTGATGCAATTACTGAAGCGCTTGAGAAGCTCAACGCTGCGGTATTGCAGCAACAACCAGATCCACAGCCTGGCGAGTAGCTACAGCAAATTCACGCGGCATCAAAATTGGCGCCATGTGATTGCCGTCGAGTTCCAGAATCTGTGCAGTAACAGCTGCAGCAAGTGCATGTTGTTTGTGCGGCAACACCACGGTGTCGCGCAAGGTCAAAACAAAGCTTGAGGGTTTGCGTAATGTGCTCGCGAAACCACGCGCATCAAATGTCGCAATGCCCTTGCCGGCTTCAGCAATCATCCATGGATCATTGCGGCGGTTCTCTGCGATCATCCATGACACAAAGCGGCGAGTTTCGTGACCACGTGGCAACATGCGTTTGAAAAAGAAGCGAAGAACGCGCGGACGACTAATGAAGTGCGCCATTGGCCCAATGAATCGCATTCGGCGGCGTTCGCGGGGTGTACCGCTCCACTCAAGTGCCGTTGCCTGCAACACCATGCCCACAACCAGTTCTGGGTGACGCTGCGCAGTTAACAAACTGATGGGGCCGCCCATGGAATAGCCGACTGTAATTACTGAAGTAGCGCCGAGTTCTTTAGCCACCGCGGCTGCATCATCTGCGCAGTCTTCTAATGTCACGGGAACACTTGGTCGTAATCCCCTGCCATGACCGCGATGGTCAACGCCGATGATCGAAAAATGCTGAGACAGTTCTTCGTATGCAGAGAAGAACTGCGAATCACAAGAAGCAGTCCAACCGTGCAACAACAACAGTGTTGGTGCAGAAGTGTCGGGGTGTTGATGATGGCGGACGAACATTTCGCCACGACCTGGAACGTCGACGATTTTTCCTGGTAACACGAATGGGGCTTCGCCCGCTGCTGAACTTCTTACCGGCATGTTTTACACACTCCTACTACGTCAAGTCGATGATGAACCATAGAAAAGCCTGCACGTTGTGCAACAGCTTCTAATGCTTCATCAAGCGTGTGTTCAATATCATCAGGAATTCGTACATCAGCCACTGCGCCACACACACTGCACACCATGTGATGGTGATGGCCCATGATTGCTTCGCTGAGTTCGTAGCGAGCCCACTCGTCGGTGGTGATGACACGAATAACTACACCGGCATTTTCTAATACTGACAAATTGCGGTAGGCCGATGATTGCGCAAGCCCTGAGGTGCTCAACAAGATTTCAGGAATCGACAACGGGCGATCTGCACCGGACAAGGCAGCAACGATGTCTCGCCTACCCGACGTAAAGCGTTGGCCAATCTCGGCCAACTTCGTGGCTACGTGGTGTGCAACATCGTCAGCTGCCACAGAATCTGCTGCGTGTTGATGCGTTGCCATGCTGCAGACGCTATCGAGAATGAGTGAGAATCAGGTATTGATACGGGCCAACGCCGTGTGCGCCAAGGCGTCCACTAACGATTCGGACTCGGCGATGCTGCCAGGACGAAGGACGAACCTGCCTTGGTCGTTCTGGGTGGCAAGGGGTCTCTGTCGTGGGCCACGGCCAAACGTGAACGCCGGTGCAATGCGATGCAACTGCCATTCCATTAGTGGGCGCATGAGGCGGGCCAGTTCTTCTTGTGACAACGATGCAAGGTCAGCCTCGATGACTGCGAGAGCGCCAAGAGCAGTGCGTGCACCAGACCGGGCTGCCTGCACCCATGTCATCACTTCGTCTTTCATGTCAGGCATGTCACGAACTGCTTCCCACCACTCACGTGATGGAGTCTCCCCTGGCCAATGCAGGTCACCGCGATACGCGGTTGCTTCAGCAAGCATGCGCCAACCGTCGCGATCAACTGCTGTGTTCCATGCAGCTAGTGCATCGTCGCCGCGCCACCATGCAGCAGCAGATTCCAACATCAGCATTGATGCACGCGGTTCCACCATGGGGTTCCACAAAAAACCGCTGCAGACATTTTGTAGTCCTTGTTCGCGACCCTGCAGTGGCCCAAGATGCATATGTGCATGCATGAGTGCGTCGTTCACTGGTGCGTTATCCCATACCAGCGGTGCGCGACCACCTGTTGCATCGCGACGTTCGATGGCATCATTCACCGTAATGGTGTCATTGACAACGTAATTTCCTGTCCACATCACTTCAATGTCATCGCCAAGACCGTCACACAGTGCATCAAGATACGGAGACGAGGTGAGGCCTGCGTAGTGCGTTGGTGTAATCCACACCGGAACTTTCAGCGCGTCACGTACTGCATGTGCGATGCGCTGATGATCAGCTGCTGCATTCAACACAGGTAAATCATCAAAGCACAACACCACCGCTGCTGCACCTGCATCAACTGCTGGCCGCAACTTTGTAATGACTTGTTCGTTTGTTGCACCAGAACCTGGTGTGAGGCCAATAACAAAATTCACGCTGTTGTGTCGTGATGACAATTCAGCAAATTGTTCAAGCTCTTCAGGCGTAAATGGTTGATCCCATAGTTCGCGATGGCGCGGTTCTAATTTCGCCGCCCAGACGTACGTGTTCCAGCCCCATTCACCAATTTGATCAACGATGGTTAGTCGCACATCATGTGAATATGGCTCGCCATAAAACCCTTCAATGATTCCGAGAATAGGAGCACTCATGTTTACCGTCCGACGAATTGATGCAAGATCGTGCCGCTGTCCAACACGCCATCCAAAATGAAATCGTTAGGAACCGCGTCTTGACCTAAATTATGCACACCTGGCTCAACAAGACCCTTGCTTAACGCACGGGCAGCTTGCGCAGCGACTGACCCAGTAATTGTTGCAACACGTTCAGCAAT
>JBIILS010000095.1:0-4383 GCA_044232585.1 Ilumatobacteraceae bacterium
CATACCTTTTGAGGGCGTGTAGCTCAGTTGGTAGAGCACCACCATGACATGGTGGGGGTCCCGGGTTCGAGCCCCGTCGCGCCCACTAGATGTATTTACTCATGTCATTCGTACTGCGTATTAACGAATTGAGTCGCTTGTAATGGAAATTGTGCTGGCACTCTGTGCTGCTGCCGTATATGGCGTTGCTGATTATTCAGGAGGTCGAGCCAGTCGTACTGTCTCCCCAATTGTTGTCACAGCAATTGGCCAGGGCTGTGGACTTCTTGTTCTTGTCGTCATTGTTCTTGCATCGGGTGTGCCGACGCCGCCAGCTACAGATTGGTTCTGGGGCGGTATCGGTGGCATTGCTGGTGCAAGTGGCCTTCTTGCCTTCTACAAAGCAATGGGAAGCGGATTCATGGCCGTTGTCGCTCCGGTGTCAGCTCTCACTGCAACCGCGGTACCAGTCATCGTTGGGCTGTCGTTAGGGGAACGTCCGAGTGTTTTGTCGTTGTGCGGTATTCCGGTAGCGCTCGTTGCCATCGCATTAATCAGCGACATTCTCGGACCTAATCATCGAAGAGCTCCCCGCAGAATTTTTATTATGGCGTTTGGTGCCGGAAGTGTGTTCGGTTCGCTTTTCGTGATCTTGGGTCATACAAGTGATAACTCGGGACTGTGGCCGGTTCTTGCGATGCGCGTTACATCGGTGCCCTTCATGTTCATGGTGATGTACTTCACAAAAAACAAGCCATCAACTGCTCGTCCACAATTGAGGTTTGTTGCAGGTTCAGGAATTCTTGATACGGCTGCAAATGCTCTTTATCTGTTGGCGGTTCGTCACGGGCTTATGTCGATCGTGGCAACTATCAACTCGTTCTATCCGGCAAGCACATTGTTGCTAGCGGTTGGACTAGACAAAGAAAAGATTCACCGACCCCAGGCAATAGGCCTGTTGTTAGCGGGTGTTGCCTTAATCATGATTACGGTGTCGTAATCACTGTTCGCCAAGAGCGGCCTTAACGATTTTCTCGGATTCGCGCATTGCGCCCTTAAAGATTCCTTTTGACATCAATGATGTTTCACTCTTACGACGTGTTTCATAGATTTCAGCACGCATTTGGTGAATCTCTGGTTCGTCTGGTGCTGCCCACCCTGCAAAGTCAGCAAGATGACACGCAAGACGAAGGTCTCCTGATGCTGCAAGTTCAGCGGCGCGACGCATGAGAACATCTGCGCCACCAGACAGTGATGCAAGTTCTACGGCGAGAATTTCATCAGGTGCTGGCTTCAGGCGTGACGGTGCACCATCCCACCATCCACCGAACAAACGCCAAATGTTTCTGACAACAAACTCTGGTTCGTCATACAGTGGGCGAAGATATGGCTTGCCAAGTGTGGCTTCGGGTACGCGCACTGTGTGGATAATGGTATTTAGTGTTTCGCCGGCATTCATCATGGTGACGACGTCGCGCACAAGGTTCTCTAATGCAGTTGCAATTTCGTCGAGCACTCGCGCGATTCTCTCTTTGCCAGCAATTGGTAACCCATGAGCGGGGAGTAATAGCTCAGGACCCTTTGCGATCATGGCGCGTAATGCTGCAGCCCACTCAATTGGCCAACGCTGAACCTTTTGCGGGTTACCGGCATTTGGGAAATTCCAGATGACGAAGTCGCCCGATGCGATCCACTTCTTTTCAGGAAACCATGACCATAAGTGATCGTCTGTTTCGCCGCGACCATGGTGAAACTCAACTTCGGTGTCACCGAATTTCATGGAGGCAAACGTGTCAACAACATCGGTGGTGTCAAGAGTATTGCGCGGAATGAAGTCACTGAGTCGTGGTGCGCCGTCTGCGGGCCGTAGGTCATTCATGATGCTGTTGACATCACCACGGATGCCACCAAACTGACGTGCATTGATTGCAACGTTCCAGTCATTGGTGTATCTGTAGCGATCAAAGCGCTGCTGCACATTTTTGTGACCAATTACGCGCGGTGCTTGATGTCCAAGTGCTGCAGCATTTGCTCCGAAGGCGACGCTTCCACCAACGTGATCAACATGGCCATGCGTGTAGACCAAAGCATTGAATGGGTCCGATGACCAAGAACGAATGGAGTCAACTACTTGCTGGCCTGTATTGACGTGGCTGGTGTCGAAACATACAAGTCCATCGCCAGAATTCCAAGTGACCACGTGGCTGAAGGATTCAACTATGGCGAGTCCTTCGGCGATTTCTGAAAGTTCACCACTTGTTCTGTTAACTGGTTCGTCAGCTTTGCCTGAGTCAACAATGCGGGTACTGAGAGCGAGTAGATCAGCCATGGCTACATCTTAGGCAAGCCGAGAAAGCGTTCTCCCAAGATGTTGCGCATCACGTTTGATGTTCCACCCATGATGGTGTACCCGGGGCTGTACGCAAGCCCTTTTGCTGCTTCGTCCCAAATCATTGCGTTGGCACCCATTGCGCGTGACACAAATTCATCAACTCGTTGCTGGTGCTCTGTGCAGAAACATTTAGTTGCAGCAGAGAATCCGGCAGGTGCCTGCTTCAGGGTTTCACGAATCACCAAGATGCGACCAATGCGGTATCCGATTTCGAGTGCTGCAATTTCTTGGCGAACTGTCCGGTTCGTTTTGTCAACCATTGCGCATGCTTCTTGGAAGAGGAAGTAGTTCGAGACAAGTCTGTCGATGCCACCGCGTTCGTGCTCAAGCTGACGCATGGTCTGAGAAAACGCAGCGCCTTGCTTTCCGACAAGGTTTCCCTTAGGTACGCGAACATCTGTATAAAACACTTCACAGAAATGACGGTTGGTTGTCATGTCTGTAATGGGTCGCACTTCAATGCCTGGTGTATTCATTGGCACAATAATTTCGCTGATTCCCGCATGTGGTGGCCCGTCGCTGCTGGTGCGGCAAATGAGATAGCAATAGTCAGCATCGGCGCCGAAACTGGTCCAAATTTTTTGGCCGTTGATGACCCATTCGTCGCCGTCGTCTTCGGCAAAAGTCTTCAACGATGCAAGATCGCTTCCGGCATTTGGTTCGCTCATGCCGATGCACCACGTTGTTTCGCCAGCCAAAATGCCAGGCAGGAATTCTTTTTGTTGTTCCGGTGTTCCGTACTGAATGAGTGCTGGTCCCATTTGACGGTCACCAAACCAACTAGCTGCAATTGGAGCGCCCGCTTTGATCATCTCTTCACCCACGATGAGACGCTCGATAGGGGGTCGTCCGCCACCACCGAACTCGGTTGGCCAAATGAGACCAATCCAGCCGTGAGAGGAGAGCTCGCGCGAGAACTCTTTTGAATACCCGTTCATCCACGAAGCGGTATCGCGTCCGTATCGGGCTACGCCATCGGCTGCGACGGCAGCTGCCTTCTCGCGAAGGGCAATGTGTTCAGGGCTCCACTCAAAATCCATTAGAGAAGATGGTAGGGCGCAGCCCCGCGTGAAACGCTATTGTGTACAAGTCTGATACAAGTGAGATTCGGCACACTGCCGACACAAAGAATGAGGTGTTCCCGTGGCAAAGATCAAGGTTGAAAATACGGTCGTCGAACTCGATGGCGATGAAATGACTCGCATCATCTGGCAGTTCATTAAGGACCGCCTCATCGTGCCGTACCTCGATATCAATCTTGAGTACTACGACCTTGGTATGGAGCACCGCGATGCAACAGATGACCAAGTAACGATCGATTCAGCCAATGCAATCTTGAAGCATGGCGTTGGCGTGAAGTGCGCCACCATCACCCCAGACGAACAACGTGTTGAAGAGTTCGGTCTGAAGAAAATGTGGAAGTCGCCAAACGGCACCATTCGTAACATTCTTGGTGGAGTTGTATTTCGCGAGCCAATCATTTGTTCAAACATTCCTCGCCTCGTTCCGGGCTGGACCAAGCCAATCGTTATCGGTCGTCACGCGCATGGTGACCAGTACAAGGCAACAGACTTCAAAGTTCCGGGCGCTGGCACGGTCACAATGACCTACACGCCGGAAGACGGCAGTGAGCCAATGCAGTTTGAGGTTGCCAAGTTCGGCAAAGACGGTGGCGTCACCATGGGTATGTACAACTTCAACGACAGCATCCGCGACTTTGCCCGCGCGTCGCTTCGTTATGGCTTGTCACGCAATTACCCCGTGTACATGAGTACCAAGAACACCATCTTGAAGGCCTATGACGGTCAGTTCAAAGATTTGTTCGAAGAAGTTTTTGTTAATGAGTTCAAAGCTGACTTCGATAAAGCAGGTCTTACGTACGAGCACCGCCTCATTGACGACATGGTTGCATGTGCGATGAAGTGGGAAGGCGGATACCTCTGGGCATGTAAGAACTACGACGGAGACGTGCAGTCAGACACCGTTGCACAAGGTTTCGGTTCGCTTGGTCT
>JBIILS010000096.1:0-4351 GCA_044232585.1 Ilumatobacteraceae bacterium
CCGTCTTCGAATTCGAGCAATTCGTTTACTTTGCAGTCGGGCAAGCCCGAGATGCGTGCGATTCCGTCGCCCACTTCAGCGACGCGACCTACGGTGCGTGCCTCGAGTGATTGTGTGAAACCGTCTAGGCCACTTGAGATCGCTGTTGCGATATCACTAGCGGAGAATGTGATGTCTGCCATGTCTTCCTTGTCTTTCGCGAATGTTGTTTACAACCGGCTCTTCAGCTGGTCGAGGCTGTTACGGATGGATCCATCAATGACTTTGTCGCCGACAGTGGCAACAATGCCACCGACAACTGACGGGTCGATAATGACGGTGAGATTGATTTGCGAACCAGTTGCTTTTGTAAGCGCTTCAGTAAGGCGCTTGGTCTGATCATCTGACAAAGCAACGGCAGTGCGCACTTCGGCAACTTCGCGGCCATGAGCATGAGCAGAGTTAGTACTGATTTTTTCGGCGATGGCGCGAAGATCGCGACCATGTCCAGCTCCGACAACTAGCGCAACACACTGTGCAGTTACTCGGTGACCCTTGCCATCAAGAAGCTTTTCAACGATGTTTTGACGAACGCTGATTGGCAACAATTCGTCACTCAATTTGTTGCGCAATTCATCACTGTTGTCGATCGCACGAACGACAGATGCAAATTCGCCAACAAGTTGTGAAAGTACTCCGTCAGCTTCGGCGATTGCAGTAATTGATGCAACGTATGTGTCGATGGTTGCTTGACTCATCGTGATGCTCCTACTTTGCTAATGAAGTTCTCAATGAGATCCTGACGAACACCGTCGTTCACCGTGCTTGCAACAACACGCTCGATAGCGACTGCAGACAAGCGAGAAATTTCAGCGCGAAGTTCATCACCCACACGACCAGCAGCATTAGCAATGTCTGACATTGCCTTTGCTTCAACGTCAGCCATTTCGGCGGCAACGCGAGCGCGTCCTTCAGCAAGAACTGCGGCAGCTTGAGTGTCGGCTTCAGCAAGAATGCGCGAGCGTTCTGTGTTGATGTCCCCAAGTGCGGTACGAATACGTGATGCTTCCACTTCGGCGTTAGCGCGAGTGTTGCGGGCATTGTCGATGTCGCCTTGAATGCGCTCTGTGCGAGCGGTGAGTGACTTCTTAATCATTGGGCCAGCGAACTTCGCCAACGCACCGATAACAAGAACAGATGCAAGACCACCGTAAATGATTTCAGCTGTTTCTGGAAGAAGCCAGTGGTGAGTTTCGTAAGTCGGAGGTCCATCTTTTGAAGCTGTAACGAGAAGTGAGACAAGAGAGTTCATCGTGAACCTGCGCTTTCCATTGCTGCTGCAACTGCTGCCTGAACAACTGATGCATCAGGGGTACGACCAGAGGCCATAGTTGCTGCCTTTGTAGCAACTTGTGCAACTGCTGCAGCAACTTGACCTTGAGCAGCAGCACGAGCTGCTGCTGTCTTTGCCTCAGCATCAGCACGAGCTGATGCGATACGCGCATTTACTTGAGCAAGCTGAGCATTGCGCTCTGCGTCGACAGTTTGGCGAGCAGCATCGATACGACCCGCAGCTTCAACACGAACGGCAGCAAGTTGCTTTTCGTAACCAGCAACATCAGTCTGAGCTGCTGCCTTCACGGAATCAGCACCTTCAATATCGCTACGAATATCGTCGTACCGAGCAACCATTCCCTTTTTCAACTTTGGAAAGAGGTAGTAGCGCATGACGATGAGCAGCACGAAGAACGAACCGGCCGACCAAAAGATTTCTTTTGGTGTTGGCGCGATCGGGTTCGGTGCAGCAACTACCGCCGTCGTTTCAGCAGCTCCTGTGCCTGATGTGGCGGCAAGAGCTACTGCCTCTGGGGCAACGGTTGTTTCGGTGGTGTCAGATGACACCAGCCGAACGTGGACTATTCGTCCGCTCGATTGGGTGACTATCGCAGTCGGCATTTCAGCTCCTGGACTCTGCTTGCGCAAAGATCGATTGTGTATGTGGACTCAAGTTCGCTTTAAGCGAACTTGAGAAGAATGAACACCACGAAACCGATAAGCGCGAGCGCTTCGGTAAATGCGATGCCCAAGAACATGGTGGTACGTACCATGCCGGCAGCTTCTGGCTGACGTGCCATCGCCTCGACGGACTTGCCGACGAGGTAACCGATGCCAATGCCAGGCCCGATTGCAGCAAGACCGTAGGCATAGCCTGCGCTCGCTGCTGCTGCATTGTTCTTCAATTCGGCAGGTGTCATTTCTGCCGCTATGAGTTGTGCAATTGCTTCCATTGTTTTCTCCTATGTGGTTTGTAGTTAGTTGGGAGATCTTTTATTGATCAGTGCTCGGGATGCGTCGCGCCACCGATATAGACGGCGGTCAACATAGCGAAAATGTATGCCTGCAGGAACGCAACCAACACTTCAAATGAAGTGAGGAATACGAGCATGAAGAACGGGAGGATTCCGACTGGAATCAGAATCTTGTCTTTGGCTTGGAACAAAGCTTCAGACAAGAGTGCAAACGTAACGAGAAGAATGTGTCCGGCCATCATGTTGGCGAACAAACGAACAGCCAATGAGAACGGGCGAACAATGATTGCCGAAATGAATTCGATTGGTGTTACGAGAATGTAGAGAGCCTTTGGTACTCCCGGAGGAAAGAGTGTGCTCTTGAGGTAGCCACCAATTCCTTGATGCTTGATTCCGGTGACGTTGTAAATAACCCACACCATGAGCGCAAGGAACAACGGAACTGCCATACGCGCGGTTGCAGGCATTTGAAAGAACGGAATGATTCCGGGAACGTTGCACAAATAAATGAACAAGAACATCGTCATCAAGAACGGTGTCCATGCAAGTCCGTCTTTGCCCATTGTTTGCATCACAACACCGTCTTCGATGAATTCAACAATGACTTCTGCGAAGTTGCGAATTCCCTTCGGTGCTTCTTTGTGATCTTGACGAACTGCAAGTAAGAAAATTGTGATGCTGATAACAGCAGCAAGTACTGCGATTAACGCAATCTTGTTGAAACTTGGAAATAGATCTTTCCAAACAAGGATCGAGTTAATTTCTGGAAAATCGAGAGCAATCACGTTGTGGTCCTTCAGGGTGTCTCAGCGGCGCTTGACGATGGATATTCTTGCGCATTGGGACGCAATCCAGGAAATGCTAGAGAGGCAGCGATAAATCGCATCTCCCAGAACAGCAATCCGAGATGAGTGACGATAATTGTTATCCCCAGCGCAGGAAGGGATACCCATGACACGTCGCGTACCAAGAAAACAGCAAGAGAAATAAGCCCGAGGCGTAGGAGGAACCCAAAGAGGGTGACCCCCATCATGAGCGCTAGTGAAATAGGCGCTGCCCAGGAGATCAAAGCGGCCGCAAGCCCAAAGTTCATAAGGACTAGAGCTAATCCGAGGCCTGCCGACCATGCCCCTGTGAGGCCCCAAATAACCCCTGCAATGACCATGATCAGAGGGGCAATTATGAGCCCTCTGCGGATGATGTCGCGCGACACAGTGACCTCTGGCGCCTGGCCTGCTGACGCCAAGGCAAGGGGCGATAATTTCTCGTTCACGAGTGTGTCCCACGTGATTCTTCAACCCTTTTTTCTTCGAGGTGACGCATGGCACTGCTGTAGACGTAATACATCTTGATGAATTGGCCGACAACAGCGAACAAAACGAGGACAATCATGAAAAGTGGGGTTGTTCCCAGCCAGTAGTCAATTCCGAACCCAATGCCAAAAAACACGACAACACTGCCGGCCAGTTCCATTCCATGAGAAACACCAGGCTCCAGGGCGACAGGCGCTTTGGGTTTAGGAAGTAATTTCAACGGATGCCTTAGGGGGAAAGGGTCTCATTTGACCTTGTGAAACAAAGAACAATCTAGACGGGCGCGGCAACTCAGGTCAAACCCAAGAACAAAAACCGTGATTATTCGTCTTCTGGTGTGCGATTGAGGTCTGGGTGCAAGACGGTGTACAAGAAAAGCACCAATGCGACAAGCCCGAATGGCGCAAAGTTCGTAGCGCTCTTGTTGAAGACGGGATACAGCACAAGTGCAGACAACAGTGCAGTCCACAACCACAAAATCGCAACAGCGCGACGTGGGCCGTGCCCCAGATTGATCAGTCGATGATGTAAATGTCCCTTGTCAGCTTCTGCGAACCCTTGTCGTTTACTCACGCGACGCACGATGGCAAATGCCACGTCGAGAATGGGAACTCCCAGAATGATGAGCGGAATAACAAGTGGCGCCAAGAAGAAATACGTCTGACCACTAAACGCTTGTGTTGTCGGGTCTGCTCGCCCACCGACAACGCTCGTTGAAACTGCTACCAAAAGTCCGAGCAGATATGCGCC
>JBIILS010000025.1:0-14354 GCA_044232585.1 Ilumatobacteraceae bacterium
TGGATAGCCAGTCACCAACTTCGTCTGCGTTCGAGACTGTTGCCGATAAACACACAAGCTGAACTTCAGGATCAAGCTGAATAATCACTTCTTCCCAAACGGGACCGCGATATGCGTCTTGCAGGTAATGCACTTCATCAAGAATCACAACGCCTAGATCATCGAGGCGGTTTGACTGTGAGTAAATCATGTTCCGCAGAACTTCTGTAGTCATAACAACCACTGGGGCTTCGGCGTTCACAGCGTTGTCGCCAGTGACTAGTCCAACCTTATGAGCGCCGTACAAGGCCTGTAAATCTCGATATTTCTGGTTTGACAGGGCCTTTATTGGCGTTGTGTAGAACGCTCGTAAACCAAGTGAACGTGCCCGTGCAATGGCATATTCAGCAATGAGGGTCTTTCCGGAACCTGTGGGCGCGGCAACAAGAACGGAGGCATCTGCATCTATTGAATTCATAGCCTTAACTTGGAAAACGTCCGGTTCGTAATCTAAAGACTGAAGAAATGTTGCGCGAACGTCCGACACCTTTAGGTAGTCCTTCGTCGCGTTAGTAACCAACCAATGAGAACTGCAACCAGGTACAAAAAAGTAAGTGGCATAGCAAGCGCGAGCATGCTGATTGGATCACCTGATGGCGTGATGGCTGCGGAAGCAACGAAAATACCCATGAGGGCATAACGCCATTGCTTAATCAGTGTTCTTGGCGTCACGGCCGAGACCAGTTGAAGGAACACAAGAAGAACAGGGCTAAGAAATCCAACTCCAAACGCCAACATCATCATCACGACAAGATTGATGTATTTCGTTATTTGGTAGGCCTGAGTAACGTCACTACCCGACCAAGAAATGAGGAATTCCAGAGCCTTGTCGAGCGTCCAATAGGCCAAGTAGCAACCTAATGAGAAAAGAACGACAGAGGAAGCGATAAAAGGCACTGCATAATTCTTCTCCCGCCTAGACAAGGCCGGAACAATGAATCGCCAGATTTGCCACAGAATAATCGGCAACGCCAGCACGAGACCTCCGTATAGACAGACTCGCATCCGGGCAGAAAATCCGTCGAGTGGCCCGAGTGAAAACAGAGATCCGTCGCATTTAAAGTCGGGACGCCGTGAGCAGAGATTTGTATATGGGCGTGTAAGCAGATTCTTTAATTGGTCATAGAACGCCAGAAGAACCAACGTTGAGACGCCGATGGCTAAGACACTTCGCACAAGCCGCATTCGCAGCTCACGCAAGTGGTCCATCATGGACATCGCAGTAATTGGTTCGGCCGAAATATCACTCATCGTCTGTATTGGGTGCTGGCGCGTCTACTTTGGGAGTAGAGAAATCTGGCTTCGGGTAGACGGTCTTTTCTGGTCGCATGGGTGGCGAAGGTTCAGGGTCAACCACTCCAAAACCATGACGCATTTGGTCTGCGGTTGATTTCAGTTCGTTGATTGGCTCTGAGAATGTTTGGCGAAACTCTTTTTCATATCCACTGGCTGCACGACGGAGATCTCCGTAGATCTTGCCTCCCCGTCGGATGACGCCAGGGAGACGTTCGGGGCCCAGCACGACAAGACCTGCAACGAGCAGAAACATAATCTCGCTGCCTGACATATTGAACACCCGTTAAGCATAGAAGCAGGCACCTAGTGTTGGAGGGTGCAGCAACGCATTGCCTCCCTTCTTCCAGACCCCATTGCATTCGCCCACAGAGGCGGAATGGCGCATGCTCCCGAAAACACTCTTGAGGCTTTTGCACTCGCTTTACGACTCGGTTCAAATGGCCTTGAAACCGATGCTTGGACGACTTCTGACGGTCACGTAGTTCTAGACCATGACGGAGTCGTGAGAAAGATGGCGCGTAATCGCCCGATCTCAACCTTGCGTTTGTCTGAATTGCCGTCACATATTCCAACTTTGGCTGCACTTTTCGACAAGTGCGGAACAAATTTTGACCTCAGCATTGACATCAAGGACGAACAGAGCTTCGAGCGTTCCGCCGAGACGGCACGAAACAGTGGTTTTGACGAGTCACGCTTGTGGTTGTGTCACTATTCAAGCGCAGTTGTTATCTCTCAACGTCCATTGCTTCCTAATGTTCGTTTAGTTGATTCAACTCGGTTGTCTCGAATCAAAGAAGGCTTAGAGATGCGTTGCGCAAAACTGTTTGCCAACGGAATTGACTGTTTGAACATGCACCATTCTGACTGGTCTGGTGGGTCCACGACTTTGGTGCACAAGTTCGGAATGTATGCCTTCGGTTGGGACTGTCAGTTCCATCACGTCCTGTCGACATCGTTACGCATGGGCCTAGATGCGGTGTTTAGTGACCATGTTGACACGATGGTAGAAACCTACGAGAAGGAAATCGGATACGTCCCTAGAACGTAGCCTTCACAGTGTTGAAATACGGTTGAATGGCCAGACGACAGCAAACGCTCGCCCCACAACCAAACTTTCAGCAATTGGGCCGAAACTTCTGCTGTCAAAAGATTCAGACCTGTTATCGCCCATCACGAAAATCTTCTTTTGAGGAATTGTCTGCACTGGCATGTTTGCAACGCGACACCTATCGACAGGGTCAATGATGCCTAAGACATCTTTGTCAAGGTACGGCTCAACAGTCGGTTTTGAGTTGACGATTACCACACAGTTTTTAATTTCTACCGTGTCTCCGGGCAACGCAATTACTCGCTTGATTAAGTCATCGTGAGACACAGTTCCGTCACTCGTGGTCACACGATCAAATACAACTACGTCACCTCGATGAATCCCATGTAATCGATAACTCAATTTATTCACAAGCACACGGTTGTTTCCGTAGAGGGTGGTCTCCATAGATGGTCCGCTGATATAAAACTGCTGAAGCACATAGACGCGCACAAGCAAAGCAGCCCCAAGAGCCAGAACTACTACAAGAAACCAGTCGCGTAGGGCCTTTGTCACAGGATGAACTTCAGGCGACTCTGTAGGTATGGTCTGGTCCGTCATGAAGGCTCCACGCTACCCGTCACTACGGGTGAGGGCCGGTCCTTTAGGATGCTGCCATTCGTGATTCGTCAGTCACAGATAGACAGGGCGACATGGGTACCCGATGTGTAGGCTGATATCTGTCCCCGGTTGGGGGCAACCATTGGTGCCGTAACTCGGCTCATGAGAAGGGACTCCCCAAATGAAGGTATGGATCGATCAAGACCTCTGCACTGGCGATGGCCTCTGCGAAGAAATTGCACCAGACGTTTTTACACTTCTCGACGACGGACTTGCTTATGTTCGCGAAGGCGACAAAGTTTTCGCAAAAGCTAAAGGCAACGCCGAAGGAGCTGAAGGACTTGCAAACTTCGACGACAAGTTGATTGACGCTGTCGTTGAATCCGCCGAGGAATGCCCCGGCGAATGCATCTTCATTGAACCCTAAAGGTTCGAACCGATCCATCGCCCCACAGTAAGAAACGCTGTGTGCGCAACCATTCGATGATCTGGCCGTACCGCCATGCCTTCAATGTGCCATGTGCGATGAAGAACTTCGAGTGTGCGTTGGTCCACCCATCCCTTGCCCATTGATTCTCGTACTTGCACAGCCTGTGTGATGGAAGGCGTGTACGCGACTAATAGGCCGCCTGCTTCAAGAACGTGTTGAACCCTCGGCACTACTTGCCATGGTTCAGGAAGATCAAGCATCACTCTGTCGAAAGAGCCTTCCAAGGTGGTTTCATAGCTATCGCCCAATGACACGTTGTACCGAGACAGTGCTTCTTCCCCGAGGAACGAACGAACATTTGCCTTTGCTCTATTCATGAAGTCTTCGCGAATTTCAAGTCCGGTGATGTGAGCTCCGTACCGCAACATGGTCATTGATAAAGCACCTGAACCGACACCGGTTTCGAATACCCGTGCTCCGGGATAAATATCGCCAATCATGCACATAGGCGCGAGATCTTTGGGGTAAATAACTTGTGCGCCACGTGGCATCTCAATAACAAAGTCTTCAAGTGTCGGACGTAGCACGATGTACTTCGAACCTTTAGTTGATTCAACGGGTTGTCCGGGAAGTGACCCTATGACAGATGTATGCGGAACAAACCCTGCATGACTGTGGAATTCACCCTCTTTGTTCAATTGGATGAGATAGCGACGTTGTTTCGAATCGATAAACAGCGCCTTCTCACCTTCAGCAAATACTCCGCTCATGAGGTGTGTTGTCCTGTCTTGGTTATCCGAATTTCCATCGTCTCGTCGCGAGCGAGGATGACTCTGCGAACAGGAGAAATGGTCCGTTTAGCAAGCCGTGCAACCCCTATGAAGGTTGCGACCCGACTAATTATTCGAAACTTCCTCGACTGACTGTTAATGATGCGGCGTCCGATGAATCGAACAATTGTGCGCATAAAAACTAGAACCGTCGAAATTCAACGCGCGACGCGCGACGACGACCCTTACGGCGACCAAACAAGTAGGCAAGAATTACAACAATTGAAACTGCCGCGGTGCCTATGGCTATTGCAGATTGTTTCTTGTCGGCAGCACGGCCTTGGATGTCAGCTTGAAGTGCACGAAATTTAGACTCAAGATCGTCGCGAGAGATACGAGTGTTATCAGCCATGATTAAGAGTCCTTTGCGAGACTGCGCCGCGAGACGCGAGAAAATGAAATAGCTACAAGAACGGCTACAACGACAAACGAAATGAAGTAGTGAACAAACGACCATGAGCCGTCGAGAACAGTGCCACCAAGATCTTGGCTGAGACGTAAGACGCCAAGCGCGGCAAAAACCAATGCGAGTCCGAGGGAAAGAGCGGCTGTCGAACCGACCCCGACCCAGCGAATGGCGCCTTTGATAGGTTCGAGCGTTTCTTGGCGGGCATACTGCTTCACAGATGCAGCCAAATCTCCCACTTGGTCAACTGGACCTCTGGCGGGTCGGCGGAAATTGCGGGACGAGTCCATGGGTCTCATATTCTACGGTTGGTGAACTGAGATATCCACAGGGTGCTTTACGGTGTCAATTGCTCCACAGAGGGCGAGGCGGACGCCCGGTTCAGCACATCGCCCAGCGAATACCAGATCGGGCGGTATGCGCTTTGATTGTCTATCCCCGACTTGTTCATAAGTAACGAGAACATCACTGGGTCAGAGTTCGTAATGGGCAAATAACCCACGAGAGCCTTTACTCCATTGAGTGTTCCGGTTTTGCCCAGCAGTTTCCCTGCAACTGATGTGCCATCGAAAGTGTCGCGGATGGTTCCTGTCTCACCGGCAACAGCCATCAGATTGGGCATGACCGTAGAGAATGTGTTGAGTAGCGACATAAATGCGTCACACGGAACCCGGCCGCCAGATGCCAGACCTGACCCATCAAACAACAGGACATCTTTATCAATTTTCCATTTGGCTAAGTGTTCCATTACCACTGCCAATCCAGCATCCGTTGTGCCTGCCCCTTTAGATGCGAAACCAATTTCTTTGAGCAATAGTTCCGAAGTGTTGTTATCACTATTGACCATCATCTCTTGAACAACCGCCGTTAATGGCGCTGATTGGATGGACGCAATCTCCGGGACATTCGCAGGCAATACATCGTGACGTGCTTGCGCGCCAAACAGAACTCCTCTTGCGTTCAGCAAATTCTGCAATTCAATTGCAGCAGCTAACGCTGGATCATCTGGCTTATTGGGCTGGCCGAGAACAACACCGTCATTGACCACAAGGGCCCCAAGTGGACCGGCTTCTGTGTAATGGAATTCCTGCGGCCACACATCAACAAACCTCAGACTGTCGTACCGGGTGTCAACTCCAACGACTGAACCTGTCACTTGCCGCAATCCTGCAGCGACTAAGGAGTCAGCCAGTTTCTCTAAAGAAGTACCAGACGTTGTTGGGTATTTTTCGGAAGCTACATATTCACTACGAACGATTACGGGGTCTCCCCCGCCAACGAAATACAAATCAGCTGCGAGTCCTGCGACATCCAGGGAGCCATGAACCTTAGTTGTGTACACGAAATCTGGTTTCAGTACTTCAAGCGCCACGGCAGCAGTTATCAGTTTTGTTGCCGATGCCGGTATCAGTGCCTGTGAAGGATTGAGTGAACCAAGACGAGTTCCCATCCATTCAACTACAACACAACTTTGCGAAGGAAAATCGGACGCGATGTTTGCAAATGCTCTCGATACTTTTCCGGTACGAGTAATAACAGACAAAGTATTTGGCGCTCTGCGTGCAGACAATACGGACACTCGCGGCGTTACTGAAACGACCCGATCAGTTTTGTGTGTGACACGAGACGCAGTGCGCGCCAAAGCTACATACAGACCGCCAAACAACGTAAGCCCCAATAACGCAACAATTGAGATTGTGCGAAGCGGATTTGCAGACTGTCGCGAGCGAGCACCAAAGCTGTTACTTACGCGCGACACCTGTGTGCACCGCATATCGATAGAGATGTCCGAGAGCTACTGCAGCACGGTTGCCGCTGGCATAGCAGAGCCTGCCTGTTTCACGCACGGTTCGAACTCCTGAATTGTCTGGGTCAGCAACAGCCAATTCTGTCGCCAATAGAATTGGCTTTCCGGTCGAAACGGAAAGATCATGTGCTGCCTGTGCAAACCGCGCGTCCTGGCGTTCGTGGTATTCAACGATGCGATCAAGGCCATGGCCAGGATGAAACTGACCCTCTCTCATCAGACGTGCTTGGTTGGCTTGAATGCCCAATCCCAGATAGATGATTGCGTCTACGTCCTTATGCTCAGCAATCATCGCCATTACTTCAGGAATTGTGTCGCGGGTCTCTCCACCTGCACAGTCAACAGGATTGTTTCGGCTCCAGCGCGGAGGCAGCTTCGTGTCAATTTGGGCAAGCAGATCTTCCGGCAAAGTCATCAAATGCATTGAGCCGTCATTGGCAATTGCATCGCTCGTTACAACACCCCATCCACCGGCTGTTGTGAGAACAACAACGTTTGGTCCTAGCGGAAGTGGTTGCGTTGCGAATGTGGCCGCTGCCTCAAAAGCCTCTTCGACATTCGCAGCTCTGGTGACTCCACCTGCTTTACACGCGCCGTCGAATATGGCGTCATTTGCCGCGAGTGCACCGGTGTGGCTTGCTGCTGCGCGTGCGCCCTTGTCTGTAGCACCGCCCTTAATCAGCACAACCGGCTTGTTGGCAGTTACGCGAGCGAGCCGCTCCATTAATCCGCGACCGTCGCTAATGCCTTCTACGTACGTCAATGCAACTTTGGTTGCGGAATCTGTTCCGTACCACTCGACAAGATCCGCAACGCCTAGCGCTGCGGCGTTACCTGCAGACACTGCTCGGCTAATACCAACACCAGTTTGACGTGCGTAGTTCAGAAAGCTCGAAACAAAGTTTCCGCTCTGACTAGCAACAGCAATTGCTCCAGCGGGCGGGTACGGAGCAACAATCTGCGCGCACAATTTTGCTGGCGTTGATACAACACCTTGCCCATTCGGACCAGCTAAAAGAATTCCCAGTTCATCTGCAAGAGCCACCAGTTCAGCTTCTAGTTGACGTCCTTCGTCACCGGCCTCTCCGTATCCAGCCGATGTCAAGAACGCTGCGCCGATACCCTTTTGCGCGCATGCTCGAAGCAAGTCTGGGTTAGCTGATGCGGGTGTACATACAAACACCAAATCGATTGCATTGTCTGGCAATGAATCAATATCAGCAACTGTCTTAATGCCAAGAACTTCTTCACCTTGCAAGTTGGTGCCATAGACACCACCCGCATATCCACTCGCCAGAATATTGTGCAAGGAAACAAATCCGAACTTTCCCGGATGTGTAGAAGCGCCAGCGACCAATACTCCTCTTGGTTCAAACAGTGCCCGAAACTGAGCATCTGTGTATGGCACGCGCTTCGAAACCATTGAGATATTTCTTGTTCCCATCTCGACCAAAGCATCGACAGCCACCACATCACCGTTCGCACGAACTATCAGTGGATTCACGTCAACAGACACAATGTCTGCACGTTCAATAGCCACTTTCGAAAGACCAACAATTACGGAAATCAATTGGCTCCGATTGACTGCTGGCTCTCCCCGAAAGGCCTCGAGAAGCCCCTGCATGCGCAGAGAATCAATCATGGCCGCCGCGCCTGCTTCGTCAACGGGTGCTGGCCGAAAAGCGACATCAGCAATGACTTCTGCCATCACTCCGCCTATTCCAAGCATCACCGTTGGCCCGAACTGGGGATCAACGAGCATGCCCGCTATCAATTCTCTTGTTCCGCTAATCATTGGAGCTACTAACAAGTGGACATCACCATCAGCCGCAGTAGCGGCAGCAAGCAAACTTGTCGCAGCTTCCGAAACAGCATCGGCATTATTCAAACGCAAACGAACTAGGCCCCGTTCGGTCTTATGAGCGATGTTGTCGCCTCCGAGCTTTACAACGACTGGGTAGCCAAGTTGATCAGCAGCAGCAACTGCGTCTGCAGCAGTGTTGGTCTTTTTCTCTGGAGCAAAGGGAATGCTGTACGACGACAGCAGCACTTTTGAATCAGATTCAGACAGGGTGGAAGTTTGCTCAGATGACACGACTACATACGGTAGTCAGTATCGACGCTGAATGACGGGTGCACTCACCAGTCAGAGGCTCTATGCCACGTGAGCACTTACCGCCGAAGCAATTTCCGCCGGTAATTCACCAATTACGAGGTGTCCAGCTGGCAATTCAACGAGCGTGGCCCCTGGCACATTTGCTGCAATATGGCGTGACTTCGAGATATCGACCCACCGATCTTCGATACCGCCGATAACCAGGCACGGAGCTGTGATGCGTCCCAGGCTTTCCTCAATATCTATACGAATATCGAGTTCAAGTTGTGCATCTGATCCAGGCTGAACAGCAGAAGCCGCCATTCCCACTACGACATCAAACATTGGTTCTATAACTTGCAGGCCAGCCGCTGTGTAGCCATCTGCCAATGCATAACGCATGAATAATTCATTATCTATCGCAATCAAACGACGCCATAAATCGAAAGTCACTTTCATCCGTGCATCTGTTTGCGACCATCCGCAAAGCGATGTAACGGTGATGACGGAATCAGAAAAGTTTGCTGCACAGCGCAACGCTGCTACCGCGCCAAGTGAGTACCCGATGACATGAAACCGTTCATGTCCCAGATGTTTCATTAATGCAACAGCGTCGGCCACGACTACATCAAGGTCAATCGGACCATTTGGCATTTCAGATTCGCCAGATCCTGGGAATTCAAATGTCACCCACTGCAGGCTCGCTGTACACGCTTGTTGAACTTGAGCCCAAGCGTTGGCGGACTGTGTTGTTCCATGAAAGGCAAGGATGGGAACTCCAGCTCCTTCCGATGAAAAACCGATAGTACGACCGTTGTTGATCCAGGTAGACATGGCGCAACCGTATCGGATTTGACATCAACGGTCTACGCGACGAGTGCGGCACGAAAAAACGCGACCACGTGGTCGCAGTGGTCGCGCACGTTCTCCGGTGTCAGCGCCTGGTCATTGAGAAGCTCATCTATAAATGGGGCATCCGAGAAGTAGGTCAAAATAGCTCCATATCCAGTGATGATCAGGTGTTGGGCGTTATGCCTGCGAAAGTGACCAGCATCCATTTCCGAAGTGAAATACGCGCACGCACTGTCAAACAGCGGCCGTAAGAAACCAGAAAGATCGACCCCAACATGAACTCCGCTATCAAGAGCTTCTCGGCGCATGATTCGCACATAGTCAGGGGTGCGGGCAAACAAGTCGAATCCGGCACGAATGACTAGTTCAGCTTTATCCCACCCAGATGCTGGTGAAGACATTGCAACTTCAAGACCCTCAAGCCATTCCGACAACAGCATCTCGAAAACATCTGTGTACAGAGCTTCCTTGCTAGCGAAATGATGGAGCAAGCTTGGGCGCCTAATTCCGACGCCAGCAGCTATGTCATTAAGGGACGTACCTTCATATCCGCGATCAGCAAAACAATGCAGAGCCTCATCCAGAATGAGTTCTCGTGTTGTCTTGGAACTGCTTTCTTCTGTTACGTCCGACACATTTCCAATTTACCGTCATTTTCGCCCTACCTACCAGTAGGTAGCCAGTTAGTGTGTCGACATGAATTCGATTCTTTCAAGTGTTCTCACCGCGGTTCTAGTGGCAGCAGTTGTCTGCACAGCCGCCAACACCTGCACAACTGTGTATTTGCATAGAGCCCTTAGTCATCGTGCCCTCACCATAAGGCCCTCGGTTGCAGTGCTATTTCGTGCGGTGTTGTGGCTTTCTACGGGAATCAAACCCAAAGAATGGGTGGCAGTACACAGAAAACACCACGCCTACACAGATGTTGATGGTGATCCACATTCTCCTGTTCTGCTCGGATGGAAGAAGGTGCAGGCAAAGAATGTCGCTCTGTACCGCGCAACTGTTCTCGACCCGACCACCATCGATCGGTACGCCAAAGATTTGCCAGATGACCGATGGGACAAAGTCTTCTTTGGTCACAACAAGACTGGGTTGCTCTCAGGAATCGCAATCTTGATGATTGTGTTCGGCCCGTGGACTGGATTACTCGCCGCCTTCATTCATGCCAATGTGTATTTGGCAAGTAACGCTGCGGTCAATGCTCTTGGTCATCATTTTGGGCGTCGGCCATATGACAATCGCGCTACAAATCTTCAGTGGTTGGCCTTCTTCACAATGGGCGAAGGGCTTCACAACAATCATCACGCGGCACCGTCGTCACCGCGTTTGTCTCATCGGTGGTTCCAGGTAGACCCAGGTTGGTGGGTAATTAAGGCCCTCACCACTTTGCACTTGGCAACCGTTCGTTTTTCAGATATTCGTCTGACCGCAACGGCCAAGGCATCTTTCAACTAGAAACCCAACTACATTTTCAACGTGTCAAACGAGATCACCTGTCAGCAGTTTTTTGACGGAACAGACCTTCACGGCCCAACTCGAATCGTTATGGCTAATGACGGTCTCATTGAATCTCTCAGCAACCACGCCGGTGCCTGTGAGTTCCCTATAGTCAGCCCTGGTTTTGTAGATGTACAAATGAACGGCTTTGACAATGTTTATGTTGCGACTGCTTCTACCGACGATTTACTGCGGCTAGATGAAACACTCCTCGATCGTGGCACCACCAGTTGGTTGGGAACAATAGTGACGGCACCACTTGAGAAGATGTCTCAATCCTTGGCGTCTCTTCATCAATCTTTTCTCTCCGGACATGTTCAGGGTTTTGCTGGAATACACGTAGAGGGGCCATTTCTCGGAGCGGCTCCAGGGGCTCACCCGGTACAGCACATCATCGCTTGCGACTTGGACTGGATATCTCAATTGGTAACTTCTGTTCGCCTTGTAACAGTCGCTCCCGAACAAGATGATGCGATTCCAGCGATTCGTGAATTGCGCGCTCGTAACATCACAGTTTCTCTCGGTCACTCTCGCCCTACGAAGACACAGTTTGAAGACGCAGTTGATGCTGGGGCAAGCATGGTCACTCATTTGTTCAACGGAATGAGTGGAGTCCACCACCGAGACCCTGGTCTAGCTATGTGGGCCTTGACGGATGGTCGAATCTCTTGTGGGCTGATAGCAGATGGTGTTCATGTTCAACCCGATGCAATCGCACTTGCATTCAAGGCAGCACAATCTCGTATCTGTTTGGTGTCGGATTCTGTTTCGTGGCGGACCCTGACAGGACCTCGGACCGGCGTTGAGATTCGTAATGGTGCACCACGCTTGGCAGATGACACGCTCGCTGGCTCTTGCACGCCACTCTCAGAGTGCGTGCAGCGAGTGGTTCGAGAATGTGGTGTCTCGCTTGAATCGGCTCTCTCGAGTGCTACATCCATTCCCGCTGACCTAGCTGGTTTGGCTGACGTTGGGCGAATTCGAACAGGTCACAAGGCAGATCTTGTCGCGCTTGATTCCGAACTTTCCGTTCTCAAAGCCTGGCGCCGATTACCATCATGAGGTGCCTACACAATTGAGCCCCGAACAAGACGCCCTCGCTATCTCGATAATTCGAGGGATTGCGATGGACGCTCCCCTAGCTGCAAACAGCGGTCACCAAGGAACAGCAATGTCGCTTGCGCCTCTTGCCCATGTTTTGTACAGCAGAATTCTTAAACACGATCCATCCACTCCTGACTTTATTGATCGCGACCGTTTGATTCTCTCGAATGGCCATGCATCGATTTTGCAGTATGCAATGTTGTTCTTGGCCGGCTACGGGTTAGAGATATCAGATCTCAAACTTTTCCGTCAGTGGAATTCAGCAACACCAGGTCACCCAGAAGTTGGTCACACGGCAGGCGTGGAAGTAACAACCGGACCATTGGGACAGGGTTTCGCAAATGCAGTAGGAATGGCAATTGCAGAATCGCATTTACGTGCAGTTCATGGGAAAGATGCAATTGATCACCATACATACGTCATTGCAGGCGATGGTTGCCTTATGGAGGGAATCAGTCACGAAGCTGCATCACTTGCTGGTCATTTAAAACTTGACCACTTGGTATGTATTTTTGATGACAACAAGATCACTATTGACGGCAGTACCGCGTTGACATGCAGCGACGATGCGCCAGCGCGTTTCCGTTCGTACGGTTGGAACGTCATCGAAGCGGGAGAGATCGCTGAAGATTGTGATGCTCTTGAGAAGGTATTGGCAGCTGCGCGCGACCATGCCGGTGCACCAACATTGGTGGTTCTGAGGTCTCACATTGGATTTCCTTCTCCTGACCTCACTGACAAACATGAGGCGCATGGAAATCCATTTACTGCACCACTTGTCAGCGCCACTAAAAAAGTGATGGGAATTCCCGACGAGCCTTTTTATGCGCCTGAATCATTCGTGTCTGAATACCGGACGTTCTGTCGCGAACGCGGACAAGTTGCAACATCAGATTGGAAGAAGCGCACTCAGTCGCTATCGCCCGCCTTAACACCTTCCACGTTTGGCATTGCAAGTAAAGAGCAAATCGCTTCGGTACTTCCTGTCTTTCCATCGGACACCAAACTGGCAACTCGCCAGGCATTTCAAAAAGTTCTTGAGGCAACCGGAAGCGCATTGCCTTTCGTGCTTGCGGGTGCTGCAGACCTCACTGGAAACACCGGAGCGAAACTTTCTGAGACAAGTGGATATTCTGCTGAGAACCGCCAGGGTAAACAGATCTACTACGGCATTCGCGAACATGCGATGGGAGCAGCGATGGTCGGAATGGCTTTGCACGGTGGTGTGTTGCCAGTCGGCGGCACGTTCTTCGTGTTTGCCGACTACATGCGTCCAGCAATTCGGTTAGCAGCACTCTCGCGCGCTCGTACCGTGTTCGTGTTTAGTCATGACTCTGTCGGAGTTGGCGAAGACGGCCCTACACATCAGCCAGTAGAGCAACTGGCTTCCCTACGAGCAATTCCAGGCCTGCAAGTGATTCGTCCAGCGGATGCAAATGAAACCGCCCAAGCCTGGTTGATCGCGGCGACACACGACGGACCGACCGCGCTTATTTTGTCGCGTCAAACGGTTGTAGCTCTCACAGATGGATCAGCTGTCGCTGACGGTGCCGGTGTCATTGTCAAAACAGACACCCCTCAGGCAACAATCATCGGAACGGGTAGCGAATTGTCTGTAGCAGTTGACGCAGCAGAGTTGCTGAAGAAAGAAGGTGTCAACGTCAATGTTGTAACTATGCCTTCATGGGAACGTTTTGCTGCTCTTTCGCAATCACGTCAAGATGAGATTCTTCCGCGTTCGCTCCCTCGCATCAGCGTGGAGGCTGGCACTACATTTGGTTGGGCTGCATACGCCACTGACAGTGTCGGTATCGACCGCTTTGGTGCAAGCGCCCCCGGAAACGTCGTAATGGCCGAGCTGGGAATCACTGCGACCCATGTGGCCGATGTAGCAAGAAAAGCGATCAGTCGATGACCGATGTTCTTAAGCAATTGTCATCTCAACATGGGCAGAGTCCGTGGCTAGACAACTTGCAACGCGGATACATCACCTCGGGAAATCTCGTTTCACTAGTTGAGCGTGGTGTACGAGGCCTCACATCGAATCCCACTATTTTTCAAAAGGCAATACAAGGCAGCTCAGATTATGACGAGCAATTCCGTAGTGAAATTCTGAAAGGCTCATCTGCCAGAGATGCGTACTGGGAACTGGTACTTCAGGACATTCATGGTGCGCTCGATGTATTTGCCAATTTGTACGCGCAATCAAATGGCACAGATGGATTCGTCAGCGTTGAGGTAGATCCATCACTAGCTCACGACACTGCGGGAACATTGTCAGCAGCACGTTTGCTTCATGAACGTATTTCACGTGCGAACGTGATGATCAAGATCCCTGCTACGCAAG
>JBIILS010000097.1:0-4344 GCA_044232585.1 Ilumatobacteraceae bacterium
AGTACCTACTCCGCACGAAACGGTTCCTGATGCATACACACAAAGTCCTAATCCGAACGCGCTTGAGACGTACACGGCTTCAGAAACGTCTCCACCTTCGATCACGTTTTTGGTTCCAAAGACTCCGGCGGAAAAAGTAAAGCAAGTGGTCTTTGCTCCAGCAAGACAAATGTTTGCTGCCCCCCACGAATCAGATGGTAACGAGATATCAAGAACGCCTGTGACTCCAGTGTCTTTCCATTCCCACACTGATGCTGGTGTAACTGTCGTATTAATGTTCACCCAGCGGCGCTTGTAATTATTGGTTGGGCATGTAACACCTGTTACCCAAGTTCCGTTCTTGTCACAATCAAATTCTTCGCGGCTTACGCCAGTAGTAGGGCTAGGGACAGCTGCTGCAACTACTGCACAAGAAGCCAAGCCACTTGTAGTCAGAACACAGATATCTGGGGTTGAGTTACTTCCACCTTGATTACCTGTTCCTACTTGAACCTTTTTGACTCCGGATGGGATGAGGGTGATCCACTTTGATGACAATTGCTGATCTGATACCCATGTTGAACTTGTAACCGTTGAAATTGGTTCTGTCACACCAGTTTTGAATGTTTCCAATTTATATAGATCTGTGCCTGCGCTAGTTCCAGCTACTCCGCCCGTTATCTCGGACGTGTCATACCGAGTGCTGGTTCGAGTGGTACTGGTTCCTGGGAAGTTGCCCACTCCGACGCACTTCAATGCGCCTCCGCTTACTACACATAAGGTTTTTCCGTTGGTTGACAGTTCTGTAACATCACCAATCGCAATTCCATTGTCGGTAGCGGTAACTGTTTCAGTCAACGACGATGTTGTTGATTCATTTCCAAGTTGACCGTAGTTGTTGTTACCCCAACACCGAAGACCGGCAGAAACTATTGCGCAACCACCATCAAAAGAGAGATTCTTTTGCGTGGTTTGGTCCCACGTGTTGACGGTGTACGTATCGATCTTTGTTGCAGAACTCAACGAAGCTGCTAATTGCGTTTGCGCTTCAAACACTGGAACGTTGGTCTTCGATGGTGGGCATCCTATGCAACCGATCGGAGTTGATTCAGATTCCACTGCCGTGATTTTGTACAACGCAGGAGTTTCGACAGGTTCTGCTTTTACGGGGCTGGCCGGCGAGGAGGCGAGTGTGACGAGAGTTCCTGCTGCAAGTGCAAAGAGGACGGCGATGGAACGGGTCTTTTTGTTCATATGTGAAATATACCCACTATGAGTTGGTGTGGGAAGACTCAACTGAGTTAAATCAATAAATTAAGCAATATCGCCTGGGGCGATTGGGTGATTGTTATTCACCCGTGAAACTTGCAATGCAGCCCATATGAAGAGGAATTGAAATGGCAAGCGAGCCCATGAGATGAATTGCTGTGAAGCAGTTTCGTTGCGCCAATCCCACACCATGTAGATATTGGCTGGGTAGACGGCAATAAACAGCCAAATTGCAGCGATTGCGCCAGCTCGACGAGTGGATGGACGGATGAGAGCTACGGCCACGGCAATTTCGGCGACACCACTTATATATGTCCAGAATTCAGGATTCGGTGGAAGCCAAGGCGGGACAATTTCGTTAAAGAATGAAGGGTTGGTGAAATGCGAGATTCCGGCGAAGCCAAGAAATAGAGCAAGGACTTTGGCGAGACGATTCGGGTTCATTCTGCGTTTTCTGAAAGGACGAACTGCAGGGCAGCGTCGGCGGATGGGGAAGGGAGCGACCAAATGAGATCACGCAACAAAATAGCTTCGTTGACATTGAGCGATAAGCGGCGCATGCCTTCGTGAAGTCTGGTGATTGCAGTGACGTACGCCTCGGGGCGATGAATGTTCGGATTGCGTGCAAGTTCATCGCGATAGACGCTGGCGATAGCAGTGAGGCCTGAACGAAGTTCGTCTGTGCGGTATCGACGGATCTCTCGCTTATGGCGATCTTCCAGCATTTTCTTACCGCCACGCTTCACGCCCATTTTCGCAAGAGTCTTTTCAGTGTCAACTACTTCTTGCGCGTGTTGGTTGCTAAGAGGTTCTACAGCGTCATCGATGAGCGCAAGTATTTGTTCAACGATGGCAGCAACAGTTGCACCGGTGCCATCGATACGGCGTGGAATGTTGGCAAAGAATTCACGGCGTTGTGCAAGTTGCGGATCTGATGCAAGCAACTTTGCCCGTGACATGCTGCCGGCTGATGATTGCGCTGCGGCATTTGCAAGATGTGGTGCAATACCTGAATTCACCAGTGCTTGTTCAATGTCTGCATTCTCAAGTAAACCGAAATGCACTGTGAGGCAACGCGATGCAATAGTGGCGAGAGAATCGTCAACTTGATCAGCAAGCATGATGAAGAAAACTCCAGAGGGGGGTTCTTCAACTGTTTTTAGAAGTCGAGCTGCAGATGTTGCATGCATCAGATGTACTTCGTGCATGATGATGACTTTGCGGCTGCCTTCGCTAGGAGTAATTGATGCAATGCGAATTACTTCGTCTGCTTGTTCTTTAAGAATTGATGCACCTTCACGACGCACTTCATGAACATCAGGGTGCGCGCCACGCATGACAAGTTCGTTAATGCGTTCTGTTGGGTTGTCGGACCCTGACATCAACATGGCGGCAAATGCGCGAGATGCTTCTTCTTTGCCGCAACCTTCTGTGCCTACGAGCAAATATGCATGAACGGGGGAGATGGCGACGTGTTGTAGTTGCTCAACGGCACGGCCTTGGCCAACCACTGAATCCCATACTGATGCCATGTAGGCAGGTTACTAATTCAGTCTGTCAAGCACGGCAACGCGGATGGCTGCCTCAACATCGTCCTTCGGAACGGTGCCATCGATAACAATCCAGCGATCTGGGTCTGCTTCACGCAATTCGGTGAAACCATCGTTGATGCGGGCAAAGAAATCAGCGCCTTCGCGTTCGAAGCGGTCAAGGTCTCTCTTGGCGAGACGTTCATTCAGAATGTCTGTGGGAACGGAAATAAAGACAACCATGTCTGGCAAGCGGCCGTTAAGAGCCCACGTAGAGATATTCAATAGGTCTGGTGTGCCAAGGCGACGGCCATACCCCTGATAGGCGAGTGTTGAATAAATGGAACGATCGCTGACGACATGTTGTCCACGTTCTAACGCTGGTTGAACAATTTCTGCCATGTGTTGAGCGCGATCTGCTGCCATCAACAATGCTTCGGTGCGTGGTGCAAGGTCTGTATTTTCTGGGTCGGCCAATATGGCGCGAAGAAGTGCACCGATACGAGTGCCGCCAGGTTCACGTGTGATGACTGCATTCAAGTGCTCACCAAGTCGCTTTGTGTGCGTGCTTTTTCCGCAGCCCTCTAAGCCTTCAAGCGCAATGTAAGCAGGAGTGCTCACTCGTCATCCGAAGAAGTTGTTGCAGCCTTTTTCTTGGGTGCAGCTTTCTTTGCTGCGGCTTTTTTAGCTGGCGCTTTCTTTGCAGCAGCTTTTTTCACAGCGGTTTTCTTTGCAGGCGCCTTTTTCGCAGCGACTTTGCGGCCGCCAGCTTTCTTCTTCTTTGGTCCGCCGTTTGCTTCGATGTATTCACGACGCAATTGCAATAGCTCATATGCGCGTTCGTTTGTCATCTGTTCCATGCGGTCACCGCGGGTAAGGCCTGCATTGGTTTCGCCGTCGGTGATGTAGTCACCAAACTTGCCTTCTTTACCGACAACCGGTTTTTCACTTGCTGGGTCAATTCCGAATTCGCGAAGTGGTGGCTTTGCAGCAGCACGGCCTTTGCCAAACACGCGTGGTGTGGCAAGAAGTGCAAGCGCTTCTTCAAGTGTGACAGTGAGAAGTTGTTCTTCAGTTTGCAGAGAACGACTTTCCTTACCTTTATTTACGTATGGGCCGTATCGGCCATTTTGCGCAGTGATTAGTTCGCCATCAGTTGGGTCCGCACCAACGGTGCGTGGCAACGACAGCAAGTCAAGTGCATCTTGCATTGACAACCGATCGATGTTCATTGTTTTGAACAGGGATGTCATCTTTGGCTTTTCCATGCCTTCAGGTGGAACATCCATGGTTCCCCACTGAACGTATGGGCCGTAACGACCTGACTTTGCGAACACTGGGTAGCCCTCGTGCTCACCCATTGGCGTATCGCCCTTAGGAGCTTTCAATAATGTGACTGCAGCATCAAGCGTTAGTTCATCTGGCGTCATGGTGTCAGGAACGCTGGCGGTGTTTTCACCCGAGCGAACGTATGGGCCGTACAAACCAGGCTTAACGATTACTACTTCACCGGTGTCTGGGTGAGTACCTAGTTCGAAAGTGTTGACAGCAGCAGCATCAATAGAGC
>JBIILS010000098.1:0-4339 GCA_044232585.1 Ilumatobacteraceae bacterium
CTCCAGCTCGGGTGTCCATGTGTGGCGAAGGTAACTATTTCAGATGAGAATCTGTCCGCTATTTGCGAACGTTCGTTGCCGTCACCGGTCATCATCAGTACTCCTTCAGCATCGAGATTGTCGAATGCAAAGGGAATATCAAGTGCATGGCAACAACCGACAGTTCCGCCGAATGCAGGAGTTGGCCAGGTGAACCAGTACATCCAGGTAGGAGTATTGCTGAGAACGCGGTTCTCACATAGGCGTTGGGCTGGCTGGCGGAAACCAGTGTCAGTGCTTACTGCCGACATCAAATCTCTTGCAGACTCGCCAGGCCGCAATGCCTGGTAAGCGTCGCGGGCTTGCTGCCCTCGTTCGCCGAAGGTTTCATCGGTAAATGTTTTCCAACGAGCGCCGTCGGCATCAGCCAATGAAGCGTCGAAAGTTGACCACAGTTTATTTTCGTCTTTGTTCGTGCCTACAACAAGCGGGATAGGTGACTGCGCTGCTGAAGCAAGGATGTCATTACTGAGCGATGCACCGCCAGCTGTTGGAGCATAAAAATCAAAAGCCTTTGTTGCTGAAGTCATTTGCTTTTGTTGCGTAGCAAGAATGTCATCGATGGACATTGACTTGACATCTTCCAAATTCTTCAGTCCAGCCAGGTCAAGGAATTGCTTCTGCAGATCTAGAGCACGTGTCTTGTTGCGAAGTTGGCCAATAGACGGGCTCATTGCCCACGCCTTGTGAGCGAGACCATCAATCTCAGGGCTGGCGAGCAAAGAAACAACGGCCGAGCCGCCGGCAGATTCTCCAAAAATAGTTACGTTCTTCTCGTTACCTCCGAAGACGGAGATGTTTCTCTGTACCCACCGAAGAGCCGACAGCATGTCAAGAGTGCCGTAATTACCGTCACCAAGAAATCCCAAGGGCCCTAAGCGGTAGTTGATTGTGACAACAACTGTCTCGCGCGACGCTAACGAGGCTCCGTGGTACCAAGCGACTGAACCGGCTCCGTTTGTATAAGCACCACCGTGAATCCAGAAGAGGACCGGCAACGACATTCCTTCTGTTGGGGTTCGCGGGGTGTACACATTGAGATTGAGGCATTCCTCTTTCATATGGGAAGCATCCATGTTCAGAGCCATCTCCAGCATTCCCGGAGTTTGTGGGCAGATTGGCCCATAAGCCGTTGCTGTGAAGTTGTCTTCCCACGAAGAGATATCTACGGGGTTCTCAAGTCTTTTGGCAGTCGCAAATGGAATGCCTAAGAACTCACAACTTCCAGTGGGCGAGAGAAGCCCAGTAATTGAGCCTTGATTGGATGCAATGGTGTGTGGCATTTTCTGCATGAAAACACGGTAGTCCCCACGCCCTGTTTGGTCACTAGCGTGTTGCCTGTGTTCGGACGTTTAGCTGGTCGTATTTATGTAGACCTCAACAGGCGACTTTCTTTTTGGGCCTCTACAAGCGCTACCGATGTGCGGGGCAAGAAATTCGCGGCGTTCGGGGAACGAAGCATGATTATGTGGAAGCCCACGACCATCTTTAATGAGCGTTACATTTCTATTGGTAACGACACCTTGATTGGACCTGATGTTGCGCTGTCTGCAGGCATGGTTCCAGGCCAAGAGTGTATTTCAGACATTGTCGTATCCATTGGTGATAGGTGCCTGATTGGTCGAGGGAGTGGCATCGTCGGACACTTCTCCATCACTATTGGAAACGATGTATGGACTGGCCATCATGTGTACATCACTGACCAGAACCATGGATATGAAGATGTGTCTCGTCCGATCTCACAGCAGTCACAGCCAGAGCGAGCAGTGGTGATTGGCGACGGGTCGTGGCTTGGTTATGGCGCCGTAGTGCTACCCGGGGTGACAATTGGAAAACATGTTGTTATTGGTGCCAACGCTGTCGTAACTCACGACATACCTGATTATTCAGTCGCGGTTGGTTCACCGGCGAGAGTCGTTCGCCGACACGACCCTGACCTCGGTTGGGTAACAGTCGACTAGACGGATAAGTCGTACGGGGCTTGACATGTCTTCATGTCATTTTCTCGTGCAAATTTGCTGATGCGTTCACTGACAGGGACACCCTCTACGTCGCTCTCTGCGAAGAATGGACGTGTGGTCGCGTTTTGAAGGGCCACTTCAAAGGCGCGACGATCTGAAATATAGAGGCGGTAATCCGCGATCCAAGCTGGGACTAATTCTTGCCCTTTTGCGTCTGAGGGTATGTCGGCAGCAATTAGGTTTATTGCATTCTCAAGCGCGTCTGTGGCTGCTTTGACTATTTTGGCTTTTGCCTGTAACGCGAGCGGGTCGTCGGCTTTCATAGGAGTGAGGTCCTCGAATGAGAATCGAATGTTTTCTGCTTTCTCGCAATGAGCTTGAGCTCTTGCTTGCCATGCAGTGTCATAAATCTTGTTGAAGCTCTCTCGAGGTGCGAAACCGTACGCGTAAACCCACATTCCAGCAATAAGAACACAGATGGATGTGAGGAGCACGCGAGTAAATTTCTTCAGAAACACGAGATGAATGCTACGCCGAAGGATTGTTCGTTTGTGGTCGCCAGCAGAGCGCCAAGTGACACATGGCAAGAAAGAGACCAATGGGTAGGGCTACGAGACCTGAAGTTTGGTTGATATTCCAAGCGTTATCAATTGACCATGAGCCAGGGCCTGTGATGGCGATGGCAGTAGTGACAGCAACGATAGATGCACAATATTCCCATCCGCCGTTTGGCAGGAATATGAAATACCCAACGCGCCCATGCACTGTTGCTATTGCAACGGACATCAGAGCAATAACTGCAATGCATGCAAGGGGTGTTGCTAATCCAATGATTAGCAGCGCACCAGCAATGATTTCGGTGGCGGCTGCTATCAATGCTTGATGCCTTGGCCAATTCATCCCAATGCTTTTGAACCACGACGCTGTCCCGGAGATACTTCTCGCCTTGTTGATGCCGTGATACGCAATCGAAGCACCGACCGACCCTCGCAAAATGGCCATAGTCACATCAATCTTGTTCATATTAGAACTGTAGATGGCTGCGCATGCTGGGGCGGTGCTGGCAGAATGGATACGTGCACTCTTCTCGTTATGTTTCCCGATGGAGTGCAGTTTTGATGCTTGGTGCGTTGTCGGTTCTAGGGTCTTGTTCGTCTGATCAGAATTCTTCTTGTAGTTCAGGTATTTCAATTTCGGACTACGTCAGTGGCTTCTCACAAGGTCTAGACAACTTCTCAGAAGATAGATATGCCCAGTTGCGCGCGGACTCAAATTCAGCCTACGAACGTGCCGTTAATGCTGTTACTGAAGAATTGGTTTCTAGCGAGGCGTCGATGGTTGCGAGGAAGATTGCAACATTCATCTCAGTGATGGACTCGATCGATTGGGATGTGAACAGCGCTCTTGATGTTGGAGAGGCTGTTTCCGCTGCTGTTGAACTCGGTTCAGAAGCAACACTCCGGCTAGCAAATGCAGTGGAAGGTCAACTGGTGAGCAAATGTGGTTTACCGTCGACTCTGGCGCCACCTACTGATTCTGAAATCACTTTGCCCATGGCTCCCATTCCGAGCCCCACTGCCACGGACCCAACGGTAAACCCGTTGAACGATTCTTCGGAAATGACAGTCGTCGGCAAGATGATTGCAACTCAATTTGGTCTCACCATTTCAGATGCTGAAGCAACGTGTTTGGGCACTTCGCTATCTGACATATATGACGTGAGTGGGCCAGACACCGATGACGCCCAATACCAACGACAATTTCAACGCGCCTTTGACAGTTGTGGCATTGAATTCACCATTCCGAATCAATAACGGTGCCTAAACGTTCAAGCGCTCTACAATTCAATAGATGGAAATTGTCTTTGTTCGCCACGCTGAACCAGAGTGGGTTCGAGACAAACTGAACGTTGACAATCCACCGTTGACGCAACGCGGTCGCGAGCAAGCATTGTTGTTGGGTGAATGGGCAACGAATGAACATTTTGATGAGGTCTTTGTTTCACCGTTGGTAAGAACGCAACAGACGGCGGCTCCGATACTGAAGGCCTTGGGGATGGAACTGGTCATTGATCCATGGTTGGAGGAAATTCGAAATCCGATATGGCATGGAACTCCTGAAGAAAAAGCCATTGAGGCATACAAGACAGAGAAGGCAAAGCCCTCGCATGAACGTTGGAATGGTCTCGATGGCGGGGAAGCGGTGTCTGATTTTGTACAGCGCATCAATATAGGTGTCAGTTTGTTCTTGGAAGAACATGGACTGGTGCGGGCGGACACGGATCTACCAATCTGGAAGAAGACTGCTGCGTTCAAGCCGGATACTCGAATTTTGCTGGT
>JBIILS010000099.1:0-4329 GCA_044232585.1 Ilumatobacteraceae bacterium
TGGGCAGTCGGTATCCCAGGTGTCTTTGTTTCGTATAAATCGTTCTTCGAGTATCTGCCGACGGTGAGGAGTCACTTGGCGTCGGGACGAAGGTCCTAGAGAGTACCGTTAGTGAAGTGACAGTTCCTTCCCAACTCCGATATTCAAAAGATCACGAATGGGTGCAAATCGACGGCTCTCGGGCCAGGGTTGGCATCACTGACTATGCACAAGATGCATTGGGAGACATTGTGTTTATTCAACTTCCTGACGTCGGCTCTGTCATCACTCTGCATGATGGGCTTGGTGAGATTGAAAGCACAAAGAGTGTTAATGATGTTTATGCCCCAGTTGCCGGAACAGTGGTTGCAGTTAATGAGGCACTGATTGCGACACCGGAACTTCTTAATACTGATCCCTATGTATCTGGCTGGATCTGCGACATCGAGGTGTCAGAAATCAACGAGGCTGAGTTGATGAGTGCGGAGCAGTACTCGGCACTCATTGGGGCGTAGTAGTTAATAGTTATGTCGTACGTGTTTTGTAACCAGTGTGGTCATAGGAATCCTCCTGTGTCGGCTTTTTGCTCTGCGTGCGGAACGGTTTTAGACATTGTCTCTGATCACACGATTACTTTGGCAAAGACGGACTCACTACAAGATGCGCCTGGCCCTGAGGATGATGTTCAGGTTTCTTTGACAAGCATTTCCCGCGGTACAGCAATTTTGGTGCTGCGAGGCGGCGAAGGGGAGGGTGATCACTATGTTTTGTCCTCGTCATTAACAAATATTGGTCGTCATGCTGACTCCGATATTTCACTAGACGACATCACTGTGTCTCGTCGTCATTGTGAAATCACGTCGGAGAACAGTCGATTCATAGTTCGCGATGTCGGATCTTTGAACGGAACCTACGTCAACCAAAAGAGAGTTGACGTGATTGAACTGACGCAAGGTGATGAACTGCAAATTGGAAAGTTTCATTTGGTTTTCTTAGAGAGGCCGGATGAGAAATCATGAGTGATCGTGACTATCTCTCAATCGGAGAAGTGCTAGCGCAACTGTTAGAAGAGTTTCCAGACGTCACTATTTCTAAGATTCGATTTCTGGAGAGTCAAGGCTTGATCGTTCCCGAGAGAACTCCTTCTGGCTACAGGAAATTCACTTCTGCTGAAGTCGAACGTCTTCGCTTTATTCTTCAAGAGCAGAAGAATAACTACCTTCCATTGCGCGTGATCAAAGGCAAGCTTGAAGATGAAAGTCAAGACATCAGTCGCGACTTGGACAACATCAGCGAATTGGTTTCGACATCGGGTCATCCTGCAGCACGTGCTGCGATGCCGCGCCCCGCTGCTGTGGAGCAATCACCTCAACTGGGGCAAGACCCCATCGTGCCAGCGTCTGTTAAACGTCAACAAAGAAAAGTTGCCCTGCAACACGCTGACAAGACGGAATCAATTCCGCGGGATCAACTTCTTGAACAAGTTCATATTGATTCGACATTTCTCAAAGATTTAGAGGCAGCTGGTCTCGTAAGTGGCCATGACGTTGGTGACACGACCTTCTTTGATACACACTCAGCCTCCATTGCCCGCACGGCTGGTCGATTCCAGGAAATGGGTATTGATATTCGTCACCTGCGTGCTTGGAAATCTTCTGCTGATAGGGAACTTAGTTTGTTTGAGCAAAGAATCCTTCCCCTCTTGCGACAAAGGAACCCAGCCTCGCGTGATGAAGCTCTTGAAATGCTCGCTGAGTTCATGGAGCTTGGTGGCGAATTGCGAAACTCGTTGTTGATGCGAGATATCGCTCGGTTGACGGAACAAAAGTAATCATGAAATCTCTCTCAGTACGTGGAGTACGAATAGATCGGCTGTCAAACACGCCTGTAGTTACCTTGCGAGAAGAAGACGCACCGCGTCGGCAATTTGAGATCTTCATCGGGGCGCCAGAGGCAGCAGCTATCAAGACTGCGCTTGACGCCGAACAAACGCCTCGTCCGCTGACACATGACTTGTTTGTGCTTGCACTCGAGCGGGTATCGGTCTCAGTCAGTCGCGTTGTGCTGACCCATGTTTCTAATGGCACGTACTATGCCGATTTGGTCCTAACGCCTGACGGTGGGCCAGAAGTAACAGTCTCAAGCAGGCCGTCAGATGCTCTGGCTATTGCCCTGCGGGCCTCATGTCCAATCTTTGTCCTCGACGACCTCATTGATTTGGTGGGTGAAGTGATAGAAGAGGATGAATCCCGCACGGACACAGGAATTATCGACGAATTCAGGGATTTCATCGAAAACATCTCTCCAGAAGATTTCGATACCTGACATCTTGACGAGAGAGCTGTTTCGGCCGTAGCGTCTTACACCCGCGTAGTTTCCATTTCGGAGCGAAACTAGCGCCAAGCGAATCGGTACTTCAATGACTCAAACTTTCAGTGGAACGCAGGCGGCAGACGTTGTAGGAATTACCTACCGTCGTCTTGACTACTGGGCACGAACTGACCTCGTGCGTCCGTCTGGAACAGACGCTGCAGGAAGTGGAAGTCGTCGTCGCTACACCTATCGCGACCTTCTTGAGTTACGAATCATCAAGCAACTACTGGATGCCGGAATCCGTTTGGAATCTATTCGCGATGTTTTTGCGTATTTGCGTGACCACATCGAGACTGATATCTCAGCAGCGCATTTGGTGATCGACGGATCGTCCGTGGTGTTGTGCAATGGCGATGAATTGATTGACGTATTGCGTCACGGTCAAGGTGTCTTGAATATCCTTCCCATGGATTCAGTTCGTGAGCAGGTTGATAAACAGATTGTGTTGCTTCACCCAATCGATGAATCGATGGATGATGAAATTTCGCGGGCAGTGTAAAGGTGCGCTTTTCGCCACTTGATGCTACGCATCGTTCACTAGACGCAAAAATGGTTCCGTTCGGTGGTTGGGACATGCCTTTGGCGTATTCGTCAGGAACTCTTGCCGAGCATGCGGCATGTCGCTCAGGCGCAGTCATCTTTGATGTTTCTCACTTAGGGACTGTGCGAGTCGAGGGTGAGAATGCGTTTGAACAACTTCAAGCATGTCTAACAAATGACTTGTCACGGATAGCTCCCGGACGGGCCCAGTACACGCACCTACTTGACAAAGATGATGCCAGTGTTCTCGATGACATCATCGTGTGGTGGGTACGTGATCAAGTCTTCGACGTGATGCCAAATGCATCAAATACTGATCGAGTAGTAGCGGCTATTGGTGGATCTGACACCACAAGTACCCGCGCTGTCATCGCGGTACAAGGACCAGAGGCGCGTGCAATTGTCGCCAAGTTCTGTGCCGAGGCAGCTGCTGTACGTCGCTTCACAGTTCAAGAAGTGCAAGTGTGCGGTTTCTCGTGCGTGGTGGCGGGGACTGGCTACACAGGCGAAGACGGAATTGAGATCGCTGTACCTAATGAAGGCGCGGCAGCTGTGTGGAAAGCCCTTCACGAAGCTGGCGCTGTTCCCGCGGGTTTAGGTGCACGTGACACTCTTCGTCTTGAAGCTGGATTGCCACTACACGGACATGAATTGGGAGAGGGTATTACTTCTCTACAAGCCGGACTTGAGTGGGTTGTTGCATGGGGAAAGCCTGACTTTCTTGGAAAGACAGCATTGCTGAAGGAAAAAGAGAGGGGCGTAGCGCGTCGATTAGTCGGTATATCTATTCCCGGACGCCGTCCTGCACGTGACGGCACACGTGTTCTCGACTCGGCCGGATCTGAGATCGGTTTTGTGAGCAGTGGGAATTTCTCGCCAACTCTCGGACATTGCGTTGCAATGGCTTTTGTTTTGCCTTCTGTCAACGTAGGTGATGCAGTCTCTATGGACGTGCGCGGAACGCTCATCGATGGAGTAGTGGTTACTACTCCGTTTGTTGCGAAGAAGAAGTAGAACTCGAAGACGGCTTGTTTGGTCGAAAGCCAAACAAGCCACCGGCGTTCTCAGCCAACGTGGTTAGGGGACCAAGTCGTTTAGTCAGATCTCCCAGTTGTGTGGCTACTTCGCCCATGGAAGCCATTGCGTTCATCGCAGTACCTACTTGAGGCATAATGCGCCGTAGTGGCTCCTCAATGTCATCAAGCATTGCATTGATTCGCGTCGTTGTCTTATTGAGATTGTCTACTGTCGAAGCAAGGTTCTCCAGAATTGTCAAGAGTGACTCGCTTGTTCTACGAGTGACGTCAACAGCCTTCCCAGCCAGGTCAATCGGATCAATGGTTCCAAGAAGTGACAGCAACTGTTCGATTGGATTCGTTGTCGTGTTTTGCTCTGCGTCGCTCACGACCCTACCGTAGCGTGCTCGAGACTGATGGC
>JBIILS010000026.1:0-14227 GCA_044232585.1 Ilumatobacteraceae bacterium
CTCTAGACAAGTTGGGCATCCGTCAGTTGCCACAATCACTCAATGATGCACTCAAAGTGATGGAGACATCAGAGCTTGTGCAAGAAGCCCTTGGTGAACACATCTTTGAATGGTTCCTTCGCAACAAACGTCATGAATGGCGTGAGTACAAAACTCAAGTCACCCCGTTCGAACTCAATCGCTACCTCAAGTCGTTGTAATCCCGCTTATGGCTACTTCCGACATGATTGTTGTGTTCTCCGCGAACCCCACTCCTGATTTAGCGCGCACCCTTGATTTAGGTGGCTATCGCTGGAAGGCAGTGTCTGGTGCAGATGAAGCCGGCAAATGTGAACCGCAAGCTGGATGGATGGGCGCAATCATCGCGTGTGATGAAGACCCAGAAAATGCATGGGCATTCGCTCGTGCATTACGCAAGCGTGACAATGCCGTTGATTCCGTAATTGTTCTTGTCTCTGGCACACAACTTGGTGATCTTGAATTGCGCGATGACTTGTTTGATGACTTCTGCCTCACGCCGTTTCATCCGCGCGAATTAGAAGCACGACTACGTCATCTCTTTTCCAGTACCGAAAGCGGATTACGGCCAGAACTAGTTGAACACTCTGGTCTGATTCTGAACCTTGAGACATACCAAGCAACTTTCAACGGCCACCCACTTGACCTCACGTTCATGGAATATGAGTTGTTGAAGTTCCTCGCCCAAAACCCTGGCAAAGTATTCACCCGCGAAATGCTTCTGTCACGCGTGTGGGGATACGAGTACTACGGCGGTGCCCGCACTGTTGACGTTCATGTTCGTCGTCTTCGCGCAAAGCTTGGTGAGGAACACGCCAACCTGATTCAAACTGTCCGCAGCGTTGGCTATCGCTTCGGCCAATCCCGCTGGGGTTCCTAGCTTTACGCGGCGCGAACAAACGCAGTCACGGAGTCAGCAATCATCTGCACTGCAATGGCAGCAAGCAACATGCCTGCCACTCGCGCTAACAACACCACACCGGCGGGACGAAAGATCTTCTTAACGATGCCGCTGAACCGAAGTGTGATGAGCGATACCGACAATGCACATGCGATAGCCGCAACAACACTGAACCATTCAGCTGTTCCTTCAGCTTTTCCAAAAAACACAATGGTGGCCACAATGGCACCAGGGCCGGCAAGCAGAGGTGTTCCCAGTGGAACCATTGCAATTGATGTGCGCTGTTCGGGAGACGCCACTTCAAAAGAATCTTCGCTATTGCCATTGCCGTAGAGCAACTGCAAGGCCACGAGAAGAAGCAGTAACCCGCCAGCACCTTGCAACGCAGGAACAGAGACATTCAAATAATCAAGAACTGTGCGTCCACCGACTGCGAACAGTGAAATAACGAAGAACGCAGTACCGACTGCAAGGAATGCTGCACGATGGCGTTCTTTATCGGACAAACGTTGGGTCACCGCCAGGAAGATCGGCACGTTCCCAGGTGGATCGAGGATGACCAACATGGTCACAAGGACCTCTCCGAATAAACGCATGTGTTGAGGTTAGGCGGTTAGCGCAGTGCGTCAGCGAACATGATGGCCGCAAAGACAAAAAAAGCAATTGATGACGCGATTCGCACTGTCTTTGCTTGCAATCGATCACCAAGTGCTTTCCCCGCTGCAATCGCTAAACCATCTGCGACAACCATGCCAACAGTTGAGCCTGCCCATGTGCCAACTAGCCCCTCGGTGGTTGCAAGAGTGACAGTTGCAAGCATTGTCTTGTCACCAAGTTCAGCCAAGAAGAACACTGTGCCGACAGCCATGATGATGTGTTTTGACGACACCTTGGTGCTCTTTTTGTCTTCTTCAGTTAATTCATCACCACGAAGCGTCCAAATTCCAAAACCAACAAAAGCAATTGCGCCAATGACGCTGATGAGCTTCGTTGGCAATGCGGTGCCTATCGCTCCACCAAGAGCGACTGAGAAGAGATGCACAATGCCTGTTGCCAATGTGATTGCAATCAGTACAGGCACTGTTTTATAGCGTGTTGCAAATGCAAGGGCCATCAATTGGCTTTTGTCACCCAGCTCTGCAACAAAGATGACCCCGAAAGATAAAAGAAAAGCGTGAAGCATTATTAGTTGAGCTGTTGCATCTTTGTTGCGATGCGTGTGTGAGTTGTCATCATCTCATTCACTTTGGTGCTGACTAATTCCTTATTACGCACAACAGCCTTGCCATGCACAATTGTGTCTCGTGCAGATGTTGGACCGCAGCGCAGCCATGCTTCAATTGGGTCTGCAATTGCACCAGCGAATTGAATACCAGTGAGATCCCAGATGGCGACGTCGCCAACCATGCCGACTTGTAGTTGACCAATCTCACCAATGCGACCAAGACAACCAGCGCCACCAATGGTTGCAACTTCTAATGCCATGCGAGCATCGGCTGCATCAGCGCCGTTCTTCAGTTTTGCGAGCAACATTGCTTGACGTGCTTCTAACCACAAACTGGCAGAGTCTGCACTTGAAGACCCATCAACACCGAGACCCACATGCACTCCTGCTTTGCGCAGTTCAACAACTGGCGAAATACCTGAGGCGAGAATGAGATTGCTACTTGGGCAATGTGCAGCGCCGATACCGGCAGCACCGAGTGCTTGAATCTCGTCATGGTTTGGCATGACGCAATGCGCCACCCATGTGCGGTCGCTTAGCCAGCCAACTTCCTTCAAGTATTCAAAGGGTCTGCACCCAAACGTGGCAATTGAGAAATCATCGTCTTCAGCGTTCTCAGCAAAGTGTGTATGCAGCCGAACATCAAGTGATTCAGCAAGTTCAGCCGAGCGAATCATGAGATCTTTCGTGACGCTGAATGGCGAGCACGGCGCAAGGGCAATGCGGGTCATTGCGCCAAAAGAACGATCATGATGTTTTTCAACGGCTTCTTTTGAGAACGCAAGAATCTCGTCGTCTTCCTGCACCACATCATCAGGTGGAAGTCCGCCATCTTTCTGTGATAACGACATCGAGCCACGAGTTGGGTGGAAACGAATTCCCAGATCTTTTGCTGCGGCAATTTCTGCTGACAACAAGTCGCCACCATTTCGTGGGTGCAAGTACAAGTGGTCTGTGCTGGTGGTGCAACCAGACAATGCAAGTTCGGCTAAGCCGATCCATGCAGATACATGCGCACCTTCTTCATCGAGTGCTCGCCACAATGGGTACAACGTTTGCAACCAACCGAATAACGGAGACGATGTCATCGGCGGATACGCACGAGTGAGGTTTTGGTACAGGTGATGATGTGTATTGATGAGACCTGGTGTTACTAAACATCCTGTTGCATCAATACGTTCAGTTGCTGCAGGCACTGGGTCTGTTGAAGAACCGACTCCAGAGATGAGGCCGTTTGTTATCGCAACCCATCCACCAGGTAATTCACGACGTGCATTGTCAACCGTTGCAACAAGGCGGGCGTTATGAATAAGAAGGTCAGCGGTCATACGTAGACCTAAAGATGCGAACTACTAGTAGTTCGAGTCGATGAGTTCGCTGCCCTCGTGGCGAATCTCTGCATCGCGATACAAGAAGTGACCAATGAGAGCGGCAAGTGCTGCTGTTGACAATCCAACAACAATCGGAAACGAGAGGAGTACTACGACAAGAATGATGGGGCCTGGCATGGCTTACTTACCTTTCGATTCGGGCTTGAACGCCCATGCTTCGATTTCGACTGCTCCACCAAATGGTAGCGACGCAACACCAATGGTGCTACGTGCAGGACGTGCTGTGCCGAACCCTTTTGCGTATGCCTCGTTGAAGGTTGCAAACGTATCCATGTCGGTGAGGAAGCAGAGAGTCTTTGAAATGTCATTGATGCTTGCGCCCATAGAAGCAAGTTGAGCTTTCAAGTTCACAATTGCTTGGTTGGTCTGTGCAAGAACACCACCTTCGACAATTGCTCCGTCTTTCATTCCGAGCTGGCCGGACACGATGATCCAGTCGCCTGCGCGAACAACGGGGGTATATGGGGGTTGCGGTGCTGCTGACATAGACCCAACCTTACGCCACGGCACCGAGTGCGTACGATTGAATCTCATGGCCCCTTTCCCCGTTTACAGCCGTCGCCGGTTTCTGGCACTTTCAGCCTCCCTCGGCCTTGGTGGCTTGGTTGCCGCTTGTGGTGGGCCATCTTCAAGTTCAGGGGCTATCGATGGCATCTCAGGCACGTTGCAAGTAGTGAAAAGATTTCCCACCACTGGTTTGGTGCCTGGTTCTATTCGTCTTCCCATTTCACTAGCTGACACTTCCGGAGTGTTAACCACAGATGGAAAAGTGAAATTGCCTCAGACTTTGACGGGGAAAGTCATCGACGCAGCATCAGGCGACGTGGTTGTTGCATCTGTATCTGCTGAAAAACACGATGCGAATATGGCGTCTCCGTATTGGCCCTTCATTGTTGATGTGCAAAAAGTTGGTGTCTACCTATTGATTCTTGACGCTGCGCCTGAATCAGAGATGTCGTTTCAAGTGGAAGAACGCGAGAACGTGTTGAGTCCGTTAGTGGGCGATGCGTTGCCTCCGTTTGATACTCCAACTGTTGACAACAAACGTGGTGTTGACCCAATCTGCACCAGCCCTCAAGGCACTTGCCCATTCCATGAGGTCACTTTGACCAAGGCGTTGCAGAGCGGAAAACCAGTCGTGTACCTCATTGGTACTCCGGCCTATTGCAAAACAGGCACATGTGCACCAGGTCTTGATGCACTTATTGCATTATCGAAAAAAGTTGGTGACGCCGCTGTGTTTGTACACGCCGATGTCTACACAGATAAAACAGCAACTACTGCAGCACCAGCAGTTCTGGCATACAAGTTGGCATACGAGCCATTGCTGTACATCACAGATGCAAAAGGTGTGTTGGTGAACAGGCTTGACGCAGTGTTCGACGTAACTGAAATGAGCAGCGCATTAGCTGCTGCAGGAATTAGCTAAACGACTTACCGCAACCGCATGAGCGTGTTGCAGATGGGTTTGTGATTGCGAAACCTTGTTCGTTCAGACCATCTTTGTAGTCAAGGCTTGCGCCTTCAAGCATGGGAGCTGATGCTGGGTCAACAACAACGCGCACTGCACCGAATGTGAGTGTGATGTCATCGGTAGCAATGTCACCATCGAAGTACATGTCGTATGAGAAGCCTGAGCAACCGCCGGACTTCACTGCAACGCGAAGTGCCATCTCTGATGCGCCCTCTGCTTCGAGAAGCTGGGCTACTTTGCTTGCTGCATTGTCTGTGAGAGTGATCATGGTGGACCTTTCGAAGCGGGTTCCTGTACTTCCCCAATATTAGGCACAGGGAATGGCATTAACAATACGCCAGTAGGATTAATTATGTGAGCAAGAGAGCCGTTGCAGCGCCCTCCATCGAGGAAGTCCAAAACCTGCTCCGTGCTGTCATAGACCCCGAATTGGGCGACAACATCGTCGATTTGGGCATGGCTGGGGCCATCACCATGGCTGATGGCGTTGTCACTATTGGCGTGAAACTCACCATTCGGGGCTGCCCATTGCGCGCCCAGATTCAAAAAGACATCCGTTCTCGCCTCGAGGTGCACCCCTGGGTCACCAAAGTAAAGATCGACTGGGGCGAAATGACTCCAGAGGAGCGCACCGATGTCATGTCGCGCGCCAGGTGGAATGCGCGTGAGAATGCCACCGATACTGCCGTGCCTTTGTCTGCACGTGTCCTTGCAATTGCAAGCGGCAAGGGCGGAGTAGGTAAATCTTCTGTGACTGTGAACTTGGCAGCTGCACTTGCAGCAGCCGGAAAAACTGTTGGCGTTCTTGATGCAGACATTTGGGGATTTTCTATTCCCCGCATGTTGGGCATGCCAGACCGATTGGAAGCAGCAGCTGTTCCTGGACACGACAAGCCAATGATTATTCCAAACGAACGAGTTATCGGAAACGGATTACTGAAAGTCGTGTCAACCGGAATGTTGGTGGAAGACGAAGGCACTGCGCTGATGTGGCGTGGCCTCATGCTGACAAAGGCTGTTGAGCAATTTCTCAATGATGTCAACTGGGGTCATCTTGATTATTTGCTGATTGATATGCCACCAGGAACAGGCGATGTGCAAATGGGGCTTGCACGCATGTTGCCGCGCACAGATTTATTGATTGTCACTACCCCTGCAGTATCGGCACAGAAGGTTGCAATTCGCGCAGCCGATATGGCACGCAGAAGTTTCTTACGTGTAGCTGGTGTGATTGAAAACATGAGTGAGTTCACGTGTGATCACGGCGAGTCATATGCATTGTTCGGCACGGGTGGCGGACAAGCTCTTGCCGATGAAGTTGGTGTTGAACTTCTTGGTCAAATTCCGATTGAGCCAGCAGTCGCTGCTGGTGGAGACAACGGAGAACCGCTCGTACTCACTTCGTCATCTGAAGCTGCGCGAGTGTTTAGTGCTATTGCAGCGCGCATCATTGCTGATACTCCAGAAGTTGAAGACATGGCCGGTTGTTCTGCACGCGACGAAGACGTCGTGGTCACAGTACGTCGTAGTCAGAATCTCCAGGCATAGCAATACCAATTACGCGACCATCTGAGTCGATCTTGATTTTCGGCAAGATGGTTTGCGGTGTGCCAACTTTTGCAGCAGCTGCCATCACCTCATCTGTTGTTGCATGGGGAAGCAAAAACTCAATGTTGGCTCTTGTGGGGGGCATCAACATCAAATCTTTTTCATGCGCACGATTCATGGCCTCTTGAGGACTAATCCAGAAACTTTCAATTGTTTCACCATCATCATGAAGCGGAACTTGAGCCGCTGGTGCACGAGCAATAAAGAAACGAGTATCAAAGCGACGCTTCTCACCCATTGGCGTAATCCAGTGGCTGACATAGTGAATGTCATCAGTTGTTAAACGCAAACCTTCTGCAACACACAAGTCAAGAAGCGCTACAGAACCATCGTGAATGTTGTTGCGTTCATGATTGAAACGCGCTTCAACTTCTGGATCATCAAATCGAACAACGTCGCCCGTGTCTTCGTGTCGTGCCAGCAGTACGCCGGCTTCTTCGAAACATTCACGAATGCATGCAACCCAATATGCAAGACCACCGTTAGCAAGACCTAGCAATGAACTGGCATGCGCGTCTGTAAGTCCGTCGCAGATTTCTGCAATCTCTTCAATGCCATCAACATCGTCGACTTTTCCGCCCGGGAAAACGAACATTCCACTAGCAAACGCAGCAGAGAACGTGCGGCGCAACATAAACACTTCAATGCCGCCTGCAACAGCGTCACGAATAAGTAGAACAGTCGCCGCTGGCTTTACCGGCACGGTACGCGGGTCAAATGGCTCGTCACTGGTCTGTGGTGCGCTACTCATTACTTGTTCTCCCCCTCATGAGGGTCAACATCGATGACATCAAATGACGAGGCCAATGTTCCCCTGGTCTCCACGATAGGTCCCGAGTGCGTTGCGCGTATCACTGTGATCTTCGAGCGACTTCTCCGCAGTACCAACCTTGTGGCCAAAGCTCGAGTGGGTGGCAACAACAGCGTGATTGCAAGTGCGTCAGAGATGAACCCAGGTGCAAACAGAAACACACCGGCAGCTAACACACAGACCCCGTGCACAATCTGTGTTGATGGTTCTTCCCCGCGCTGAATAGCCGATGTGAAGTCTTTATAGACACGCATGCCTTCGCGTTTTACCAAGGATGTGCCAACTGCTGAAATAGCAATAAGTGACGCCACAGTGGGCAACAAACCAACTTCTTGGCCTACTTGAACAATGACGTACAACTCAATCAGTGGAAGAACCACGACAAGCGAAACAATCAGAAGAAACATCTCTTAGCTTTTTGACCGAGCTTCGCGATAGTCCTTCGCCGCACCTTCAAGTGGTTCGACTTCTAATGTGATGCCGTCAATAGCAACTACTCGCATTTGGTCATTATCAGCAAGCGGCGTTGCGCGGTTCGTACGTGCATGCCATTTTGCACCGTCTACCAACACAGTTCCTTCAGGGTTAACACTGCCAACTGCAACACCAACCGTGCCAAGGAGATTCTCGCGGCCGATAGTTGGAGTTGCAAAGCGTGTACGCACCATTGAAGGCATGCCCACAATGAACGACAGAGCAACACTGATGATGCACACAGATAGCGACAACCAACCTGGTCGCATAGTTATGCCATCGACGTCTCTAAACATGGTGAATGCACCAATGATGTACGACACAAGTCCGACCCCGGTCCAGACTCGCGGCACGCCTACTTGCACATCAATTGCAAACGCTACGAATGCAGCAAGCAAAAACGCAATGCCAAGACCATTCATTGACAAGGCGCCGATCCCCATGCTGCCAAGTATCAGACATACAGCACCAACAAAGGCGGCGATACCAATTCCGGCAGTGAAGAACTCAAAGAGCAACAGCGCAAGTCCGATTGTTACCAGAAGAAGTGCTGATGGAGGGCTCGCAACAGTGTGCAACAGGCGAGGCATGAATCCAAGTTTGAAGAAGCGAACTGTGGTTGCTTCGCGCGTGACTTGTCCCGTTGCATCTAGGGCGTCAGACACCGTGTCGAGAGCAACAGAGCGAACAGTAAGTCCGTCGAGGGCATACAGCATGTTTCGCAACACTGGAACGCCACGATCATCAGTAGAAAACTTCAGAGCTTCTTGTTCACGTGCTTCAAGAAATCCTAAAGAGCCAGCTTGTAATTTCTCATCCGCGGCGCCAAAAGTTACTTGGCTTCCATTTACTGACAACATCGCGCCGGTGCGGCCGATGCGTGCGCCAGGTGCCATTGCTGTCACATCAGCAACTGCCAACATCTGCGCAGGTAATCCATACGCACGTGATCCACTTGGCCCCACCCAGATTGCAACAGGAATTTTTGATTCAGAGATTGCCGTAAGAACTTCAGTCATCCGATCACGTCCGACGACTGCGCCTTTCGTGTTCAGTTGAAAAATGACCGCCTGAGCACCGTTGTTCTGCGAGCGAATTATTGCCTTCTCAATGGAGTCAGCCACGATGCTGTCGACGAGCCCACTGACTTCTACGACATCAACGGGGGCAAGTTTCGCGGAGTCGTCTGCCGCACTCGCGCCGTGGCCTGTCATCAAACTGAGCGCTGGCCCGGCAATAACAAGTGCCAGTCCGCACATGATTCGTCTTTTTGCGCCTACCCTCAATGGTCTCTCCTTCTTTATGGAACTACACCCTTTTTTCACGGCACAGCGTGTCCTTATTGTCGCTGGTAAAGGCGGCGTTGGGAAATCGACCGTTGCCGCCTCCCTCGCCCAGCTATCGGCGCGCAGTGGATTACGCACCCTTTTGGTCACTTTGGATGAGCCAGCCAACGGCCTGGCGCCCCATGAGCTGCTTGAACAGATCACCGTCAGCCCGGGCAGAGCCCTGGCTGATTACCTTGCTACTAAAGGGTTAGGGCTGATTTCACGCCAATTGGCAAAATCGGGAATCATGGAATTGGTGGCCACTACGGCACCTGGGCTCGACGACCTTTTGGTCCTCGGGCGCATCAAGGCATTTGAGCATGAGCGGCCAACTGATGTGATCATCGTTGACGGGCCAGCAGCTGGTCATGCGCTCGATTTAGTGCGGGCTCCCGTGCAATTAAAGCGAGCTCTTGGGTCTGGGCCAATCAGTCAACAAGCTGACGAAGTGCTCGCCATGCTCAGTGACCCCGCGCGATGCAAGGTGATGTTGGTGACAACCGCTGCCATTACACCCGTTACCGAGACATGTGAAGCAGCCGATGAACTGGTGGAAAAAGCACACATCGCGCTTGCACCAATTGTTGTGAACAAATGCAATCCTGAAGTGCCTCGTGTTGATGAAGCGAATCTTCTTCCATCGATGCGTGATGCGTATCACTACTTGTCACTTCGTGCTGAAGCGCAATCAGAAGCAATCGGAGTTCTAACGGATTCTCTTGAACAAGCTCAACTTCATCTCATTCAACTTCACAGTGAGGGATCTGCACTCATTAATGCAATCGCAGATGATCTTGAACAAACGATTCGAGACTTGCCATGAGCACACAACCAGTTATTGAGATGTGTATGTCCGCTCGTGTCATCGTTACGTGCGGAACTGGTGGCGTTGGAAAAACAAGTGTTGCAGCCGCACTTGGATATGAAATTGCGCAACAAGGCAAGCGCGCAATAGTCATCACCATCGACCCTGCGCGCAGACTTGCAGATGCAATCGGATTAGGTGAAGGAACAGGAAACGAAATTCAACGAGTTCCTTTTGATTCAACTGGCGAATTATGGGTCACCATGCTTGATGTTCAAGAGACATTTGATTCACTAGTTCGCGACACATCGCCAACACCTGAACGAGCAAAAGAAGTAATGGATAACTCCTTTTATCGCAGTTTGTCTCGATCATTGTCTGGCACACGTGACTACATGGCTGCAGAACGGTTGTACGACCTATGTGAAGATCCTCGATTTGATGTCATCATTGTTGATACTCCCCCCTCACGAAATGCTCTTGATTTTCTCGAGTCACCCGAGCGCCTTGCGCGATTCTTAAAGCATCCCATCGTGAAATTCCTAGTTGCACCAAGTCGTGGTGGGTTTCGTTTAGTCAACGCGGCAATGCAGCCAGTTTTCAAAGCAATCTCAACAGTTGTTGGCGGAGACACTCTTACGGGTACGGCCGCATTCCTGCGAGCATTCGACGGAATGGAAGAAGAATTCTCTCGTCGTGCACTCGTGGTCGCAGACACTCTTCGAAGCGCTTCAAGTTCTTTTGTCATTGTGACGGCTCCATCACCTGACGCATTAACCGAAGCAGACCATTTCGTATCTGAACTGTCTCGGCTTGGCATTACGTTGCGGCTGATTGTCGCAAATCGAATGCCACCGCACTTCGGTACTTCGACTGCCGCTGAGGAACACTCACTGGCTAAATCTCAATCAGGTGACCTTGCGCGCGTGCATGAACTCATCGCTGGTCTTCATGACGATGCCGACCGGGCAGACTCAGACATTCAGGCCTTCATTCAGCGAACTTCCGCGGCCTTTCCCGCAGTATCAACTGCGTTTGCCACGGAATTAGCAACAGACATTCACGACATGGACTCCATTGGCGCTTTGGCGCAACAACTGGCAGCACCACCCGCTCAGCAGTAAAGTCATCTTGTGCATATTTTGATCGCGACAGACGCCCAATGGGTCCTCAATGAAATACAGGCCGTGTTTGGTTCATCTTCCACCACAATCCAAGTAGTGACAAACGGTCGTCTTGTTTCACCAGCCGTTGCTGAACGCACACCAGATATCGCAATCCTTGACATGCAAGTTGGCAGCATGGGCGGCATGGCGATCACAATGGACCTTCGCCTTGATTATTCAAGTGGCGCTCTGCCTAACGTTCCCATCTTGATGTTGCTTGACCGCGAAGCAGATGTTCACATGGCGCGCCGCAGCGGAGCTAACGGTTGGATCATCAAACCACTTGATGCACTGCGCCTGCGCAAAGCTGTCAACGCGATTGCTGCTGGTGGTTGTTACGCAGAAGGCGTCCCTGTGCCTGAAGCAGTTATCGAAGAAGTAATCGCTTCTGCTGACGACGTTGCTGAACCATCAGCTGAATTACTTAATCAGTAATTCAGCAATTTGTACTGCGTTCAACGCAGCACCTTTACGCAAGTTGTCGTTTGACAAGAACAATGCAAGACCGCAATTGTTCGCAACTGTTTCATCTTGGCGAACACGGCCAACATAACTTGGATCTTTGCCAGCAGCTAGTAACGGTGTCGGAATATCAACGAGAGACACTCCTTGCGCCTTAGACAAAATCTCATTTGCTCGTGCGACCGTAATTGGACGAGCAAATTCAGCATTGATTGACATGGAATGTCCGGCGAAGACTGGGACACGCACACATGTACCTGAAACCAAAAGCCCAGGGATTTCAAGAATCTTGCGGCTTTCAAAACGCAATTTCTTTTCTTCATCTGTTTCGAAAAGACCGTCATCAACAAGCGAGCCTGCAAATGGCAACACGTTGTAGGCAATAGGGCGTGCGAACATCTTTGGGGCAGGTGAAGCAACTGCATTGCCATCAAATGTCAAACCAGCAGCTTTGTCATACATTGCGCGAGTTTGTTCATCGAGTTCATCAACACCAGCAAGACCAGCACCACTTACTGCTTGATATGTACTAGCAATTAGTTTCAACAGTCCTGCTTCATCATGCAACGGCTTCAACACGGGCATTGCAGCCATAGTTGTGCAGTTCGGATTCGCAATGATTCCCTTAGGCGTGTTGTGCGCAAGATGTCCGTTTACTTCACTGACAATCAGTGGCACTTCAGGGTCCATGCGGAACGCACTTGAGTTGTCAATAACAATCACGCCGGCTGCAGCAAAGCGTGGTGATAATTCGCGTGATGACGTTGCACCAGAAGAGAACAACGCAATATCGAGACCAGACGGATCTGCAACAGCGGCATCTTCCACTGTGATATGTCCGCCAGCCCACGGCAATGTGGTGCCTGCAGATCGTGCCGAGGCAAAGAACCGCAGTTCAGTGATGGGAAAATTCCGTTCGGCCAAAAGGGTGCGCATGACGCTTCCTACTTGACCTGTTGCTCCGACTACTCCTACACGCATGGGAATTGAGGCTAATGGCTCCGAGCGACCAGCCACCAGTGACTTTTATTAGCCACATCGAGATCGCGTTGCGCCACGGTGGTTCCTTTGTATGAAACGGGCTTTTGTGGCTTGCCGGGGTGATGCAAAATGGCCACTTCATCAAGAGCAATGCCAGAGGCCTCAAGCATGCTGAGGACTCTTTTTGGGTCTAGGCGGTTTGCCTGCCAGCCAAAGCGAGTCGACCAGCGCCACTGCGACAACCGAGGCCCGACGACAGGAATACGCCACAACTGACGCATCACGACACCTGCTGGAAGGAGCACCCAATCGGCAGGAACCCACGTGCGGTAGTTCAGCGCCACATAGCCGCCTGGCTTCACGATGCGAAACGCTTCACTGGTGAGACCAAGTGCATCACTGGCTTTGCAATGCTGCAACGTGATGTACGAAAAGACCGCATCAATTGACGAGTCATCAACTGAGACTGTGCTGCCATCAGCAATATGCACAGTGCGAAGTCCACCAATACGACCAAATCGTGAGACAGTTTCACGACACCGTTCTAAGAATGCAGCATCAACATCGGTAGCAACGGTGACAGCAAACTTGCGAGAAAATGCAGACGTCATTCGTCCGATGCCAGAGCCAATTTCCAGCATGGTTGCACCCGACGCAAATGAATTCCATCCGAGACGATCGAGATACACATCAACTTCACCGTCACCAGTTTGAACAAATTCTTCTAGCGTCAGGGTTGCGCCAGTTTGATTGTTAAACACCCAACCTGTATCGCGCACGACTTCGTCAGCATTGCGACGCATCTCTGCGCGAGTACCGGCAGCACGCCAAGGAATGAGTTGTCGACGTGCGGTCACCATCTACCGAGTCTTACAGGCGCTCTACTTGCGCTCGGGTAATGGTGCCGAATAGGCCGTACCCGAGTCAAGATCAAAAGCTGTATGCAGCGATCGAACAGCTGATTCCATGTCTTTTGCAGCAATAACTACAGACACGCGAATAGTGCTGGTGGAGATCATATGAATATTGATGTCGTTATCTGCAAGAACGCGGAACATCTTTGCGGCAACACCAGGGCTGGTTTTCATACCAGCACCAACCAAGGACACTTTTGCAATTTCGGAATTATGCGTAACGCCACTTGCTCCGATTTCTGAAGAAACTCGCGACACAATGTCTTCAGCAACTTTCATATCTGCCTTTGGCACAGTGAAAGAAATGTCAGTGAGACCATCTTTTGAAGTGTTCTGCACAATCATGTCGACATTGATGTTTGAGTTAGCAAGGCTTTCAAACAGCGCCGCAGAAATACCCGGCTTATCTGGCACACCAACAATGGTGACTTTGGATTCACTGGCATCGTGTACGACACCAGAGATGATGGGCTCTTCCATTGAGCTGTCTCCTTGTGATTTTTCGTCGCTCACCCATGTGCCGTGTTCCCAGGTAAAACTGGAACGCACATGAATCGGAACGTTGTGATTGCGGGCAAATTCAACTGAACGCAGCGCAAGAACTTTGCTGCCGCTTCCAGCCATCTCGAGCATCTCTTCAAATTGCAAACGGCCAAGCTTGCGCGCCTG
>JBIILS010000100.1:0-4298 GCA_044232585.1 Ilumatobacteraceae bacterium
GATTTGGCAATTGCTGGTTTGTAGTCAGAAATTTCAACTTCAGCTGAAGTACAACTTCTGAGCGCCGGCCCACTGATTACGACCAGTAGCAACGTAGAAGCGACCGTTATCGATTCCTACTTCAGCACCAATGTTGATATTGATACCGCGGATGGCAGGGAAAATTAAGTCTCCGCCTGCGTAGCTCCAGTACATTTCTGTATTGCAGCGCGTCACGAGACCTTTTCCGCTCATCCACTTTGTAGAGCACTTTGTTCGCGAAAGGCGAGTCTGAGTTCTTGCGCTGTAGACAGCTGGTGTATCTGGGGTCTTCAGCCATGCTTTTGCTCCCAGATTGCCATTGCCAAGCGTTACGCCTTTTTCGGAAATAACAACTGAGCCTTTTCCATTAACTCCCATACCAATTTCAAAACCAGATCCAGAGGTCTTGAGTTCCTTGTTGAAATCAAACTTGAATTCTTCTCTGAAACTCCAGCCTGCTGGGTTGACTTTGATTGAAAAAGACTGTCGTGGTTGCTTGTAGAACGAAGCCGAACCGATGAGGGACGCTTCTGGCAAAACTGTGGGTTGGGAACACTTCAAATTGTCACAGTTGGTGATTTTGAGCCCACCCGTGACATCTGCGAAACCTGGCATGCCAGGTATTCCAACTTGGCCCTTGACATCGATCAGGTAAGCAATTCCCTTTTCATATGCCTTGAATCCAACTTTGCCGCTTCCCTTTATAAATCCGTAGTTGGGGGTAACTAATTCTCCGGTGAACTCACCAGTTGGTATTCCGTCACGAGTAAATTTCGCACCCATTTTGAGTTTGATTGATCCGAGATCAATGCCTGGAGCTGGCTTGAAACTTGATTCTCCCTCAAGGACAAGACCGCCCAAAACATCGAACGATCCTTTCAGGCGAGCTTCAAGTCCGTATCCCTTGATACCGCCGTTGATCATTAATCCAAGATCAGTTTTCGTCTTTGTGATAGCTCCCACTGTTTCTTCTAACTGAAATCCAGCAATATTGAAAGCTCCGATTTTGAAGTCGAGATTCCACTCAAGCGGATTAACAAGAGTTCCAGCCACGGACACTGGAGTTTTCGCAATCGCTCCATCAAAGGCCATTGCAAGACCTTGTGGGTATGTCACACCATCAATCTCCGCAGGAAGTGCCGACAAAGAAGCCGCAACATACTTGGCTGATAACACATTCTTGATATTGAAAATGTCTGGCGCACCAGCATCCTGGGAACCAACGGAAATTCCAACAATTGATGGGTATGAACCCATCGATGAGGTCACTCGAATTTCAGACTGTGGATTGATACCGAGTTCTTTCAAGAATGTTGGCAATGTTCCGGTGAGTGAAAAGAGACAACATGTTGGAACAAGACCAATGATCTTTACTTGAGTTGAAATTGATGAAATGCTCAAGCCAGGAATGCCGAATACATCGTTCAGCCCAAGGTTTTTGTTGCTCAACGTAAGGCTGATGGATACATCCTCAGTACTGAATGTGCCGGTCAGTGTCATCGGCAGTGTCGAGCCGAACATCACGAGAGACGCATCAGCTTGAACTGAGAATGTGGCTGCTGCGCCGTTGGCTGTGACGATCAATCTGGTGTTCGAGATTTTCATTCCTGGGAAAGCAAAAGCTGTGTTTGGAATTTCGGCACTGGCCGTAAATGAGGCTGCTCCAGTGACAGTGATGTTGACGAAATTCAATGATGCGCAATCGACAGCGAGAATCTTGCAGAGGTCATTGGGAACGACTGTTGCTTCTTTATTTTGAACGATGCTGAGCTTCGTCGTTTTGCCGCTTGGAATACGCTTTACAGAATCGATCTGCTGCTGCTGTTTAAACACACCCCTCTTTGGGTCTGTTGGAGATCCAGGTTTAACTGTCATTTCGACTGCACTTCCAGAGCCAAGTGCAGTCGTGTTCTCAACAACTGTTGGCACGACTTCTGCGACGGTGTCTTGGGGCGTTTCAACAATGGTGGTTGAGGTGTCTACAGCTTCGTCACCTGCTTCGACGCAATTGACGTCCTGAAGAACTTCACCCTCTTCGACAACTACTTCTTCAGTCGTAGCCGCTTCTTCAGGACATGGCTGCGGCAAAGCAGAGTTCTTAAGACGAGGGCCAACTGTTGAGGAAGGGCTAGAACTGCCTCCGCCACACGCTGTCACCAAAAGAGATGACCCCACTAACAACGACAGGATAAATCTCTTAGACACGGTGCTCCCCTTTAAACAGTTGTTAACTGTTTAACAGGTTGCCTTAACAGTTCTCAACTTTTCAGCACGCCGATTTTATTTGTAGAGTACAACTAAAATTAGGCACTGAGAGAAGACACCATGTGGCCTTTCGGCCAGCGCTTACAGTCCGCCGGAGGCAGCAAGGCGTGCTTGAGCTCGACGTAAAGCCGACTCTGTTGCTGCGTCTGTTTCTCCACGAGAGCTTTCTTGCGCCCGAGCCAAAGCCGCACGTGCTCGCGCAACGTCGATGTCTTCTTCAAGTTCAGCGACGTCAGAAAGAATGGTGACCCGATCAGGACCAACTTCAACAAAGCCGAGGTGAACGGCCAAGTTTTGAATGGTGCCGTCAGACAAGTAGATGCGCGTGTGGTTCTCGGTGAGTGCACCAAGGAACGCCGCATGTCCTGGAAGGAAAGCGATCTCGCCACCATCCATTGTGCGGGTGATCACCTGAGTTGATTCTCCGGAAAAGAGAACCCGCTCGGGTGACACAACTTCTACGCGCATTGCGCCCGACGACTCAGCCATTATGCGTTCTCCTGGAGAGCCTTTGCCTTTGCGTACACCTGCTCGACTGAACCGACGTTGAGGAATGCCTGTTCTGGCACCTCGTCGAGTTCACCGTTGATAAGTGCTTCGAATGATTCCACTGTTTCAGCAACAGGAACGTACTCACCCTTGACGCCGGTGAACACTTCAGCAACATAGAACGGCTGTGACAAGAAGCGCTGAACCTTACGCGCACGTGACACGGTCTGGCGGTCTTCTTCTGACAATTCGTCAAGACCAAGAATGGCGATGATGTCTTGAAGTTCCTTGTAGCGCTGCAAGATTTCCTGCACGCGACGAGCAACTGCGTAGTGACGGTCACCAACAGTTTCTGGAGTGAGAATTGTTGACGTTGAAGCCAATGGGTCTACAGCTGGGTAAATACCAAGTGACGCGATCTGACGAGACAACTCAGTTGTTGCATCGAGGAAGGTGAACGTGGTGAACGGAGCTGGGTCGGTGTAGTCGTCCGCAGGAACGTACACAGCCTGCAGTGACGTAATTGAACGACCGCGGGTTGAAGTAATGCGCTCTTGGAGTTGACCCATTTCGTCAGCAAGTGTTGGCTGGTAGCCCACTGCTGATGGCATACGTCCGAGAAGAGTTGATACTTCAGAACCGGCCTGTACGAAACGGAAGATGTTGTCGATGAACAACAACACGTCCTGGTTCTGTACGTCACGGAAGTACTCAGCCATGGTGAGAGCTGACAAAGCAACGCGAAGGCGCACGCCAGGTGGTTCGTCCATTTGTCCGAACACTAAGGCTGCTTTTTCAAACACGCCCGACTCTTCCATTTCCATACGAAGGTCAGTACCTTCACGTGTGCGCTCGCCCACTCCGGCGAACACGGAAACACCACCGTGCTTCGAAGCAACACGGTTAATCATTTCGGTAATAAGAACGGTCTTACCAACGCCTGCTCCACCGAACAAACCAATTTTTCCACCAGCAAGGTATGGAGTCAGAAGGTCGATGACCTTAATGCCGGTTTCGAACATGCGCTTTGAAGGCTCGAGTGTGTCGAATGCAGGAGCTGGACGGTGAATGTCCCAACGCTCGATGTCGTCGAAGTCTGAGTTGTTGCCGTCGAGCACGTCGCCCCATACGTTCCATACGTGACCAAGTGTGCGGTTACCCACTGGCACTTGAATACCGTGACCAAGGTTGCGCACTGGTGTGTTACGTGAAAGACCGTCAGTTGGCTTCAGGCACACGGCGCGGACACGGCTGTTACCGAGCTGCTGTGCAACTTCGGCAAGAACAACTGTGGTTGTGCCTTCGTGTGTGATCTCAAACTGGATCGCTGAGTTCAACTCGGGTAGTGAACCGCGTGGGAACTCTACGTCGATAACGGGACCAGCAATTGCTACTACCCGTCCGTCTTGTTTTGTATCTGTCATGCTCATTTGGATTGCTCCTATTTGTTCGTTCTTCTAATTTCCCGATGACATGGCTTCGGCACCGCCGACGATTTCCATGATTTCGGTCGTGATCGAGTC
>JBIILS010000027.1:0-14080 GCA_044232585.1 Ilumatobacteraceae bacterium
GTGCGCTCTCGGCACTTGACGGTGTTGCAGCGCGCGGCATTGTGCAACCAGAAGTATTTGGAACAGTCATGGGAGGCATCGGCTTAATCACCACAGTTGGGGGTGCGCTTGGACCGATTTTCGCTGGATGGCTAAAGACAGCGTTCGACTCGTCGATTGCACCAACAGTGATTGTGTTTGTTACTGCGTGTTCAGCTGCGATTGTTTTTTCTATACAGCCATCTGACGAGCCACAGTCCCAGACCCGGAACTGATAGTTCTACAAACGACTTGCTTCGAGCCAAGCAAGAGAAGAGCTACACGACCTTTACAGTGATGCTGCGCGATGAGGCCTTGGTTTTGCCAGATTTTGCTTGCTTTAAGGTCACCTTGCATCGTGCTGCTTTCTTTGGTGCCACCAGATTTTTCCCCTTGATGGTGCACCCACCAGATGAGCTCCAGGTTTGTTTTCCCTTGCCAATCGGTTTCAGCAGTGACGTGAGCGTTAGAGATTTTCCACGCTTGACTGACTTTGTGATCACGACCACCGGAGCAACCGTGCTCGGTACGGTCACCACAGTTGTCTCGACTGTCGGCGGAACTGAAGTCGTGACCGCAGGCGCTGCCGTGGTCGTCGTCACTGCCACTGCAGCTTTTTGCTTGACCTGTACAACGGGAGCTGAATACGAAATCTTTGGGAATTTCACCTTCACTCCGTCATCAGTGATGATGAAATCAGCAGTCACTTCGTTTTCTTCCGTTCCCTTTGTCACGCTTGCAGCAAGTGCAGCCTTCAGAGCCGCTTCTGTTTTTTCAATTCTCCATTGCTTCAACAAACTATTGGGCATGAATGCAGCAAAGTTCCCTGTGTGCACCGTTACGCCATCCTTTAAGAAGTGTGGCGCAGCAGTTTTCACAGAAATCGATCCCTTTTCCCCTTGATATTCGACGCTCGGAAAGTGGAAGTACGTTGCATTAGTTGACACCCAGACCGGAGCGGCTGATTCACTCGCTGGTGGGAATGTGAACGATTTCGAACGTGCATAGAACGACAGGCCATCTGCAGCGGCGGTGTCTACATCACACACAACTGCCTTCATGCTCGGAACTCCACACTTGCCCGTCAAGTCTGCAGGAGGGTTATCAGGGCCAGAGATGTGTTGTGCCGCCGAGTCAACCGCAACACGTGCAGGCTTACCCTCAACGGTCATAGTCAAGTCCTGTCCCGCCAGCGCGAAAGTCATGTTGCCCTCGTCAGCTACGACCACGCTGTATTGGGGAAGTCCAACAGTCTTGTATTTGACGACAAGGCTGATGACATTGCTTGCACTTACTACGGGTGACAAATCTATTTTTCCCCCACCAGCTTGCTGATCAGAGGGGCGATCTGACGATCCGAAATACTCGGTCTTCAGCACGTCAGTTGGCGCAACATAAAAAGCGTTGACGTAAGCCTCGTATCCTGCGATGCCCACCGAACTCGTGTGCGTTTTATATGCACCAACCGTCACCATGAAACGCAATCCGCTCGGAACATCTGCTCCGTCCATTTTGGCGGTGTAACAAAAGTTCGTCAGAGTACTCGTGCATTGACCGAGACGCATCGAGTAAGAATCAGCTGTATTTTCATCAGTAGTGAAGCATGGCAATGTAGCGAAGGCACCGGCAGGTGTGTAGGTGCACGCACTAATTCCGGGTTGCTGGTTGTAATACGGAGCCTCTTCAGCTGCAGCCAATGACTGACGTGAACTTGACTGACTAATAACAACAATCGCCAACAACAGCGACATCACCAAAAAAATTGACCTTTTCATGAGTTCCCCCGAACATTGCAGACACCGTTTCTATTTGCGGCGACCCAATGGTGAGTGACTGTAGCCAACAAAATTAGGGCTACCGAACATTTTGGAAGTGCATAATGCAACCTCTTTTATTGCATCTACTTCAGAGGCTGAGTGATGGAACTGATAGTTCTACTGAGCGCTAGCCCAGGGCGTCGGGACGATGTCTTTGTACAGACGCTCGATTTCGTAAAAGCGGCGCATTTCGTCAATAAAGATATGTACGACGACGTCGCCGTAGTCGATCAAAACCCACTGCTGTTCGCGAGTTCCCTCTGAACGAAGTGGGCCTTTGCCAACTGCTTCACGCACATTGTTCAGTACCGAGTCGGTGATGGCACGAACGAGTCGCGCGTTTGAGGCACTGGTGACAATGAAGTACTCGGTAATGCCAACGACTGGGCCGACGGGAAGAACGATTGTGTTCTCGCCCTGCTTTTCATCAATCACTCTGGCGATAAAGACAGCCAATTCAAGTGAGTTGAGGTCAGCAGCAGCTGCATCTGGATTGGTGGTGTCGGTCACTTGGGCTCCGTTGTACTTGTGGTCGATGTGCTGGTCGCTGACCCTTGGCCAAGGAACGCAACAAAATCGTTACCCAAGACGATACGGAGGTTCACACCAGAGATGACATCTTTGCTTTCCGTGAACTCCAACGGTCCGAGAAGTGTCGGATACGACTCGGCTTCAGTTCTCGCTATGGAATCGTTGTAGTACACCGTTGTGCGCTCTGTAGCGAGGTCAGGTGATTGACGAATGAGCACCACATTTGCCCCTAAATACGCCAAACGTGTGACAACTTCTTTTGCAACTGATGAGCTCGCAAACGGAATATCAACCATGACGGCCACGTTTGCAGAGGTAACAGTTAGTGCGCTTGGCACGACACTTGCCATCACCATCAGAACTTCTCCGCCATCAAGGCCGTATAAATCAACTTGGTTCGGATTGCGAACAGCATCGGTAAACAATGTCGACGAGAACTGCCAAACATCAATCTCGCCCAATAATAACGCCTGCACAAAAGCAGTTGTCGAGGTAAAGGCACTCGCATCAAGCGGCGAAATTGAAGATGATGATCCATCTACCTGATCGGTAGGTATTGCAACTCCTGCCCGTGCAATGGAATTCCACAATGCCTTTACTTGAGGCAACCGTGCAGATTCGGGCGTACCGGTCTGTGATGACGCAAGACCTGCTGCCAAAAGTTCTGGTGACGCAGTCGAAGAACCTGATTCAAGAACAACGACTGGCACACCGTCAGCGCCCGTGTCGGTAACAGGTTGCTGCAACACCACAGGTTGTGTGCCAACACTTGACAACACTGCTGCTAATTCAGTCGCTGTCACATCATCAGCAAAATCAACAGTGATGTTCATTAAGTTCTCAACGTCAGTCTTTAACGCTTGCAATCCACCAGTTGTGTAGGAATCAGCAATGCGGCGTGGCTGTTCTGTCTTTGCAACATCTGCCATTGAACCAACAGGAATGGAAACAATTGTTCCGCCTTTTCCTTCTGGCGTGACTGCCAGTAGCGCCAGTGATGCAACTTCGTTACGCGAATTTATGACAGCAAGCATCTCCACTACCGAAGATGGAATATCCACCGTGCCACGGCTATCAATACTGTTACCCCCCGATGCACGCAGCAGTGAGTTAGTGCCAAGGAATAGTCCGCCGGGAAGTGCGATGACTGACAACCCAGATGTGATCATGGCTGCAATCATGCGCCGACGTCGACGTGCAGGAATTGCGGTCATTTAGTGCCTACATACAAAGAGCGATCGCGAATGATTGAAGCGACTGATGAGGAGGTTGCGGAAACAATTGCCTCGCCATGTGCAACAGCTTCACGAATCGCACTACTTGACACATCAACCGGATTCATAGACACGTTCACCACTCGAGCATCATGAAGAAACCCTGAGGCTGCATTGGTTACGTCGTCGCGATTCACTATGACGATCGTAGAGAGCCTGACCACGTCAGACGCACGATGCCATGTTTCTAAGCGACTCGCTGTGTCGGCGCCCACAATCAGAAAGATCTCCGTGTCTGGATGCTCGGCAATGATTTCTTCCAAGGTGTCGACCGTATATGTAGGGCCGCCCCGGCGAATTTCACGATCATCGGCCCGTAACCCAGAAATTCCGTCAACGAGGGCCTCGGTCATCTCGAAGCGCACCTGAGCCGGCGTCACTTGGCGGTCGCCCACCTTTTGCCAGGGCTCATTTGCCACCATCAAGACAAGTTCATCAAGCGCCACTTGGGTTTGCACAGCCACGGCCGCTGCAAGATGCCCCGCGTGAGGCGGATCAAAGGTCCCCCCGAGGATGCCCAATCGGCGGGGCGCAGTTGTAGTCACGTGGCGAGTGTAGAAGGAATTGGGCCCCTGGCGCCCTCAGAAAAAAATATCTTGCTCCGCCTCTAGCAAAGGGCAACTAACACTGGTAATGTCTCCAATCCCCCCGACTAGGAGCCCCTCCTTAGTTGGTCCCATGTGTCCGATAACACGGACATCATGGGAACAAGCCCTACGAATACACGGTTGAACACTGCATCATGAATGACTCCATTGGTCTCTATCTAAACGACATCGGCAAAGTTGCCCTTCTTACTGCTGAAGACGAGCGCGAGCTCTCTAAGGCCATCGAAGCCGGTCGCGACGCCGCTACCCGCCTTGAAGCTGGCGAGCGCGGAGCTGCCCTTCGCCGTGACCTGCGTAATGCAGCCACCGCCAAGGATCGCTTCATCCGCTCGAACCTTCGCCTCGTGGTCTCAATTGCACGTCGCTACCCATTGCCACAGGGCATGGACCTTCTTGACCTCATTCAAGAGGGAAACCTTGGTCTCGAGCATGCGGTTGACAAGTTCGACTGGCGCCGTGGTTTCAAGTTCTCCACCTACGCAACCTTCTGGATCCGTCAGGCCATTGGTCGTGCACTTGACCAAAAGGCAAGCCTCATCCGTATCCCAGGTGACCGTTCCGCCAGCCTCCGTGCAGCCTTGCGCCAGGCCTCGGGCGACGGCGAGACCCTTGATGCCGGTAACGCCGAACTTCACCGCCTCACGACTCCTGTCTCTCTTGACAAGACCGTGGGCGACGACGGAGACGCAACTCTTGGTGACCTCATGGCTAACGGCCAAGGAACCCCTGAAGATGCCGTCATGGCAATGGTTGACACCGAACTTCTTGATGAACTTCTTGGCACGCTCGATGATCGCGCCCGTTATGCCGTTGAAGCCCGCTTTGGACTTCTTGACGGTGAGCGCAAGAGCTTCCGCGAAGTTGGCGAAGACTTGGGCGTCACTGCCGAAGCTGCTCGTCGCCTTGTGAGCCGTGCTGTTGAAGGTCTGCGTGACGATGCCGAGCGCATCCTCGCAGTCTGACAGTAATTACTTATTAATTCCCATTGCGCTGACCCCTCGTTTAGCGCAAGGCTAGGAAACTATGGCTCGTAGCTGGACACCTTCTTCATGGCAATCATCTGTTGCCGAACAACAGCCGCAATGGCCCGATGTTGCTGCGCGCGATCGCGCTCTCACGCAAATTTCTGCCTTCCCCCCATTGGTGTTTGCTGGCGAAGCACGTTCATTGCAGTCATCACTCGCCCAAGTTGCTGCAGGAAATGCTTTCCTATTGCAGGCGGGTGACTGTGCTGAAAGTTTCGACGAGTTTTCCGCAAACAACATTCGCGAGAAGTTGCGCGTCATCTTGCAGATGGCAGTGGTGCTCACGTACTCAATGGGAGTTCCTGTTGTCAAAGTTGGCCGTATGGCCGGACAGTTTGCAAAACCGCGTTCCTCACCGTTTGAAAAAATTGGTGATCTGGAATTGCCGTCATTCCGTGGCCACATCGTTAATGACGTACACCCAACCGCTGAAGCTCGTATCCCTGATCCGCAACGAATGGTGCAGGCCTACCATCAGTCAGCAAGCACACTGAATCTTCTTCGTGCTTTCACTAAGGGCGGATTTGCTGACTTGAACCGCGTGAATGCTTGGACTCAAGAATTCGTCGCTTCTAGCCCAGAAGGCCAGCGCTACGTTGCACTGTCAGCAGAGATTGAACGTGCACTTGATTTCATGCGTGCCTGCGGAATCGATACAGAGAACTACTCATCGCTACATGAAGTTGATGTCTACACAAGCCATGAGGCTTTACTGCTCGGTTACGAAGAAGCATTGACACGCCAAGATTCACTTACTGGCCAGTGGTACGACTGCTCTGCACACATGTTGTGGATCGGCGAACGCACGCGTCAACTAGATGGTGCTCATGTTGAATTCCTTCGTGGCGTTGGCAACCCAATTGGTTGCAAAGTCGGCCCCACTACTTCTCCTGAATTTGTTCTTGAATTGTGCGAAGCACTGAACCCAGCTCAAGTGCCTGGTCGCCTCACACTCATCAGCCGAATGGGCGCAGACAAAGTAGAAGATTCTTTGCGTCCTCTTCTTCATGCTGTTCGTGATGCAGGACATCCTGTTGTGTGGGCATGTGACCCGATGCATGGCAACACCTTTACTGCGCCAAACGGCCGCAAGACTCGCCACTTCGAATCAATCGTTGATGAGATTTCAGGTTTCGTTCGTGCTCACAAAGCTGAAGGCACATGGCCAGGTGGAATTCATATCGAACTCACCGGCGATGACGTCACAGAATGCACTGGCGGCACAGATGATCTCACGTCTGATGATCTTGATGATCGGTACGAAACAATTTGCGATCCACGCTTGAATGCTCGTCAATCACTTGATCTTGCCTTCCGAGTAGCCGAACTTATTCGCGACGCAGTCTGACATGTCGGTTCTAGACGCGGCCTTTGGCCTTGCTGATGCATGGCCCGTTGCCGAATCATCCATTGCAGTTATTCATGCAGGCGGAACTGAATTCCATGGCGACTCAGAACGGCGCCAACGCATTGCATCAGTTAGTAAACCTCTTGTTGCATGGGCTGTACTGATTGCCGTTGAAGAAGGAAGCATTGCGCTGACTGATGCCGTAGGACAAACCGGCTGCACAGTAGAGCACCTTCTTGCTCATGCAGGTGGCTACGGCTTCGATGGAGTGAAGCCGCTCAATCGGCCAGGCACTAAGCGCATCTATTCCAATACTGGTTTCGAGATGCTGGCAGAACATGTTGAACACTCAACCGGAATTGCATTCGTTGAGTACATAGACGATGCAGTGTTCGCCCCACTTGGAATGCACAACACAGCACTCGAAGGATCATGTGCAAAAGACGTGCACTCAACTGTTGGCGACATGGGTTTGTTTCTTGAAGAACTTCGCTCCCCCACATTGATTGCATCTGAAACGCATATGCGTGCAATTACTTCAGTTTTTCCTGACCTTGCAGGCGTTGTTCCTGGCATTGGAAGTTTTGATCCGTGCCCATGGGGGCTTGGCGTCGAAATACGCGGACACAAAACACCACATTGGACTGGAACTCGAAACTCTTCTTCAACTTTCGGCCACTTTGGCGGTATCGGCACTTTCATGTGGGTTGACCCAGTTGCAGACGTCGCATGCGTGATGATTGCGGAACGTGAATTCGACGAGTGGGGAATGGACCATTGGCCAACATTCAATGATGCAGTTCTCTCGTGCCTAGGGAGATAGCGATGACATCAACACAAAAAACAGGCAAAGTTGCCACATTCACCATGGGTATTGGACCGCTATTAATTTGCGGATTCAGTGTGCCGATGTCAGTGAGCATGATCTTTCCTGCTCTGAGCGATCTTCAAGACAAATATGACTTCAGCGATGCTGGTCTTGGTTTTATTGCAGCCGCAGGATTCATGGCATCACTCTTGGTGTCGTTATTTGTCGCGCCATTTGCCGACCGCGGCAAACCGAAGAAACTGGTTCTCGCCGCATTGATTTTGGCGTCACTCGGCTCAACGCTTTTTGCATTCGGAAGTTCATTGTGGATGTTTGTGCTTGCCCGTGCCATTTCCGGGGCAGCATTAGGAACTAGTGGTCCGGCTATCAAAGCAATCGCCGCCAACATTGACAAAACCCGCGCAGCTGAACGCCTAGGACGTTTGCGCGGCGTGGAACTTGCAGGCTTCACAGGCGGTCCACTCATCGGTGCACTACTTATTTCACCGTTTGGATTACGCGGAGCGTTTCTAGTTTTCTCGGTGTTCGCACTCGTCGCCTTTGTGATTGTTGCACCACGTGAATTGCCATCGCTCCCCTCTACCGATGAATCGAAACGGCTCAGCATCGAGTTATTGAAGTACCGACCCATTCGCGCAGCTGCTCTTGCTTCACTCACGTTGTTCATCCCAGTTGGAATCTACGACTCTTTATGGGATCGATACATCACAGATCGTGGTGGAAACAACTTCATGGTGGGCATGACATTTTTGTTGTACACAATTCCGTTCATTGTCCTTGGTGCCAAAGGCGGCCGTCTCGCCGACACGAAAGGTGCCGCACGTATGACCGTCATCGGCATCTTCTTAACTGCACCATTAGTGATGTTGTACGGCTTTTTGCCCAGCGCTTTTCTTCTTGTGAGTTTCAGTTTGGTTGAAGGCGTAATCGGCGCACTATCCATTCCCGCCACGCAATCTCTGATGGCTCAGGTTGCACCGCATGGTCGCGCCAGCGCGGCACAAGGACTGAACGGCACCGGTGACCTCATTGCTGGATCCATCATGTCGCTCCTTGCGCCAGTCATTTATGGCTCTCATGGCCCTGAAGCAACGTTCACTTTTGCTGCCGTCTTGATGGTTTTATGTGGAACGGCGGTGGCCCTCATGTTGAGAACCACCGCCGACTCGCGTTCTGCGACCTAAATCGCAATTCTTTTGTTGATTATTTAGCTATTGATTATTTAGCTAAGGCGCTCAACGATCATTGCCATACCCTGGCCACCACCGACGCACATGGACTCCATGCCGTAAGTCTTGTCTTCCCACTGAAGACCATTGATGAGGGTTGTCATGATGCGTGCACCGGTCATACCGAATGGGTGACCAAGCGCAATTCCACCACCGTGGATGTTGAGCTTGTCCATTGGAATTCCGAGGTGCTTTGCTGAAGGAAGAACCTGTGCAGCAAATGCTTCGTTGATTTCAACAAGGTCGATTTGATCGATTGTCATGCCTGCGCGCTTAAGAGCTTGACGGCATGCTTCGATTGGACCAAGGCCCATGATTTCTGGGTTCAAGCCAGAAACACCTGATGACACGATGCGAGCAAGTGGCGTAAGGCCAAGCTGCTTTGCGCGTGTGTCGCTCATGACAAGTACTGCTGCAGCACCGTCGTTGAGTGGGCAAGCGTTTCCTGCTGTCACTGAACCGTCTGGACGGAACACTGGCTTCAACTGTGACGTTGCTTCGTATGTTGTTCCTGCACGAGGACCATCATCCTTTGAGACAACAGTGCCGTCTGGAAGCGTGATTGGTGTGATCTCGCGCTCGAAAAAACCATTTTCTTGGTGAGCAACAGCCAAGTTGTGTGAGCGAACACCGAAGTGGTCCATATCTTCGCGGCTGACGCCTTCGACCTGCACAACGTTCTCTGCTGTCTGGCCCATTGCGATGTATGCGTCTGGCAAACCAGTTGGCGGTGTCCATACTGCTGCTCCACCCTCTGCGCGCGCACGTGTGCGAACTGAAGAGTCTTTGAAGATTGCGTTTGGAGCCGAGTCGCTTGCACCTGATCCGTAACGGCTCACTGTTTCAACACCAGCAGCGATGAAACAATCGCCTTCTCCGGCGCGAATGGCATGAGCAGCCATACGAATTGTCTGCAATGAAGATGAGCAGTAACGGTTGACAGTTACTCCAGGAACATCATCAAGGCCAGCAAGAATTGCAACCATACGACCAATGTTGAATCCGCCTTCTCCTGCAGGCTGACCAATTCCCATGATGAGGTCTTCCACTTCGGAACCCTTCACTTGAGGAACCTTGGCCATTAGTGCACGCACAATTTGGGCTGAAAGATCATCAGGACGCATGTCCTTGAGCGAACCCTTGTTGGCGCGGCCAATTGGGCTGCGGGCTGTGGCGACAATAACTGCTTCAGGCATGGGGTCTCCCTTGTTTGTGGTCCGCGTATCGAACCGACCCCACGAGAGTAGTCAAACTTGCACCAAAATCAGTCCTCGAACTGAGCACAGGCTATTTCCGCCCATTAAGGTCAGCGAATATGGATTTCCCAGTTGTCTCACTTGCCGATATCGACCTTTCCTCACAAGAGTTCTGGACTAAGCCCCGCGACTGGCGTGAAGGTGCCTTCAAGACGCTTCGCGATGAGGCGCCCTTTCAGTTCTTCGAGGAATATGTCATGGAAGACTCCCCGTTCCCTCCAGGCCGTGGGTACCGCGCACTCACCCGTCACGACGACATCTGGCATGTCAGCCGTAACGCTTCGGTGTTCTGCAGTGGTCAAGGTTCAAACATCGGAGACCTGCCCGTTGAGTTGAATGAATTCTTCGGATCAATGATCAACATGGACGACCCAAAACACTTCCGCCTTCGCAGCATTGTTGCCAAAGGTTTTGGACCGCGCGAAGTTGGTCGCGTAGAAGACCTGGTCAAGATCCGTGCTGGAAAAGTTGTTGACCGTTTACTGGCGGAATTTTCTGAGCGTACATGTGACTTCGTAGAGCAGGTTGCAGCCCCAATGCCATTGCAAATCATTTGCGACATGATGGGTGTTCCAGAGTCAGACCATGCAGATATTTTCCGCTGGACCAACACCATCCTTGGGGTAGGCGACCCAGAGTTTGTGACTTCATACGAAGACCTCATCACTGTTGGCATGGAAATCTTTGCGTATGCACAAGCACTTGGCGAAGACCGCAAGGCAAACCCACGCGACGACATCACGAGCGTCATGATGGCTGCCGAAGTTGACGGCGAACGACTCACCGCTCAAGAGTTCGGCTCATTCTTCATCTTGTTGGTTGTTGCAGGAAACGAAACGACACGCAACGCAATCAGTCACGGCATGAAGTTGCTCACTGACAATCCAGATCAGAAGAAGATCTGGTTCGATGACTTTGACACACACAACCGCACAGCAGTTGAAGAAATCGTTCGTATGGCTACTCCAGTGATTCACTTCCGTCGTACTGCACTGCAAGACACCGAGATCAACGGTCAGAAGATTCTTGAAGGCGAAAAAGTAGTGATGTTTTATTCGTCTGGAAACCGTGACGAACGCATATTTGCTGACCCACACCAATTCAATGTCACCCGTGAAATTGCACCTGCACAAATTGGCTTTGGTGCCGGTGGTCCTCACTTCTGCTTAGGCGCAAACCTTGCTCGTCGTGAAGTATCCGTAATGTTCGGCGAAATCGCACGCCGTATGCCGACCTTGCGCGCAGAGGGCGAACCCGCTTACCTGCAGAGCTCGTTCATTAACGGCATCAAGCGCCTTCAGTGCTCTTGGTAATCCGTAATTGCGCAATCGCCTTCACATGTTCAGTTAATGGGTGCTGCGGATTCAGCCTGTAGCCACTCCAGTTTTCCATCACACACCTCAGCACTAGTTCGGTCTGCACTAATCGCTGTAGCACCATATGAACCTGACTACGAGAACGATCAGTGAGATCGGCAATGTTGGAAGCCGAGTGCTCTCTTGGACTGCGCCCCAAAATGCACAAGACATCGCTCTCGACACCAGGGCTCAAAACTTTAAAGGGGTTGTCATCACTGATATGTGGAAATCTCATACCTCTATGTGTGCATGAAGCTGGGCTGTTCGGAAATTAACACGTCAGCCGCAACCTGCTTTCGAAAAAGTGTGCGTTTTCCCGAACACTTTTCTTGCGGTTGTTTGCTTGAGATGTAGGAAAAACCGAACGCTATTCAGCAATCATGCGGATGTCAGCAACAACTGCTGCGTGATCACTTGGCTGAATGCCACCAACAGTGTCGACACCCGCAAGCCAAATTCGTGATGGGTTGCCAATAGGCCGAGGGCGTGGCCATGACACGAAGAGATAATCGAGTCGGCGATTCGGCCATGTCGAATCGCCGATGTACGGATTATCACGACGCCATGTAAACCCTTCACCTTCGCCAGCAATCTCCCACAGATCCGTAAAGACAAGACCAGGTACTGCAGGCGCACTGCGACCGGTCAACATACGAATTTCATCAGAGTCGGGAACGGAGTTGAAGTCACCGGCCATGAGAACTGGAACATCAACTTCTGGATCATTTCGAAGCTGATCGACGATGCCACTGAGTGCTTCACATTGCGCAATGCGTGTTGCTGAGGCGTCAAATTTGTGATCAAGGTGAGTGCACACAGTCCACCATCGGCCGAACGGAGTTTCGAGTTGGGCAACGACTGCACGACGGTAACTCGGCGCACCAGTCACGTCAGGAAGTCGATGCACTTCCCACGACACAATCGGCCAGCGAGACAGAATCGCATTCCCCAAACTGACACCATTGTCATACCAAGGGCCTTCGGTGCGAGCCACATGCATGTTCAGCTCGTCAGCAAGCCATTGCACTTGGTCAAGGCCACCTTCTTGGGCCCACACCTCTTGTAAGAAAATGATGTCGGCGTTCTCGTTGCGCAACGTAGTGAGGATGGCTTCTTGGCGGTCACGCCAGGGCCCGAATTGCCACCACAAGTTCCAGGTGAGAATTCGAGCCTCCATGGCGCATACGGTACAACCACATGGACGAGACTGGAGACGTGTCCGCTTCTTCTATCCCCCCTCTCGCCGGCGTCTTTGGCGGCGGAGGCCTCTTTGGTATTGGTTACGCCCTCGGAGTCATTGATGGCCTTCGTGAGCGCGGGATCGACCTGTACGGCTGCCCCATGCTTGGTACATCTGCCGGCTCATGGGCGGCGGCGGCAGTAGCACTGCAGATTTCCTATATGGACCTCGCCCAACTAGAAGTTCCCACCTTCCCAAACCCCCGTGCGGGCGTCTTGGCCGCCTCAGCGCGAGAGGTATTCGGCGATGCCAAAGATTCATGCGTACGAGTTGTCGTCACTGAAATACCGAGACTTCGCCGCACGGTCCTTAGTGGTGCCGATGCACCACTTGCCGATCTTGTCGCTGCATCGTCTGCAGTGCCTGGGCTCCTTGCCCCACACAAGATCAATGGACGTCGATATGTAGACGGCGGGTTGCGCTCTGGCGTCAGTGTCGACTTGGCAGACGCCGCAGCACGTCTTGTCATCATCGCCCCACTTGCCGGTGCGATGTTTGGGCCATTCGGACGATTCGTGGAGAGACGAACAGATACCGAGCAACGCATCTGGTCAGAGTCACACAACGGAACATTTCTAGAGTTCGCCCCACGCAATGTGACTGCAGGAATTGCTTCTCGACCTCAACATCTTTTCGACAAGGCACGAGCACTCGAGGCCTACTTCTGTGGCCGTGATGAGGCTCGACAACGCACTATTGAATAATCGCTTTATTGCGTAGCAAGGCTGGCGCGGAATTCGCCTTCAACAATTAGCGCAGCAATTTCCGGTGATGGTTCACTGAGTCGTTCGAGCGTGACACCAACAATGTCTCCCTCAAATCGATACACATGTGGGTAGAAACCAACTGGCGCACCTGTATCCATGCCGACATCAAATGATTCACCACTCATTGAAAAGACAATGGGAACACTTCGTTCAACGTATGTGTGCGCAGCAGGAGAACCATCAACCAACAACACTGCGTGACCACCTGCACCGAACCCGCCGTCGTAGACAAAGTCCACAATGATTTCATGCTGGCCTGGTGTCAACGGTGATGCAGACGTAGCAATGAAGTGATCATGGCCCATCCAGTTGTAGTGATACACAGGACAGCCAGAGTCATTGACATACAAAGTCCAGCCGGCCATGTTGCCGCCCTGACACACGATCACTCCACGTGATCCGGCTTTGGGGACAACCACTTCAGCAGTGATACGAAACGAACAATTCTTTAGGTTCACTACTGAACGTTCTGGCATACGTATGTGATCAGCGGTGTATGTCATTTTCTTCAGTCCACCGAGATTTTCGGGCGGCACTACTGTCATGCCCAATGTTGAACCGGGTTCACGAAGTGGATACACATTGTTGCGTTTCGCTTCCGAATCAAACAGTTCTAATAATTCAGCGAGCTTGTCTGGAAACTGAGCTGATAAATCAACACCCTGCGAGAAGTCCTCTGCAATGTTGTACAGCTCCCACTTTTCCTGAGGGCCATCAAACGGCACCATGCCAAAACGATTCCATGGCACTCGACCATGAAAACACGATGCAATCCAACCG
>JBIILS010000028.1:0-14073 GCA_044232585.1 Ilumatobacteraceae bacterium
ATGGTGGTGCGGTGCAATTCTCGGCGGAACCCGGCGTAATCGTTCAGCGCATAATGCTGAGTTGACCGGTTATCCCATATGGCCAAATCTCCGTTGCTCCACTTGTGTCTTACGGTGAACTTCGCATCGGTTGTGTGCAGATGCAGCCAATCCATAATCCGCAACTTTTCAATCTCGTCCGCAATTCCCGTGATGTCGCGTACATACGCACGGTTGTAAAAGAGCACCAACTTTTCGGTCTCCGGATGAGTCGTGATCAGAGGATGAATCTCAGTGTCGTTCGCGGTTTCGTCGCACACGATATTCATACTGGAAAGCCCTGAATGAATCACTTGCATCTTCGGTGAGTATGCATCGCGCGCAGTATGAATAGCAGCAAGGTGAGAAAACTGTTCCTTGTACGCATCAGACAACGCGTTGTACGCAGCTGTCATTGAAGACCACAACGTATCTCCCCCATATGGCGGAATATCAAGCGCATGGAGAACTGTGAATGATGGCGGCGCTGGTTGAAAACTGAAGTCGCTATGCCATGCACCACCAAAGTTGAATGCATTGCCGTCTTTAGCTTCTTTCAGAACTTTGATGACTTCAGGATGGTCAGGGCTTGGTTCAATAAACGGTGACTCAGCAGCAGGCCCGAGGCGATGAGAAAAATCCACTTGCTCAAGAGCCGTCAACGATTGGTTCGGGATGATGATCACTTCATGTTCACACGCCACTTCCCGCAATGACCCCAATTGTGAATCGGTGAGAACTTTCACATCGTCCACATGGACCGTGGCACCTAGAACTCCTGTTAAACGCTCAACCCGCATGCCTCTACCGTAGAGCACGAGAGACCAATAGAGATTCAGCATGGTGTTTTGTGGCAACATCAATACGTGGCGTTTAGAGATGGAGACGGGTGGGTGCTGTGCACCAGGTGTCAATCCCGCCATTGGGGACTCCACGGTGCAGCCGGACTATTGCTAGTGCGTACCGACCTCGAGATTCCTTGTGTTCTTCTTCAATTGCGGGCCGCATGGACCCATGGTGGAGGCACTTGGGCGTTGCCTGGCGGCGCGCTTGATTCACATGAAGACTCCGTAACTGCTGCTGCGCGTGAAGCACATGAAGAAGCAGGAATTGAACCCCAACATCTTGAATTCAAGGCAGTCTTTTCTGACGACCACGGCAACTGGCGTTACGACACTGTGATTGCCCACACCACAACTGATGCAGGCGCATACGAAGCGAACGCAGAATCTGACGACTTGCGATGGGTGCCCGTTGACGAAGTGAGCCTCTTTGATCTTCATCCAGGCTTGCGCAACACCTGGCCAGTTTTAATTGATCACGTAAAAACGTCTCTTCAGAACTAGTTCGCCATGCGCAAAAGAACTCTGTACCTTCTTCAGGCCGCCACGGCATTGGGCGGAATGGGTTATGGCGTCATGTTTACGGTGCTCGATGATTTTCGAGATAATTACGGAATCACCGAAGCACAATTAGGCATCATTGTGGGAATCGGTTTCATCACTGGGTTCCTGTCACAAATTCTGTTCGCCCCGCTGGCAGACAAGGGTCACGCAAAGAAACTTGTGATGACCGGCATCGCAATTGAAATAGTCGGAACTTTGTTTATGGCCTTTGGCCAAGCATTTCTTCCTCTGATAATCGGACGATTACTTGCGGGTTTCGGAGTTGGAATTTCCGAACCTGCATTACGACGCATTCTTATTTTGTCTGACCCAGAGCGAATGGGACAGAACCTTGGCCTTATTGTTAGCGCCAGTGTTGCTGGATTTACGGCTGGCCCCATCGTGTCAGCTCTTACTGCAGACACACTGGGAATTGCTGCACCATTTCTATTAGTCGCGTTCCTCTTGGTTGTTGTTGGTTTCGGATTATTCAACTTGCAGTTTCAAGAGGCAAACATCGAAGATGCGCCAACTCAGCGTTTGGCATTTGACATGCTGCGTATTCGTCCACTTGCCGGTGCAATTGTGATGGGCCTTGCGTTATTCGCAATGATCGGCACCTTTGACGCAGTGTGGTCCGTCATGATGGACGACATGACGGCACCCACATGGGTCGCAAACGTCGGCATCAGTTTGTTTGCATTCCCAATGATTTTTTTGGCGCCTCGCGGTGGTCGACTCACCCAGAAGTTCGGACCATTCAAAGCAAGCATGACAGGACTGTCGATCGGTGCTGTATGTCTTGTGTTGTATGGAACATTGTGGTCTCCGTACCCAATGCTTGCTATCGGAGTCATTCATGGCGTCGTTGACGGATTAACAGTGACGGGCGGATCAGCGGCCGTTGCATTGGTAGCTCCACGCGAACGTCTTGCCTCGGCTCAGGGTTTATTCGGTGGTCTCCAAACACTGACAGGCGGAGTTGCGGCAGTTTTGGCCGGCACGGCCTACGGAATAATTGGGCGAGCAACGTTCGTGTGGTGCGCAGGCGCAATGTTGTTGTTCATTGCAATTGGCGCATGGCTGGCAAAAGACAGCCTGCATATCACGGGTAGCGACAACACAATTGATGCGTAACTAGCGCACTGCTTGAATTGCTGTCCACACGTTGAACGATGTGCACGGCATATCAATATGTGTGACACCTAAGTGGCTCACAGCATTGACAACTGCGTTATGAACTGCAGGAGTTGCCCCGATTGTTCCGGCTTCACCAATTCCCTTCGCACCTAATGGGTTGCGCGGTGTTGGTGTTTCCATCGGAACGCGTTCAAAACTTGGCAATTCAGCAGCAGAGATAAACCCATAATCAGCAAGGTTCGATGTGATGGGGTTGCCATCAGGATCGTACGCAATGACTTCAAGAAGTGCCTGCGCAACACCCTGTGCGATTCCCCCGTGTACCTGGCCATCAACCAGCAACGGGTTAATGATTGTTCCGGCGTCGTCGCATGCAATATGTCGTGCAACAACTACTGAACCAGTTTCCACATCTACTTCAACTACGCATACATGTGTGCCGAATGGGAATGTTGCACCCTCAGGCACGTAGTCCACTTCAGCTTCCAGTGGTGCGTCAATTTCAATCATGAGTTCTGCCCACGTACGCGCAGGTGTTGGTGAACCCTTGACATGGAATGCTCCACGAACCGTATCAATGATGATGTCTTCCACTGCTGCTTCCAACAGATCAGCTGCGCGCTGTTTTGCTTTTTCAATTACTGATTCCGCAGCCAACTTCGCGGCGCTTCCGCCAACCTGCAGTGAGCGTGAACCACCAGTTCCTCCACCACGATCAACATCATCAGTGTCTCCGAAACGGAACTCAATCTTGTCCATTGGGATACCCGTTGTTTGCGACACGATCATGGCCCATGCAGTGTGATGACCTTGACCGTGCGAGCTTGAGCCCGTGCGCACAATTGCGCCACCATCAGCTTTGATTTCAACCGAGCCGTAATCGCCTGAACCCATTGGGTTAGTTGTCTCAACATACGATGCGATGCCGATACCAATTTGTACAGGGTCCTTGCTGTCGCGACGCTTCTTTTGTTCAACAAGAAGTTGGTCGTAACCAGCAGCCTTTAGTGCAAGCTCAAGTGCTGCTGCATATTCACCAGAGTCATACTTCGCGCCCATTGGAGTTGTGAGCGGAAAGTCTGACGGGGCGATGTAGTTACGACGACGCACTTCAGCTGGGTCAATGCCACAGACACGTGCGAATTCATCAATGGTGCGTTCGATTGCCGCAGTTGCTTCAGGACGACCAGCGCCACGATATGCAACTGTTGGTGTTGTGTTGGTAACAACAGAGTTTGATTCAAACTGCACATTGGCGATGTCGTACACGCCGCCAGCCATCATGCGAGTCATGTACGGCAACACTGCGCCCGCACGTGCATATGCACCCGCGTCTTGCAAAAGATCAAGACGGTATGCAGTAATGCGACCATCGCGTGTACCACCCATGCGAGTGCGTTGACGTTGCGCACGACCATGACCCATCGCCAACATGTTCTCGGTACGAGATTCGGTCCAGCGAACAGGTACGCCGAGTTTGCGTGTTGCCCAGCCCACAAGAATTTCTTCGGGGTACACACCAGATTTGGCACCAAAGCCACCACCAACATCTGGAGTAATAACGCGAACTTGTGACTTATCCAAACCAAAAACTTCAGCTAAGCCGTCACGAGCGCCATGCGCACCTTGACTGCATGCCCACTGCGTTAAGCGTTCGCCGTCCCATGTGGAGACGCATGAGCGCACTTCCATTGGCGCCGGAGCAACACGTTGGTTTTCAATAACAAGATCAACTACAACTTCGCAGTCGGCAAAAATATCGTCGTTGCTGCGTGCAGCAAATGTAAGAACAACGTTGGTCTCAGCATCAGGATGCAGCAAGACTCTGTTCGAGAATGAATCATCCATATCAAGAACCGCTTCAAGCGGCTCGTAGTCAACAATCACAGTCTCAGCAGCATCAACACCAGAAGTTTTATCTTCGCTGACAACGATTGCTACGAGATCACCTACATAGCGAACTGTGTCGATTGCCAAATAGGGAAACAGCATCGCCTTATTCATCATGCCGTTAGCTGGACCAGCCGGCGCAATATCAATATCTGCTGCGGTCCATACGGCACGAATGCCCGGCATTGACAAGGCCTCTGAAGCATCAATGCTTAGAAGTCGCGCATGCGCCATTGATGAACGAACAAAGGTGAGGTGCAAGGCACCTGGCATTGGCAAGTTTGCGATGTATGTACCTTCACCTGTTAAGAAGCGTGGGTCTTCAATTCGAACAACTCGAGTGCCGAGAATGCTCATGCTGTCCAACCACCGTCAACTACAAATTCAGATCCGGTGGAGTACGCGCTGTCATCACTGCCGAGGTACAGCGCAAGACGAGCAACGTGAATGGGTTCCGCTTCGTAGCCAAGTGGAATACGTGTACGCACTGCTTCACGAACACCTTCACCCGCTGCATCAAACGTTTGCAGCATTGGAGTATCAATGATTCCGGGATGAATTGAGTTCACGCGAACACCAAACGGGGCCAATTCTTTCGCGACACCTTTTGTCATGCCGCGTACTGCCCACTTACTTGCACCGTACGCAAGGAAACCAGGTGTGCCACTAAGGCCAGCAACTGATGAAATATTCACGATGCTTCCCTTGCCGCGATTGACCATGTGTGGAGCAACTGATTTCATGCCAAGGAAAACGCCGGTGACATTGATGTCCATTGTGCGAGTGAATGCAGGAAGTGTTGTATCTAGTACGGAACCTTGTTCGAAAATTCCGGCGTTATTAACAAGAATGTCGATCTGGCCATATGTCTCAAGCACCGAAGCAACGACTGCATTCCAGTCGTCTTCGCTGGTGACATCGTGATGAAGAAAGACACATTTGGAACCATCTGGTGACAGACGCTTAGCGGTCTCTTGCCCTACAGAATCAAGCACGTCACTAATGACGACTCGGGCTCCTTCATCGATAAAGAGTTGCGCTTCAGACGCACCCATTCCACGTGCTCCACCAGTAATTAGTGCGACTTTGCCTTCAAGACGAGATTTTCCCATAAGGGAAATAGTACTCGCCGACTTGTCCAAGCCTTTAGTGAACGATTCCGGCCTTGTCGTCCGAGCGAATCTGCAGAACCAGTCGTATCGCCACCACTATTAACAGTGAGGCAAACAGCACATTCGAGACTGAGTCAGACATTCGCGCCGAAATCCAGCCACCGACGATGGCAGATGGAATGCCCGAGAGCCCCACGATGGTTGCTGCTCGCAAGTCAACATTCTTCTTTGTGCGATTTCGATACGTGCCCATAAGTGATGTGGGGATGATTACCAAGACTGATGTTCCTTTTGCCATGGCCGCAGGCAAGTGCAACAACATCATCATCGCTGGCACCATGATGACTCCGCCACCAACGCCAAGTAACCCAGCAAGAATTCCTGTCGCAACACCAATGGCGATGAGGGCGACAATGCTGCCAGTAGTCAGAACTCCACGAGTTCCAGATTCGATAGGAAGGAATAGTCGTATAGCGGTGACCACAAGAATTCCAGCAAAGGCAATTGCCAAAACTCGATGCGGCAATACATGAAGCAACTTCGTTCCGAGAACAGCACCGACGAGTGCACCCACGGCAAGACACAAGCCAACACGCCAATCAACGTGATCATGACTCCAGTACGAAATCAGTGATGCAGCTGAAATAGGGAGAACTGCAGCCAATGAAGTGCCGTGAGCGATGCGCTGATCCATCTTTGCAATGAGCACTAGGCCAGGCACAATAAGGATTCCCCCGCCAACGCCAAACATGCCAGACAAGAAACCAGCAGCTATTCCTACAAGGGCTACGGTGAGGAATGGTATTGGTTGTGGCTGTTGACTTGAACTTGATTGAGGCTGCGACATTGATATCTCCTCATAGATATTCGCACATCTCGGTTCACTTCGTAAGTTTCTTAGAATGAGGAACAGATCTTATTTTCTAGGGCTTCTCATTGCATCAGTTTTTCTCACTGCGTGTTCCACATTCTCAGCAAGATCTCCGACCACAAACTCGACGAATGAATCGCTCGTCACCCAAATTACGTCGCACTGCACAGACTTGGATGCGCCTGAACTTGGTGAAGGAAAAATGTGCGTCGACAACGGCTTCAGAATTAAGGCTGATGATTTCTCTTTCTCCAATTGGGGACGATCTACAGAAGCCGATGCCAATGTCACAATTCAAACATTGATAGATCTCTTCGGTCACAGTGCAGTTTGTGTTGATGGGCCATCTAGCGAATGCACTATTCGGCCGACTACCACGCAAAAGCTTGAAGAATGGAACAACGCTCTTGCCGGCGGACGATGTGAAGGGCTAGCAACACTGAGCACTCGCTTCCTTCTGAAACTTGATGACCCAGCTACCTTCACACCTAACGCAACTCGCGTGGCGGATTTGCAGCGCGGAAATCAGTTACTTGATTCTTCAATTGTCTATTGGTGGGCAACGCAATTTCTTACTGAAGTATCTGACCGAGCAGCGACCTCTCGCACGAAATCTCCACTGCAATTGGTTGATGACCTGATCCAGGGCTTAGCAAACAAAGTTGGGTACACCGTTGGGTTGTACTTTGGCTCCTCGGGTCATGCCGTTACTCCGTTTGCAGTGACTCACCGAGGGGAAAACTTCATCATCCATGTGTATGACAACAATTTTCCCGGTGTACGCAAGGAAATAGTTGTTAACGGAACCACAAACGCGTGGAACTATTCAGCAGCACGCGCACAGCCAGATGGGAGCAGCGCCGATTGGACCGGCACCACAGGCACCTTGGAACTAACTCCAATGTCGTCTCGCAAGGGACCATTTAAATGTTCCTTCTGCTCAACCTCTACAACAGCAACGGACACCGTGATCACCATTGCATCACGTGATCCTGCTGCTGCCGGCTACACATTCATTACAACTCGCGATGGACAACGCATTGACGCTTCACCAGATGGCGTAGTCAACACAATTACGGGTTCCACCTATGACCTCAGTAAAGGTTTTGGTGGCGGGCTCGTCACGATACATATTCCGAACACAATCACCGATTTTGATGTTGAGGTTCGTCGAGGTTCGTCCGTAGTCCCGGCTGCTGACGTTGTGGTGGCAATTCAACGCCCACAGGCAGCAAATATTCAAGTCTCTGGTGACCTTGCCCACACTGTTGTCGGTTCTTCATCAAAGAACACAACACTGATTGCAGTCCGCTCCGATTCCACCTCGGTGTCTGCACCATCAGAGAATTCAGCCAGACTCACTATTGCTTCTGGCGGTCAACTCTCACGCACAGAATTACCTCGCGGACATACTCTTCTGATTCATCAAATTGAAGACAATGCAATTGAAGTCGCCATCAAAGGTGAGAACGGTTCTGAGATCAGTTCCGCCTCGCTCAACGCATTTGAAGACTCTCCAGCAACTGAAGTAACACTCGCCATTTCTGAGTTGGGAGCAATCGTTTCAACAACATCAGACGTTGAACCAGTACCAGTTCGTGCACCAAGTACCGTCAATTTCACACCAGGGAAGAAGAAACCTGTGGCACCGACAAGCACAACCGACCCATCAAGTATTGAAATTGCGTTGCCCGACTAAGCAACAATCAATTACTGAAACTGTGAAGCAATGTTGGCCCAGATTGAGCCATACGCATCAAGGCGTTGCGCAGCACTTCCACCCAATGTGAAGTCCGGAACACACACTTCGTCGAAACCCTGATCAACATATTGACCAATGGCATCAACGATCTGTGAAGTGGTGCCGACAATGGAACGTTCCATCGGAACTTTTGTCCTCAATTTTTCAGCAGATGCTTCATCAGGTGTAATAAAGAAAAGTGCTTGCACAGACTTGCGCATGGTGTTGATGTCGCGACCTTCTTTGTCACAGGCTTCACGCAATTTCTGCATGACTTCCCCTGCGCCTTCAGGTGGTCCCCATGTATTCCACTCTTGAGCGAAACGTGCGGTAAGACGCAACATGCGCGGCCCGCCTGTTCCGACAAGGATTGGCAACGGTGATTGCACTGGCTTTGGTTCACATGGCGTGTTGATGATTGTGAAGTGTTTGCCCGCAAACGACACGCGGTCTTCTGACAACATGCGCGACGTAATCTCAATTGCTTCCGCAAATCTGTCAACGCGATCTTTGTTTCCGAATAGCTCGATTCCAAACGCTGTGTGCTCGTTGATCTGCCAACCAGCACCCATGCCCAAAACGAATCGGCCGTTACTGATGCGATCAATCGTGGCTGCACGATTCGCAATTAGCGCCGGATGATTCATGGTGGTTGGAGTCACCAATGATCCGAGACGAATACGTGACGTAGTCGCAGCAAGTGCCGACAAGATGCTGAAACACTCGTGCATGTCACCACCGATGGGTTCACCATCAGGAGTATTCGGCATGTAATGGTCTGCGTACCACAGGCCATCCCAGCCCATGTTTTCTATTTCAGTAGCAAGGTCACGGACTTCAGTCCATGGGCGTTCACTATTGGGCCATATTGAAAACTTCATTGATGGTTAATGAATCAGGATGGGCCGCTGAACATACCGCGGTATGTCTCTGGCTTTCCAGGAGACTCTTCGCCTTCGTAGCGGTTGATCTCTGAGCGAGCAACAACGCTCCAGTGCACTTCGTCTGGGCCATCGGCCAAACGCAATGTGCGCTGGCTCGCGTACATACGTGACAACGGAGACCACTGAGAAACACCAGTTGCGCCGTGCATCTGAATTGCTTCGTCGATGATGGCGCACACGCGAATGGGCACCATTGCCTTGATGGCGCTTACCCAAATACGAGCTTCAGCGTTACCCATAGTGTCCATAGCTTTTGCAGCACGAAGAACCATGAGACGACATGCTTCGATTTCGATACGTGCCTTTGCAATCACTTCTGGGTTCTTGCCCAAACGAACAATTGGTTTACCGAAAGCTTCGCGAGTAAGTCCACGACGAATCATGAGCTCAAGCGCACGCTCTGCAGCACCGATTGAACGCATGCAGTGGTGAATACGGCCAGGTCCGAGACGTACTTGTGAAATCTCAAAACCTTTTCCTTCGCCCTGCAGAATGTTTTCTTTTGGAACGCGCACGCTGTTGAAACGAATATGCATGTGACCATGAGGTGCATCGTCTTCGCCGAACACTTCCATTGGTCCAACAATTTCAACACCTGGTGTGTCTCTCGGAACAAGAATTTGCGAATGCTTGCGACTTGGAGGACCATCAGGGCTAGTGAGCAGCATCACAATGAAAATCTTGCAACGTGGGTCGCCTGCGCCTGACGCGTAGTACTTGTCACCAGTGATAACCCACTCGTCGCCGTCAAGTTCTGCACGGCACTGAAGGTTCTTTGCATCAGATGACGCAACGTCTGGCTCGGTCATTACGTAGGCAGAACGAATCTCGCCGTTAAGAAGTGGCTTCAACCACTTTTCTTTTTGAGCAGGTGTTCCGACGCGCTCAAGAACTTCCATGTTGCCGGTGTCAGGAGCTGAACAGTTCAGGCACTCCGACGCAAGCGGGCTCTTGCCAAGTTCTACGGCGATGTATGCGTAGTCGAGGTTTGAAAGGCCTTCGCCAGTTTCTGCGTTTGGCAGGAAAAAGTTCCACAGACCCTGTGCTTTTGCCTTTGACTTCACGCCTTCAAGCAATTCGAGTTGACCTGGCACGTACTGCCAACGATCTTCTCTGTTTTCACCAAGAGCGTAAAACTTCGCTGCCATTGGCTCGACTTCTTCAGCGATGAACTTCTTCACGGCATTGAACAAAGGCAACGCCTTTGCAGACATCGCAAAGTTCAATTCTGAGTCGGTCTCGTTTCCTGTGTGCATTCCTGGCTTTGGCATGATGTCCTCCTACATAGGTCCCCAGCGCTGGGGGTATGGAATGACCTTAGTTCGCAGGGGGCTAAATCTCCTGAGGCGGAGCCTTTTCGGTAGGTATCCCTCATTAATGCGGTGGCGCCATTGCCCACTATTGTTCTTAGGCACCTTAAGAAGGATCTTTATGTCAAACATCGAGCAACCGAAACCAGCCTCTGTCCACACCAAGGCAAAGAACTCCACCGTCACCCCGCCCTCGGATGCCGGTGACTTCGAGCGCGCCAAGCGCGGCTTCATTGCCTCACTACCCACGGGTCGCATCAACGATGCCACCGGCCGAATGGTGCTCGACGTTAATAGGTATGACTTCCTGCGCGCTGGTGGCCCTTCACCTGAAACTGTGAACCCCAGCTTGTGGCGTCACGCCCAACTCAATGCGCATCACGGACTTTTTGAAGTTGCCGATGGCGTGTGGCAAGTGCGTGGTTATGACATTTCGAACATCACCTTTATCAAGGGAACAGAAGGCTGGGTCGTAATCGACCCACTCACCACCGAAGCAACAGCTCGTGCCAGTTACGAACTGATCACCGCACAACTCGGCCACCGCCCCGTTACTGCCGTTATCTACACCCACTCACACGCAGACCATTTCGGTGGTGTTCTTGGTGTCACAACCCAAGACGAAGTTGATGCTGGAAAATGCCGCGTCATTGCCCCTGTCGGATTCCTTCATGAGACAGTCGGAGAAAATGTCATTGCAGGTCCTGCCATGGGACGCCGCGCCGCATACCAATTTGGTCCGCTACTTCCTGCTGGCCCAACCGGCCACGTTGATTGCGGACTTGGCAACTCAGTTCCGCTTGGGCCTCCAGGGTTGATTGCACCTACCGAAGACATCACGTTTACGGGTGAGGAATTAGTTGTTGACGGTGTTCGCATCATCTTCCAGTTGACGCCGGAAACTGAAGCACCTGCAGAGATGAACTTCTTCTTTCCTGATCAAGGTTGGTTGTGCATGGCAGAAAACTGCTCGCACACAATGCACAACTTGGTACCAATTCGTGGCGCGCAAGTTCGTAACTCGTTGAAGTGGTCAAAGTACATCGATGAATCAATTGAACTGTTTGCTGCTGATACAAAGATTCTTTTCACATCTCATAACTGGCCACGTTGGGGAAATGAAGATCTGCATGAGTTCCTCATTCAACAACGTGACTTGTACAAATGGATTCACGACCAGTCAATGCGTTTTGCAAACCAAGGGTTCACACCTTTGGAAATTGCGGCAACTCTCGTAATGCCAGATGAGTTCAAAGCCAATGACCACACCAGTGGTTATTACGGAGACTTAGTACATAACTCAAAAGCTGTGTACCAGCGTTATCTCAGTTGGTATGACGGCAATCCGGCGAACCTCAACAAATTGCCACCTACCGAAGTAGGTAAACGATATGTGGAACTTGCCGGTGGTGCCGATGCATTGATTGCTAATGCACAGAAAGCATTTGACAATGGCGATTACCGCTGGGTGGCAGAACTTGTGAACCACTTGGTGTTCGCAGACCCAACCAATACTGCTGCACGTAACTTGCAAGCAGATGCACTTGAACAACTTGGATACCAAGCAGAGTCATCAACTTTCCGAAATGCGTATCTGATGGGTGCACAAGAATTACGTCAAGGACCACCAAAGCCAACACCAATGCCAGTGCGAAATAGAGGACTCCTTCTCGCAATGACAATCGAACAACTCTTTGACTCACTTTCTGTACGAATGAAGTCGGAAGAGTTGGGTGGTGTTTCACTGTGCGTCAACTGGTATTTCACAGATATAGACGAAAAGTGGATTCTTGGTATTTCAAACCGCACGTTGTACGCAACTCCGGGTCGTCATGAAAAATCTGCTGCTGCAACAATCACATTGACTCGTCTCACCATGCTTGATGTGGTCACGCAGGCAACAACCTTCGTTGACCAAATCACTGCAGGCACCATCTCTATTGATGGCGATGCCTCAGCATTGGTAGAGATTTTCGGAAAACTCGACACCATCACAACAGGATTTGCAATCGTCGAACCGTAATCATTCCGGGGGGAACATGACAACAGAACTATGGCAACTAGAAGCAACCGAAACTGCTCGTCTTGTTCGTGAACGAACTGTTAGCGCTGTAGAAGTCACTGAAGCACATATCGCGCGTATTGATGCAGTAAACGGCAAACTCAACGCAATTGTGGTGCGCACTGATGAACATGCCCGTGCTCAAGCATCATTAATTGATTCTGGTTCAGCAACTGGTCCTCTTGCTGGCGTTGCAATGACAACAAAAATCAATACCGACCATGTGCCCTATGTGATGGACAACGGCATCGCGATGTTGAAAGACAACATGTCTTCAATGACACACAAATGTATAGAAGGACTGCTTACTGATGGTGCTGTCATGTTGGGACGCACCAACTCCCCTTCGTTCGCACTGCGATCACATACCGGAAATGATTTGCACGGTCAGACTCACAACCCACACGGAAAACATCTGACACCTGGCGGTTCAAGCGGCGGTGCTGGTTCAGCAGTTGCATCAGGCATGTGTGCAATTGCCCAAGGTAACGACGTTGCAGGATCTGTGCGTTGGCCAGCATTTTGCAATGGCATCATCGGTTTGCGTCCAACAATGGGTCGCATGCCATCAGGGGGCACAAATCCAAACCCACGTGGATTATCCGGAATGATGATGTCAACGCAAGGTCCTCTCGCTCGCACAATGGCAGATCTTCGTCTGACTTATTCAGCAATGCAGTACCCGAACTGGGCTGACCCATTTTGGGTTCCAATGCAGAATGACTTTCCCGCACCAAAGTCTCCAATACGAGTTGCACTAATTACTGAAGATGGCCACCCAATGGATGACGCAACAAAGACAGCAGTGCGAACTGCTGGACGTTTGCTTGAAGATGCCGGTTATGAAGTGGAAGAAATTTCTCCCCCAATGCTGGAGACACTCTTCTCGATGTGGCTGCGGTTAGGCGCAATGGATGTTCTGCTTGGTCTTGTGCCTTCATTGCCTGGCATCAATGACTCTGGCCTAACAAAGGCAACAGAAGGAATGCTCCCAATGTTCCCCGAGCCAACTCCGCAAGTATTGATGAAAGCACTCGCCGACAGAGACATGATGTTTCGTGCTTGGAATCAATTTTTTGAAACATACCCACTAATCGTGATGCCAGTTTTGACAAAACCATTTATGAGAATGAACGAAGACATAGAAGGTTCCGAAATAATGGCGCCACTCTGGGACCACCTTCGGTACACCGTCAATTTGGCATCTCTTGCAATCCCGTCGCTTGCCTTTCCTATTGGGAATCATGATGGAGCGCCGCAAGGCGTCCAGATCGTTTCTCATTCATGGCGTGAAGACCTGCTGCTTAATGCTGGCGATGCTTTGGAATTGCGACTAGGCAAGGTCCACGTCGTCGACCCTGTCTGGTAGGCCACCCCATCCACCACCAATCCCTTCCGATTGGTTAAAACATGTGTGGGCGGAGACTCACCTTTCTAGGGGGCTCCTTATGAAACATTCACGCATTATGGGTGCCGAAGCTTTCGGTACTTTTCTTCTCATGATGGGCGGGCCTGGTACCGCCATTCTTGTTCCAGCATTCGACGGCAAAGTTCTGATGGTGTCTTTGGCATTCGGATTGTCGTTATTGATTGCTGCGTA
>JBIILS010000094.1:0-4386 GCA_044232585.1 Ilumatobacteraceae bacterium
ATTCTGAACGCACCACATATTCCGACGGCATTAGCAATATCACTACAATTGCTTCACCACCTACGGAGGTTTTTATGACGTTCAATCCCACTACCCCTCAGGGATTTCCCGGCACCATTGGCCGCACCCTCGCTGAATCAACCCCGTACTTCCCGTCAGAAAACACCGACGGGGATAAGCCAAACATTCTGATCGTGCTGCTAGACGATGTCGGCTTTGCGGACTTCGGTTGCTACGGCTCGGAAAACGCAACGCCCGTAATCGACTCAATTGCACAGCGCGGTTTACGTTTCTCAGGGTTTCACACCACCGCCATGTGCTCTACAACTCGTGCAGCAATTCACACTGGCCGTAATCACCACTCTGTCGGAGTCGGATGTCTTGCAAACTTCGACAGCGGATACCCCGGCTATCGCGGAAAGATTGCAAAGGAAGCCGGCACGCTCGCTGAGATGTTGCGCCCTCACGGTTACCGCAACTACATGGTGGGCAAATGGCATGTCACCCCACTCACCGAAACAGGACCAACCGGTCCATTCGATGGCTGGCCGCTTGCGCGTGGCTTTGATCGTTTCTACGGATTCCTTGATGCTGAGACAGATCAGTTCAGTCCTGAAGTAGTACGCGACAACTCACACGTCACTGCACCCGGAACATACTGGACCGGTTATCACCTCACAGAAGATCTTGTCGACAATGCAGTGACATATCTTGCGGACCACACAGCTGGCGCACCGAACTCGCCGTGGTTCATGTTGCTCGCACCAGGCGCATGTCACGCTCCACACCAAGCGCCAGTACCAATCATTGATCGTTGTGAGCAGTACTACCTAGATGGTTGGGATGCAGCACGCGAACGTCGTCTTGCAAACCAAATCAAACTGGGTCTGGTGCCAGCAGGTACCGAACTTCCTGCGCGTAACGACTTTGTCTTGCCATGGGAAGACGTGCCAGCAGAACAAAAGCCACTCTTTGTTCGCCTCATGGCTGCATACGCCGCAATGTTGGAGCACTTTGACGAAAACTTGGCGCGAGTTATCAAACAACTTGAAGTCTCCGGCCAGTTAGACAACACCGTCATTATGGTGATGAGCGACAACGGCGCTAGCCAAGAAGGTGGCCCGTGGGGATTCATTAACGCAATGGGGCCTTTCAATCTGATTCCCGAATCAATCGAAGAAAAGATTGCAAAGGTTGGCGATATCGGTGGCCCTGATACTCACAGCAACTTCCCTTGGGGTTGGGCTATGGCTGCAAACACTCCACTAAAGCGCTACAAACAGAACACTCACTCGGGTGGTATTCGAGATCCGTTCATTCTTTCGTGGCCAGGTGTTGTGAAAGATGAAGGCGGACTTCGTCATAACTTCTGCCATGCAATCGACCTCGCCCCCACCATCCTTGACATGCTTGGTCTCGAAGCGCCAAGCACCATCAACGGAATCGCACAGATGCCGATTGAAGGAACATCATTTGCTCCAGTTCTTTCAAACGCAGAGGCCATCGTTAATCGTGGCCCTCAATACTTTGAAATGTTTGGTCATCGCGGACTGTGGGAAGACGGCTGGAAAGCTGTTGCCTTCCACCAGATGGGAACTCCGTTCGAGAATGACAAGTGGGAGCTGTACAACCTCGATGTTGACTTCAACGAATCCAATGACTTAGCGGAAGCAGAACCTGAACGACTTGCTCGCATGATTGACAAGTGGTGGGAAGAAGCAAACAAGCACAGCGTTCTTCCACTTGACGACAGATTCGCTCCGCGCTTCGTTGAAAACGCAGAACGTCATACCGGCGAACGAACCAACTACACCTTCTGGCGCGGCATGGGCCACTTGCCTTCGGATGTTGCACCTGACTTGCGCAGCCGTTCGTACACAATCTCGGCGTTGATTGATGTTCCGAAAGACGGATGCGAAGGCGTCATCATTTCTCACGGCGACCTCACCAGTGGGTACAGCCTCTTTATTCGTGATGGTTATTTAGAACACGACCTCAACATTGGTGGCTCACACCAGATGCTGCGTTCTGACAAACCGATAACACCTGGTGCTCATACTGTTGGCGTGCGAATGAAGCGCAACGGTAACGAAGGAACACTGACCATGTTTATTGATGATGTTCAAGTGGGCACAATGACCACAAACAACATCTTCTGGATTCTTATCTCATGGTCAGGTCTTGATATTGGTCTTGATCGCGGAACACCCGTCAGCAATTACGAATCACCGTTCCTGTTTACGGGTCATCTCACAAAAGTGGAAATCAGTCTTGATAATGATCAAGTGCTCGACTTCCATGGTGAGAGTCGCGCCACCATGTCACGCGACTAACTGCAGCGTTATTTCCTGCCAGAGGCAGGTACTTCACTAAACGGCATATCTCGATCTATCTGTGGCTCTTTTGGTAATCCCAAAACAAGTTCACCAATGATGTTGCGCTGAATCTGATCTGTGCCGCCACCAATTGATGTGAAATAGGCATTCAGTTGCGAGTAGTTCGCATCACGTGCACGGGGATTCTGGTCTCCGTCAAGTGCACCTTCTGCCCCAAGAAGTTCACCTTGAACATGGCCTGCGAAATGCAAAATGCCCGACATGTTTAACTTGCCCAACGATGCAAGCGGAGACGAGCCGCCCATTTCGGCAACTGCTTTTGCACGATCACCGTTCCAATCATTGGTTAACCGCATGCAATACAACTTCGCCAACTTCTGACGCACGGTTGCATCGGTATTCTTTCCAACTTCTTGTGCCAACTTCACTAAAGACAAATCTGGAGATGGAATATTTCCGTGTGCTGATGCCGTTGCACCACCGGGGCCACGTGGGCCGCGACGAGATATACCCATCACTGCGCGTTCATAGGCCAACGCAGTCTGCAATACCCACCACCCTTTATTGAGGTCACCCAACAAATGTGATTCAGGAATGCGAGCATCGGTAATGAACACCTCGTTGAATCGTGAGTCGCCCGTAGCTTGACGTAATGGTCGCACGTCGACGCCGTCTTGTTTCATTGGCATCCAGAAGAATGAAATACCGCGATGCTTTGGTTGGTCCCAATCGGTACGGGCAATCAACATGCCGATGTCGGCATCTTTCGCACCAGAGGTCCATACCTTCTGCCCATTAACTACCCATTCACCGCCATCACGTACTGCAGTAGTACGGAGACCAGCAAGATCAGAGCCAGCGCCAGGTTCGCTGTACAACAAACACATACCAACTTCGTCGAGCAGAAGTTTGCGCAAGTACAACGACTTCATTTCATCATTGCCGTATGACAACAGTGTGCCCGCCCACAAGTTTGATTTATCCTGTCCCGGTCCTGGCACTCCGGCGACGCGAAATACGTTCTCAACTTCGGTTGCAGCGTCATCGTCTAGTCCGCGACCAAACCACTCTGTCGGCCAACGCAATGCAGCCCATTTTGAATCAACTATTTTTTCGCGCCACGCAGCCAAGTCATTACTTGGTTTCCAATTCTCTGCCAGAAAGGCTTGTGCCTCTTGCACTGTGCTATTCATCTCGTGCCTCCGCTATAAGTGATGCAATGAGACTAGACCTCAGATTGCTTGCTGGTCTACTTGGTACGTCCAGCGGTTGCAGCCACAAGCCCAAGCCCCACAAACAAACTGCCCGAGACATACCGCTGAATGAATGGCAGTGTTTGGCCACGCAATAAGAGGTGTCGCAGCCCACTTGCCATCAGCGAATACGAGCCATTGAACAGTGTGGCTAACACCACAAAAATTGCGCCAAGAAACAAAGACTGAAGTTGAGCATGATCAGAAGTCGTGTCAATGAACTGCGGAAAGATTGACAGGAAGAACAAAGCTGTTTTCGGGTTCAGCGCGTTGACAATAATCCCCTGCCTAAAAGCCTGCTTCGTTGAAACAGCCGCTTGATCACCATCAAGTGCGACTGGTACACGTATCAAGGTACGAATTCCTGTGTACACCAGATACACAACGCCAGCCCATTTCACAATGTTGAACAACGTGGCCGATGCAGCCAACACAGCACTTAGTCCGAGTGCGGCAAACAACACTTGAATTGCATCGCCAACTTCTAGCCCGCCTACTGCAGCAAGACCTACCTTGCGTCCGTCACCAATACTGCGGTTCAGAATATAAATAACCGCCGGCCCTGGAATCAGCAACAGCGCAACTGTGGCTGCACAGAACGCAAGAATGGTAGACAACTCAGGCACAACACCACCGTAGCAACACTACGATGTGGGTATGCGGGCTTTAATACAACGAGTTCTTAATGCATCTGTTGATGCTGAAGTGGATGGCACCACTATTCGCGCTGGTGAAATAGAAAAAGGACTTCTCGTTCTTCTCGGTATCACTCACACCGATATCGAAGTCACTGCGAA
>JBIILS010000045.1:0-9485 GCA_044232585.1 Ilumatobacteraceae bacterium
TACAACGAGTTCTTAATGCATCTGTTGATGCTGAAGTGGATGGCACCACTATTCGCGCTGGTGAAATAGAAAAAGGACTTCTCGTTCTTCTCGGTATCACTCACACCGATATCGAAGTCACTGCGAAGAAGATGGCGGAGAAGATCTGGAATCTTCGCATCATGGAAGATGAGAACGGCGTGATGAATATCTCCATTGCTGACTCCACCAGGAGCATCTTGCTCATCAGTCAGTTCACGTTGTATGGCGATACGAACGCTGGTCGCAGGCCTACGTGGACAGCTGCAGCAAAACCTGAATACGCAGAACCATTAGTGAACAAGGTTGTCGCAGAGCTACAACAACTAGGCGCTCATGTTGAGACGGGTCGCTTTCGCACCTACATGCAAGTGTCTTCAGTGAACGATGGGCCAACCACCGTGTCGATTGAAATCTAGATTTGGTGAATTAGTTCTTCAACGGGCGTCACCATGCCCATGTAGAACGCACCGAACTCGGCGTAGACAGCAGACGCTTCATCATACCGCATGGTGTACACCACTTCTTTGAGATCATCCGGGTTCACACCAAACAGCGTGACTCCCCATTCGTAATCATCAAGACCGGTTGAACCAGTAACGAGCTGAATGATTCGGCCAGCAAACGTACGTCCGCTCTTGCCGTGTTCTTCCATCAGTTCTTTGCGCTTGTCGAATTCAAGTGTGAACCAGTTGTCTTTGTGTTCGCGACGCTTTGACATTGGGTAGAAACACCATGCATTTTTCCCAGCAGGTGGAAGCTGTGGGTACAAGCGTGCATTCAGCATTTCTTCTGGCATGCCTTTTGAGTATTCAGAAACTTCAGTCAGCGAGATGTAGCTATCAACAATGTCGAGACCAGCGTGTTGAATGCCTGTTTGCAATGCCTTCAGCTCGCGCATGTCAGCGGCGACACCCATCACAGCAACATCTGCTTTATGTCCCAACATGGCAACAGTGATCACAGTGACACCGGCGCCTTCAGCGGCTTTCACGGCTGCAACAAGTGCATCACCGTCGTATTCAAAACTTGGCTTGCAAAAATAGTGGACTACTGCAAGACCAACTGACGGGGACATCGGTTCGCTCATACTGATAACGCTATCGGCGAGCCAGAACCGCGGAGGCAAATCGTGACGGCGCCTCATGGTCTACCTGTAAGAAAAACGACGGTTCTGCTAACTCCAGCTCCATCACGACCGGAACCCCCGCAGATCCACGCACCACGTCAACTCGGGCATACAAGGGGTACTCGCCGAACTTCTTCTTCACAAAGGTCATCACGGCTTCGCCCAGTTCACGCTCTTGCCCGCTGGCAGTCCGAGGTGTGATTTCTTCAACCGTGAAGAGTCCATTTTTTACATTCTCACCTGTTGCCAAAATGGCACCTTTGCGGAACGAATGACTGAGCTCACCGTTGAAATACACCATGCCTGTTTCACCACGTTCATCAATGAAGCGCTGATACGGCTGCACAATTGCAACAAACCCTGCATCAAGAAGAAATCCAAGATGAGCTGCAGCCTTAACGGGAGACTCCTCATGGCGTTCTGTGTTGTTCGAACCGGCACTGATGGTGGGTTTCACCACAATGTCGCGTTCGAGCATTCCCTCGTTTGTAATTGTGACTAGGTCCTCTGCTGAACGCACAAACGTTGTAGGAATGACTCCGATTTGCGCTTCAACAAGTTCGGCCAGATATTCCTTGTTGGTATTCCAGCGAATGATGTCTGCAGAGTTCTGCAGAGTAGTTGCAGCAGAAACAGAATCTAGCCACGCAAGAAATTCGGGATACCGGCGGTGATAGTCCCATGGGGAACGGACAATCGCCACGGAATAGCGCGACCAGTCAATGGATACGTCATCCCAATCAACAATTTCCGCGATGATGCCGCGATCGCCTAAAGCGCGCGACAAATACGGCAGGTCTGAATCGACATCTCGCGCTTCTGCACCGCTAACGAGAGCGATGACGCGCGACATCAAGAAAGAAGAGTTGAAGTACTTCTAGACGATGGTCTAGAAGTCATCCATTCCGCCGCCGTGGTTGTGTCCGCCGCCAGCCTCTTCAGGCTTGTCAGCAATAACAACTTCGGTGGTGAGGAACAATGCTGCAATTGATGCTGCGTTCTGCAATGCAGAGCGAGTTACTTTTGCTGCGTCAATAACACCAAGCTTCACAAGGTCTACATATTCGCCAGTGGCGGCATTGAGTCCTTCGTTGCCCTTCAAGTTCTTTACGCGCTCAACAACAACGCCACCTTCGAGGCCTGCGTTTTCTGCGATCTGCTTGAGTGGTCCTTCAAGTGAACGTGCAACCATGCGTGCGCCAGTTGCTTCGTCACCAGTGAGCTTTTCAGCAGCAACGATGACAGCAGCTTGTGCGCGAAGCAATGCAACGCCACCGCCAGGAACAACGCCTTCTTCGATGGCAGCCTTTGTGGTGCTGACAGCATCTTCAATGCGGTGCTTCTTCTCTTTGAGTTCTACTTCAGTAGCTGCGCCAACTTTGAGGACTGCAACTCCACCAGACAACTTGGCCAAACGCTCTTGGAGCTTTTCGCGGTCGTAGTCAGAATCGGTGTTGTCGATTTCAGCCTTCAATTGGCTAATGCGACCCTTGATGTCATCATCTGAACCGGCACCTTCGATGATTGTTGTCTCATCTTTTGTAATAACAATCTTCTTTGCTGTTCCCAACAAGTCAAGTGTGACGTTTTCAAGCTTGAGACCAACTTCTTCGCTGATGACCTGGCCACCAGTAAGAATTGCGATGTCTTGCAACATTGCTTTACGACGGTCACCGAAACCAGGAGCCTTGACAGCAACGCTCTTGAATGTTCCGCGGATCTTGTTAACAACCAAAGTTGCAAGAGCTTCACCTTCGATGTCTTCAGCAATGATGACCAATGGGCGACCGCTCTGCATGACTTTTTCAAGTACTGGCAACATGTCACGAACGTTTGTGATCTTGCTTGACACCAAAAGGATGTAAGCATCGTCAAGCGATGCTTCCATGCGGTCTGTATCTGTTACGAAGTATGGCGAGATGTAGCCCTTGTCGAAGCGCATTCCTTCTACAAGGTCCATTTCCATTCCGAATGTTTGGCTTTCTTCAACAGTGATAACACCGTCTTTACCAACCTTGTCGATTGCCTCTGAAATCATGCGACCAATCTCCGGGTCAGCAGCTGAGATAGATGCAACCTGTGCGATCTGCTCTTTCGAATCAACTTCTTTTGCAAGTGCACGAATGCTTTCAATTGCAGCAGCAGTTGCAGCTTCGATGCCCTTCTTCAATGACATTGGGTTTGCACCAGCAGCAACGTTACGAAGTCCTTCGCGAACCATGGTCCATGCAAGAACTGTTGCTGTTGTTGTTCCGTCACCGGCAACATCGTCAGTCTTCTTTGCAACTTCCTTGACCAACTCAGCACCAATGCGCTCGTATGGATCTTCAAGGTCGATTTCTTTTGCGATGGAAACACCGTCATTAGTGATGGTTGGTGCGCCCCACTGCTTGGCAAGGACAACGTTGCGACCCTTAGGTCCGAGCGTGACGCGAACGGCGTCAGCCAACTTGTTCATGCCGGCTTCAAGACCGCGCCGTGCTTCTTCATCAAATGCAATGAGCTTTGCCATGGGATTTTCCTCCGTAGGTATGGGGATTGGGCTGTTCGGGGGGTGTTTTCACACCAGAACAGACGACTAGCACTCTACCGTTGAGACTGCTAACGGCACTACCCCTCTCAGAGGAAGCAGTGCCCGAGATTTACTGGCCGCCAGCGACGGCAGGGATGATAGAGACCGTGTCTCCAGGCGCTACCGGGGTATCTAACCCTTGCAAATAGCGGACATCGTCGTCAGAAACAAAGACATTGACGAACTTGTGCAGGTCCCCTGTGGCATCAAACAGACGCTCATCAAAGCCTGCATGGGCTGCGTTAAGAGCTACAAGCACATCGCGCAAGGTTGCTCCTTCGACAGAAACAGTGGATGCGCCACCTGAGATGGGGCGCATATTGGTGGGGATTCGAACGGTCACGGCCATATTCAAACCCTACCGAACTACTAGGAATTCGCCACCAGAGGGGCAACCTTGTCACGCCACGGCATCGCGGTTTCCAATTGTGAAGCAAGCCGCACCAACACATCTTCTCGAAATGGCGCACCGACAAAGTGCACGCCCATCGGAAGACCTGTTGATGACCAATGCAACGGAAGGCTGATTGCTGGTTGCCCCGTCAAGTTGAACTGCGATGTGTACGCCATGATCTCGCGCAAATTGCGTCCGCCATGTTCACCACTGAGATGACCAATGCGTGGCGGCGGGCCAGCAAGAGTCGGAGTCACAAGAACATCAAAGCCTTTCGAGCCGTCAGTTGGTTCCCACCACTGCACAACTCGCCTGCACCATGCATGCAGCCATTCCATATTTGCCAAATACATTTCTGCCGTGACTGCTCGACCCATTTCACGCATACGAATGTTGTCTGGCTCTAGATCACCTTCACCAATTGTGCGACCAAGAATTGATTCAAAAGTAGAAACATCTCTGTGCGTCCACGCAGCAACTATTGCTGTGAATTTTCCTGCGCACAATTCATCGTTCAAGTGTTCTGGCCATGCAACAGAAACATCATGACCTAACGCAGTCAATTGGTCTGCAACACGTGCGACAGAAGCCCGCGACTCTGCATCGTCTAATTGGAACCCAAACAACGGATGATCAAGAATGCCAATGCGTAACCGGCCAGGGTTCACGCCAACTTCTTGAGACAATGGGCGAGCAAATGGTGGCGCCATGTATGGGTCACCGGATTCATACCCACAGATCACATCCAGAACTGCAGCGGTGTCACGCACAGTGCGAGTCACACAGCCATCAATGGTTGCTCCCATCCAAGTTTCGCCAAGGTCAGGCCCTTTACTCACACGACCACGCGACGGTTTCAGCCCAACAAGCCCACATTCACTTGCTGGCACACGAATAGAACCACCACCATCGTTAGCGTGCCCCACCGCCACAATGTGCCCTGCCACACTTGCTGCTGAACCGCCACTTGAACCACCGGTTGAGTGTTCAAGATTCCACGGGTTACGCGTTGGGCCATATGACAAAGGTTCAGTTGTGATTGTGTTTCCGAACTCCGGCGTATTGGTGCGACCAATAACGACAAACCCTGCGCGCAAGAAACGCTGCGTTAGATAACTACTGCGCGCGGCAACGTATTTTTCATTCTTCAAAAACCGAGTGCCCATATGGTGCGGTTCGCCAGCGAGCGGCGCACCCAAATCTTTCAAGACCAACGGCACGCCCGTGAAAGGCCCAACTGGCAAACCTGCGTCAGCTTCTTTTTGTGCGCGTTCAAACCGAGGGTGAATGATGGCGTTGATATCGCCATTGACCACCTCGGCCTGAGCAATTGCGGCATCAACCAGTTCGCGTGCAGAAACTTTCCCACTAGCAACTAGCGCGGCTTGGTCTACTGCATCAATGTTTGTCAATTCACTCATGGCGCAACCTTATGCGCCCCGTAAGGTATGCACATGCGCGTACTTGCAGCCTCCGACAAGTTCAAAGGAACCGCGTCTGCTGCACAGGTGTGCGCTGCTATTGGCCATGCCTGTTGGAACCTCAATATTGACTGTGTGGAAATGCCCATGGCAGATGGTGGTGAAGGCACGCTCGAAGTGTTGGGTGGCGCAAACCGTGTCACCACAGTCGCAGGGCCACTCGGTCATCCCGTTCAGGCCGAATGGCGGTTACACCGAGGCGTTGCCGTCATTGAGATGGCGCGCGCATCTGGACTCACCTTGGTTGGTGGCGCCGAACAGAACGATGCAGTGGCTGCATCAACTACTGGCACGGGGCAACTTATCGATATTGCACTCAACGAAGGCGCAAAGAAAATCATTGTGTGTCTCGGCGGATCAGCAACAACCGATGGTGGGTACGGAGCACTACGTGCAATAAGTACACCCGCACGACTTCTTGCGGTTGATTTTCTTGTTGCATGCGATGTCGACACATTGTTCACAGATGCAGCCCAAGTTTTTGGCCCACAAAAAGGTGCAACTAAATCACAAGTGAATCTTCTGACTGGTCGTCTAGAACGCCTTGCACAAATGTATGAATCAGAATATGGAATCAATGTTGCAGAACTACCTGGCTCTGGTGCGGCTGGCGGGCTGGCAGGTGCACTTGCCGCGTTGGGTGCAACATTGATGCCTGGCTTCGACATTGTTGCTGAAGAAGTCGACTTCGATGAAGCGATTCAAAACACCGATCTAATAATCACTGGCGAAGGCTTGTTGGACGACACAAGCTTTGATGGAAAAGTTGTTGGAAGCGTCTGTGATTATGCACGCGAAGCAAAAACAAGTGTTGCTGCAATTGTTGGCGACATTGATGAAGCGATGGACTCGTCTTTGTATGCAGATCTGCACGTCACAAACTTGACCCAAAAATTTGGTGCAGAAGAGTCAATGACTCATGTCTTGCGCTGTATCGAAGAAGCAGCACGCGAGATGCTGCAAAAGAGTTGATTAACCAGCGACTGTTGTAGATGTCGTTGCTACCGCACCATTGCCGTAACCAACAACACCAGCAAGTGGTTTGTTAGCAAGATCAGTGCCGAGCAAAATCAGAATGCATGCTTCACCAACAGTTCCCGTTTCCACAGGAATTGGCTGTGGCATTGCAGCCACTTCAACATTGCCGCCAAGTACTCCGGCCACGTTCTGTGACGCGGCTTCACAACCGGCGAGATAGAACACGCCAGTCTTCGCACGCTTCGCAGTGCCAGCAGCAACGTTCATTGCAACCTGAACTACGTAGCCCTGGTCTTGCAGCTTGGTGGTCATGTCGCCGGCACTACCGGCAAGCCCGGATGCGTTAGCGACTTGAATCTTGAACCCATTGATACTGAATGGCGAGGTGGTCGTAGGAGCGGCTGGGTCGACTGTGTCGCCAGTTGCCACCGTGCCACTTGGGTCTGCTGTCGCTACAGGGCCAGTAACTGCGCCACCGTCGCCTCGTACGTCACGCAGAATAAGGAATCCGAGCACAAGGGCAACGACTGCCACGGCTGCGCCGAGGGTGCCGGTGCTGGGAGATGAAAGTGATGGGCGACGGGCGCCTGGTTTTTGTTGGCTCATGGAAAAGGTCCTCCGAGAGAGAAATAGGAGACGACTACACGGTAGTTCCTATGCGGGTACAGGGGTACGACACCCCGATTTTCCTTACTGGGTAAAGGAAACAGCCAAGAGGTCGACCCCAAAAGGGGGCGAATGGAGCCGGGTGTGGGGATTGAACCCACGACCTACGCATTACAAGTGCGTTGCTCTACCACTGAGCTAACCCGGCAAGGTGAAGCCCAATCCTAGGCGGGAGAAGCCAATCGCGCACGGGTCACTTCATAGGTCGCAAGGGCAGCTGCCGCAGACACGTTGAGCGAGGAGACCTGACCAAGCATCGGAATGCTCACAACCGTGTCACAACGCTCCTTAACAAGCCGGGAAAGACCTGTGCCCTCAGAGCCAAGGACGATACAAATACCGTCTGTGGCGAAGTTGGCGATGTCGAACAAGGTGTTCTCGCTCGAGTCATCAAGCCCCACCACCCAGATGCCCTTGTCGCGCATTTGGGTGATCGCTACTGGCAGGCCGGGAACCAATGTCATCGGTACATGCTCGATGGCTCCGGCTGATGTCTTTGCAACTGTGGGCGTGACATGCACTGCACGATGCTTTGGCAAGATCACGCCGGTGACCCCCGCGCCATCACAGCAACGCAATAACGCACCAAGGTTGCCTGGGTCAGTTACGCCGTCGACCGCGACAAGAAATGGCATCACGCCATTTCGTTTTGTCATCAGTGCATTGAAGTCTGCTTCTTCTAATGGTTGTGCAAACGCAATTATTCCTTGTGGTGCTTCACTTCGCGCTGTGTCTTCTAACGTGCGACGAGGCACTTCAAGAACTGTTACTCGTGCAGCATCGGCAAGTTGTTCGATGTCATCAATGATTGGTGCAGGGTCAATGTCTTGCGCAATCCAAATTTCTTTTACTTTTCGACGTTGACCAATGAGTAGTTCACGAACTGCTTGGCGACCTTCGATTTGTTCTCCACCAAGACCTTTCGCAACAGGTGCGCTACGACGTGCATCTGATTGACGAATAGGCCGACCGCGAGGTCCGCCTTCGCGTGGTCCGCTACTACGAGATGACGAGCCACTACTGCGACCAGTGCTCGGTGGCTTTCCACCACCTTTTCCACTTCCTGTGTCGCGACCGCCTGCTGCACGACCTGGCTTACCAGTGTTCACTTTTGGGCTACTTGACTTGGCGGGTTTACGTGGTGCCATGTCTATGACTCCTTCATTATGAGTGCTGATGCGAAACAGGCGATTCCTTCGCCGCGGCCAATAGAACCAAGGCCTTCTGCCCTACGTCCTTTGACTGAAATAGGTGCGCCAGCAGCTGCTGATAACAATGCAATCATTGCATCGCGATGTGGTGCAATGCGTGGTTCTTCACACACAACACTGCAATCAACATTGCTAATGCGCCAACCGAGCGCTGAAAGTTTGCTTGCAACATCGCGCAGAATTGCAAGAGAATCTGCGCCCTTCCATGCAGGGTCTGTATCTGGGTAATGCTGTCCAATATCACCAAGTCCAGCAGCACCTAACAATGCATCTGCTGCGGCGTGTGCAATGACATCGGCATCACTATGACCTACGAGTGTGCGTTCGCCGGGAAATGCGACGCCACCAAGAACTAATACGCGGCCGGGCTCTGTAGTTTCTGCAAAGCGGTGGACATCAAAACCCTGACCGACACGAATGTCGACCATTAGATTTCTCCAGCTAGCAATCTGTTCGCGTGAGCCACTGCCCACTCAAGATCTTCTGGCGAAGTGATCTTTCGATTCACGACTTCACCTTCAACAACAACTACTTCTCCACCGACGCGCTCGATGAGAGCTGCATCGTCAGTTCCTTCGCCACCTTGTTCGTGTGCACGTCGCAACGATGATGCACGAAATGCTTGCGGAGTTTGCACTGCGCGCAATGTCTCGCGACGAGGGGTGGCGACAACAACTTCGGATTGGTTCACTTGCTTGATGGTGTCCACAACCGCAATGCCAGGCACCGCCGCATCTGCACCATCAACTACTGCTGAGATCACACGCTGGAAAATAACAGGACTCGCAAATGGGCGGGCGGCGTCATGAACACACACGATGGTGGCATCGCTAGGCACAGCTGCCAGTCCGCGGCGCACTGATTCAGAGCGTGTTGCTCCGCCCTCTACCTGACCAGGTCCAGAGGCTTGACCTGCTGGCAGCACCACGACGACTCCGACAGAGTGCTTTGCTGCCTCTTCGACTGCCCAATCGACGATTCGCCGACCACCAATGACCTCGAACTGCTTCGCGGCCCCGAATCGGAGACCCGATCC